>CAZEAA010000059.1:0-21503 GCA_964510015.1 uncultured Sandaracinaceae bacterium
GGCCACCACGCTGCTGTGCCTCTTCGTGCACATCGGCATCGGCGCGCGCCGGCCCGAGCTGGCGGGGCTCATGCTGGGGCTGTGCTTCCTGACGCGGCCCACCACGGCGGCCTTGGCCATCTTGATGGCGCTCGAGATCGTGCGGGTGACCCAGCGCGAGCGAGCGCGCCTCCCGCCCAGCGAGAGCGACGCACCAACGACGGGCGACGGAGTCGCGCCGGGCAACGCGCGCTCCGAGAGCATGTGGGCGACGCTGCGCAACGTGGAGTGGTCACGCGCCCTCCGGCTCGGCGCCCTCTTCAGCGCGCCCATCCTGGTGTGCGGTGGCATCGCCATGTGGATGAACGACGCGCGCTTCGACGACCCCTTCGAGTTCGGGCACTCGCTGCTGCAGATCGGCTGGCGCGGGCGCATCGATAGGTGGGGCCTCTTCAACTACCACTACGTGGCGCGCAACCTCGCGGTGTTCACGTCGTCGCTGCCCTGGCTCACCGCCGAGCCGCCGCACGTGATCATCAGCCGCCACGGCCTCGCGCTGTGGGTCACCACGCCGGCGCTCCTGATGCTGCTGTCGCCGGTGCGGCAGAGCCCCGTGCTGCGCGCGCTCACGTGGGCCGTCATCCCCGTGATCATCCTGAACCTCATGTACCAGAACAGCGGCTGGGTGCAGTTCGGCTACCGCTTCGCGCTGGACTACCTGCCGCTCCTCTTCGTGATGCTGGCCCTCGGCGGGCGACGCTTCGGCAAGGTGTTCCTCGCGACGGGGGTGTTCGCCATCGTGGTCAACACCTTCGGGGCCGTCACGTTCGACCGAGCCGGCCAGTTCTACGACAACGACCGCACGCAGACGGTACTGTTCCAGCCAGACTGAGGGGGAGCGAGTCAGTACTGGATGCTGGTGGCAATCTCGGCGAGCGGGATGAAG
Source organism: uncultured Sandaracinaceae bacterium (assembly GCA_964510015.1). Lineage (GTDB taxonomy): Bacteria > Myxococcota_A > Polyangia > Polyangiales > Houyiibacteriaceae > JADJJE01. Next base: position 926 of record CAZEAA010000059.1, read on the forward strand.
CCGTGCCCGGCGAGGCTCTCGTCGTACGCCGCCAAGGCACCCACGAAGCCCCGGTTGGCCCGCTGCAGCGCAGGCTCCTCGAACCCGTAGTCCACCTCGGTGAGCTTCCGCAGCGGCCACGGCCGCACGTAGAGCTCGTGCCACATGTACTGGCGCAGGCGGTCTTCCACCTGCGTGAGGGCGGCCGCGTCGAACGTGTGCCCGCGCTTCTCGAACGGCGGCGGGACGCGCAGGCGCGTGGGCTTGTGCTCCATGGGGATGTTGAAGAACTCCCAGTGGTCCGCGCTGTGCACCACCGAGCAGTTCCACATGATGGTGGCCACGCGGAACGCCAGCTGCTCCTTGTCGAGCACGCCGTCGGCCGGCCCGAAGCCGCGCGAGTAGTGCGCGCACTGCTTCGCCCACTCGCGCACCGCGTCGTCCAGCTCCATGTCGGCCAGCACCTCGCGCACGAAGGCGAGGATGACCTGGTGGTAGCCCGCCATGAACTCGAGGTATGCGTTGCGCTCGCGCTCCAGCAGGAAGCCGAAGTGATAGGGCGGGAAGGCCGCGTGCCCGGCCATGCCCGCGAACGAGTACTCGAAGAGCCGATACTGCGAGCGCCCGCCACCGCTGAACGCGGTGTAGTACAGGCGCGGGTCGTTGTAGCCGGGCCCGTTCTTGATGTGCAGCACCGAGTAGTCGAGCGGCACCTGCAGGTACATGTGCGGTTCCAGCAGCTTCCACACGCGGTGCGTCTCGGGCAGGCACGTGCGCGTCACCGCGATGATGGCGTCCATCGGGAAGTGGCAGCGCGGGTGCGTGACGAAGAGCGACAGGTACGTGGCTCCCTGGAGCGCGTGCACCTTGGCGAGCTTCCACGCGCTCCCATCCACGGGCTGGATGAGCGCCCCGAGCTGGAAGTCGCGGTCCACCATGGCGATGCCCAGCACCTCGAACGTCGCCGGCGCGACCTCGCGGAAGTAGCAAGCCGAGCCCACGCAGTGGAGACCGGGGAAGGGCTCCACCGTGCTCACGGGCGAGAGGTCGGACTTCCACACGGAGCCGGAGTCGATGCCGTGCGCGGCCAACAGGCGGCGGTCCGCGTCGTCCAGCTCACGCGTCAGGAAGTACGCGTAGACCGAGTGCGTGAGGTGCCGGGTGAACGTGGCGTCGTCGGGGCAGTCGAGGTGCGGCGTGCGCTTCAGGTACGAGATGGCGGCGACCCACGAATAGGTCACCTGCCGCTGGAAGCGGCTCACGATCTGCGCCAGGAACTCCTGCTTCTCCTCCGCGGGCACGTGCAGCACGGCCGCCGGCATTTTGTCGGAGATGGGCGACGGCTGCGGCCATGCGCGGTCGGTCTTGAACCGCACCATGGGCGACTTGCGCAGCCACGGGTACGGCACGCCCCACTCACGGTAGAGGCTCACGCGCAGCGAGTGCACCACGCCGGACACGACGTGCGCGACGATCTCGGTCGTCTGGCTCATCCGCGACCGCCGCTCAGGGAGCGCCGAGGAAGTTCGTGGCGGGCGAGCTCTCGTCGGTGCCCTGGAAGAAGTCCTGCAGCACGGCGCGGATGTCTTCCACGCCCATGAGCCCATCGCGGTGGGCAGACAGCGCGGCCCACCGCTCGGTGGCGCCCTCCTCGCCGATGCGCAGCACGCGGGAGAACTGCACGTAGTCGTCGGTGTCGTTCTTCCCGTCACCGTCGTGGTCGAGGATGGTGCAGGTCATCTGCGTGATGGCGCCGATGATCTGCTCGTAGAGCGCGGCGTCCTTCATGAGGTTCTCTTGGAAGCCGAGGAACTCCTCGAGCGTGACCTTGCCGTCCTGGTTGTGGTCCGCCATCTGGATGATGCCGCCGTACCAAGCGCGGTAGGCCGCCTCGAGCGTGGCCAGGTGCGCGGGCTCGGCTCGCCCGGCGCTCTCGGTGGCGTGGCGGCCGACCACCAGCTCCACGTCCTCGGCGTCGAGTGCGCCGTCCGCGTTGATGTCGAGGGCGTTGAACATCCGGGTGAACTTCCGGACTTGGAAACGGGTGAGCACGAGCTGACTCCTGGTCGGACGCAGAGAAGGAAGCGGCCGGTCACCGCTGTAACGCAGCTTTGCAGTACCGCAGCAACGTCGCGCGCGTCAACCCATACCGCTCGACCCGCTGCGTTGCGGTCAGGCCGCCGGCGCCGGAATGGACGGTCGCGGCGTGGCCGGAGCCTGCGCGTGCTTCACCGGCAGCGTGGCTGCCCGCCAGCGACGCGTGCCTTCCACCAGCTTGCCGCGCGTGGGGGCTCCGTTGAACGTCAGCTTGGTGATGCCGTGACTGCTGCCGCTGACCACCGCGGGGAAGGCGTAGCGCACGTCCGAGACGGGGTCCTCCACTTCCACCAGCACCGAGGCGCCCAAGGAGGGCGACACGCGCATGCGCGCTTCGATGCCGCTGCCCGACACGTGCTTCACATGGGCCACGTGGAAGGCGCCGCTCACCGCGACGCGCACGTTGCCAGGCACGCGCACCTGCGGCGACGACAGCTCCCCGCGCGTCTCGGCGCGCTCACCCCGCAGCATCTGGACCAGCGCCAGCAGCAGCGCCTGGTCGGAGAGACTCATGATCTCGCCGCTGCGCTCGCGCGCGCTGAGGCGTTGATGGTCGTAGATCAGGTCGAAGAGCGAGTGCATGAAGCCTCCAACGCGGGTTGATGCCCGAAACTTTCAGCAACCGGCGTGCCACCCGCTCTTTTGTGGCGCGCAGCGCAAAAAGCCCCCGATCCACTGGCACCGACGATGCGCACCCATGACAGGGATGTCGCGATCGCGCGGGGGTGACGTAACCCGCCGTTGGAGAGCGTCACACACGCTGCTACACCGGCTGCGTGGATCTCTTCGATCACAGCGCGAGCAAGAAGGGCCCCCTCGCGGACCGCATGCGCCCCGAGCGCTTCTCGGAGCTGGCCGGCCAGCCGCACTTGTTCGGTCCGGACAAGCTGCTGGCGCGCCTGATCCGCGCGGACCGCGTTCCGTCGCTGATCCTCTGGGGGCCGCCTGGCACCGGCAAGACCACCACCGCCGAGGTCATCGCGCGCGAGACCGCGGCCACGTTCGAGTCGTTCAGCGCGGTGCTCGGCGGCGTGGCCGACCTGCGCAAGATCCTGGGCGCCGCACGCGAGCGGGCGCGCGTGTATGGCAAGCGCACCATCTTGTTCGTGGACGAGATCCACCGCTTCAACAAGGGGCAGCAGGACGCGCTCCTGCCGCACGTGGAGGACGGCACGGTCACGCTGATCGGAGCCACCACGGAGAACCCCAGCTTCGCCGTGAACGCAGCGTTGCTCAGCCGAGCGCGCGTGTTCCGGCTCGAGTCGCTCAGTGCGCCCGACTTGGAACAGCTGCTGGGGCGTGCGCTGCGTGACTCGCGGCGCGGCCTCGGCGAGCTGAACCTCGAAGCGGAAGATGGCGCCTTGAGGGCGATCGCGGAGCAGGCCCACGGCGACGCGCGGCGCGCGCTCTCGGTGCTGGAGGTGTGCGCGGACCTCGCCCACGCGGCCGGCAGCAAGCTGCGCGTGGACGACGTGCAGCAGGCGCTGTCGAGCAAGACGCTGCTCTACGACAAGAGCGGCGAGGAGCACTACAACGTCGTCAGCGCGTTCATCAAGAGCATGCGCGGCAACGACCCGGACGCGGCCATCTACTGGCTCATGCGCATGCTGGAGGCCGGCGAGGACCCGCGCTTCGCGCTGCGCCGCATGCTCATCTTCGCGAGCGAGGACATCGGCAACGCGGACCCGCGCGCGCTCGAGCTGGCCGTGGCGGCGGACCAGGCCTTCGCGCGTCTGGGCATGCCCGAGGGCATGTTCGCCATGGCGCAGTGCTGCACCTATCTGGCGTCCGCGCCCAAGTCGAACGCGAGCTACGAGGCGTGGACCAACGCCCAGGCCGACGTGCGCGGGCGCGGTGCGCTGCCGGTGCCGATGAAGCTGCGCAACGCGGCCACGGCGGCCATGAAGGAGTGGGGCTACGGCGAGGGCTACCGCTACCCGCACGCCGAGGGCGGCCACGCGGCGGGCGAGTCGTACCTGCCGGACGAGCTCATGGGGAAGCGGTACTACCTGCCGAAGCAAGAGGGCCTCGAGGCGCGCATCGCGAGCCGGCTGGCGCGGCTGCGCGGGGAGGCGCCTACGGGTGGTGGTGCGCCGGGCGACGACGAGGGGTAGCGAGCGCTCGGCGCCGGGCGGTGTAGGATACGGCCCACATGGCCCACCCTCTTGCTGGAAAGCCCGCACCCGCGTCCCTCCTGGTGGACGTGCCGCGCCTCGTGTCCGCGTACTACACGCGTCGCCCCAACATGGACGACCCGGGCGAGCGCGTGGCGTTCGGCACGTCGGGGCACCGCGGCTCGGCGCTGCGCGGCTCATTCAACGAGGCGCACATCGTCGCCATCTCGGCGGCCATCGTGGAGCGGCGCGCGACCGACGGCATCACCGGGCCGCTCTTCCTGGGCATGGACACACACGCGCTGTCCACACCGGCGCTGCACACGGCACTCGAGGTGTTCGCGGCCGCGGGGGTATCCGTGCGCATCGACGCGGCCGACGGCTACACGCCCACGCCGGCCGTATCGTTCGCCATCCTCGAGCACAACCGCGGGCGCACGAGCGGGCTCGCGGACGGCGTGGTGGTGACGCCCTCGCACAACCCGCCCGAGGACGGCGGCTTCAAGTACAACCCGCCGAACGGTGGCCCGGCGGATGGCGCGGTGACGCGCGGCATCGAAGACCGTGCCAACGAGCTGCTGCGCGCGGGCGTCGAGCGCGTGCCCCGCGTCAGTCTCGCGCAGGCGCTCCGGGCCGAGACCACGGCGCGCCACGACTACGTGACTCCGTACGTCGCAGCGCTCGCGCAGATCATCGACATGGACGTCATCGCCGCGGCCAAGCTGCGCATCGGCGTGGACCCGATGGGCGGCGCCGGCATCGCCTACTGGGCGCCCATTGCGGAGCGCTACGGGCTCGACATCACCGTGGTGAACCCGCGCGTGGACCCCACCTTCGCGTTCATGGCCGTGGACAAGGACGGCAAGATCCGCATGGACTGCTCGTCGCCCTACGCCATGGCCAACCTGGTGGCGCTCAAGGACCAGTACGACATCGCGTTCGGCAACGACACGGACTACGACCGGCACGGCATCGTGACACCCAGCGTGGGGCTCATGAACCCCAACCACTACCTGGCCGTGGCCATCCACTACCTGTTCCAGAACAGGCCGCAGTGGACCGGCAAGAAGGTGGGCAAGACGCTGGTGTCGAGCGGCATGATCGACCGCGTGGCGGCGTCCCTCGGAGCGCCGCTCCACGAGGTGCCGGTGGGCTTCAAGTGGTTCGTGGACGGCCTCGTGTCGGGTGAGCTCGGCTTCGGCGGCGAAGAGAGCGCGGGCGCGTCGTTCCTGCGCAAGGACGGTGGCGTGTGGACCACCGACAAGGACGGAATCATCCTGGACCTCTTGGCCGCGGAGATCACCGCCAAGACGGGGCGCGACCCGGGCCTGCACTACCGCGCGCTCGAGCAGCAGCACGGCGCGCCGATCTACGAGCGCCTCGACGCGCCGGCCGACCGTCAGCAGCGGGCCACGCTCGCGCGGCTGTCTCCGGAGCAGGTGAGCGCGGAGGTGCTGGCAGGAGAGCCCATCGTGGCCAAGCTCACGCGCGCGCCCGGCAACGGCGCGGAGATCGGCGGGCTCAAGGTGGTGACCGAGAACGGCTGGTTCGCCGCGCGTCCGTCGGGCACGGAAGACGTCTACAAGATCTACGCGGAGAGCTTCTGTGGGAGCGACCACCTGCGCGCCATCCAGGAAGAGGCACAGGCCATCGTGAAGGCCGCGTTCGAGGCCTGATGGGTGCGCCGCGCAAGAAGCCCGCGGCCACGACCGCTCCGCCGCTCACCGAGTACCAGAGCTACCACGCCATCATCCGGCAGATCCCGAGGGGCTCGGTGCTCACCTACGGTGACGTCGCGCAGCTCGCGGGGAGGCCGGGCTCCGCGCGACGCGTGGGCTACTCGCTCGCAGCGCTGAAAGACCAGACCGTGCCGTGGTGGCGCGTGGTCAACGCGCGCGGCGAGATCAGCGAGCGCAGCGGCGACTTCATGGGCGCGGCCCAGGTGGAGCAGCGCGTGTGCCTCCTGCGCGAAGGCGTGGAGTTCGATGCCGACGGCAAGCTCGACCTCGCGCGCTACCGCCGCGGCGCGCCCGGCTGATCGCGCCGACTTTTTTCGAGGCGGAGAGCAAGTCGCGAAAGCGCGAGCCGATGAAGGGGCATACGCGCCGGCAGACCGTCGGCCCTGTCCCCGAGAGGTCCCATGTCGTCTCCCCTGCCTGCTCCTGCGGCGCGCCCGCTCGCGTCCGATCCGCACCGTGAGTCGCGCGAGCGCGCCGAGCGCCTGCTGCTCGCCGTGGACCGCGAGCTCCGGTCCAGTCCCAGCCACGTCGTGCACGCAGCCCCGCCTGCGCCGTCCGTTCCGTCTCTTCCCTTCATCCACGGCCTTCGGGCCTGACCAGGAGCACCGCTCATGACCGAGATCCGCCCAGGCACCCAAGCCGCCATCAACATCATCAACCAGAACGAGGCCGCGCGGCGCGTGGCCCGCAGCGCCGAAATGGAGGCACTCGCGAACGACGCCACTCCCCAAGAGGTGCACCAGGCGTTCGTCAACGCGATGCAGGAACAGCCCGCTCCCCCGCAGGCGCGCGAGTACATCCAGCAGGCGGTGGACATGCTCAACGTGTCGCCCGAGGGCTTCGTGGCGCTGCTGCACACGCAGGTGGAGCGCGAAGACCAGAAGGTGATGGAGTCCCGCAACGCCATCGAGCAGTCCATCGCCAAGTCCCGCGCGCTCAGCGAGACCATGGAAGCGCTGCAGATCATCCATCAGCGCATCTCGCAGGACAGCAGCGGCCAGCTGAAGATCGGCAACGGCGACGTGACCATCAACGGCCGCACCATGAACATCGGCGAGGCCATCATCGAGTTCAACCTCGCGGACGAGCTCAACCTGGACGCGAGCGCGGGGTCGAGCACGCTGGCGAACATCACCCTGCGCGCCGACTCGGTGCAGAGCGCGATCGATGGCGTCCGGACGGCGCAGCAGACGGTCACGTCGGCCAACGAGCTGAACATGATCGCCATGCAGCAGGCCATGCAGCAGCGCGGGCAGCACATCCAGCTGGTCTCGAAGGTGCTGGCCATGATGGGCGACACCGAGCGCTCCATCGTCGGGAACATGCGATGAGCGTGGGCCTCGCTGCCGTCGCGCACCTGGCCGACCTGCTCAGCCTCCCGCAAGCGCAGCGCGACGCGATCTTCGCGCTGGGTGAGCAGGAGCTCGCCGCCGGCAAGCTCACGGAAGCCATCGAGACGCTGCAGGTCGCGGCGCACCTCGACCCCCTCGACCCCGCCCGCTGGTCGCGCCTCGGCGACGCCCTGCGCGCCGGCGGTCGCACGAAGGAAGCCGACCTCTACACCCACTACGCCCTGGAGCTCGCCAAATGAACACCGCCACCGTCAACCCATCGCCCAACCCCGCTGCCACGTCCCTGCCCCTGCCGCCCACCGCGGGCAGCGAGGAGATCGCGGCCACCGCCCCCGTGGCGCGCACCACCAGCCCCGGCATCGACCCGCCTTCGGCGCAGGCGCTGGCCGTGCCGCCGCCGCCCAGCGTGCCGAGCCACGGAGGCACCGCCCGAACGAGCGACGTCACCGCGGCGGTGCAGACCCTCAACAGCATCATGGACGAGTTCGGGACCATCCTCCTCGCGCAGCAGCGCTTGCGGGAAGAAGGCGTCGACCGGGGCACGGACACCGCCGAGGCCGGTGAGGTCAACGCCGACAACGCGCTCGAGCGGCAGCGCGAGGCCATGGAGGCCACGCAGCGGGCGCAGGCACGCGCCAACCGCCTGATGGGACGCGCGCCGCGCTGGGTGAAGAAGCTCATCGCGTCCCTCATCACCGTGGCCGGCGCCGTGGCGGGTGCCTTCACGGGCGGTGTCGCCGCGGGCTTGGCCGTGGCCGGCGCCATCCTGATCTTGGCGGGCGACGCGGTCACCAAGCTGCTGGTGAAGGTGGGCGTGGACCCCGAGAAGGCCGCGTGGGTGGGCTTCGCGGTGAAGCTCGTGGGCACGGCGCTCTCGCTCGGCGCCGGGGCAGCCGGCGGTGCCGCGTCGGCCGCCAGCACCGCGAGCCAGGCCGTCCAGACCGCGACGCAGGTCATCGGCACGGCCACGCGCGTGGCCTCGAGCGTGAACACCGCGCTCGAGCTGGGCCTCGGAACGGCCGCTGCGGTGTTCGAGTTCAAGGCTGATGGGTTCAGCGCCGACGCCGACGAAGCCGGGCTCGACCTCGAGCTGGCCAACGACCAGCAGGAGGACGGCGTGGAGGTCCTGCGCGAGGCGCAGGCCGACTACCAGCGCGTGCTCCAGCGCATGCAGTCCTGGCTGACCACGCAGGAGCAGACCAGCAGCGCGCTCGTGGCCCACTTGAGCGCGTAGTCCCTCTCTCATCCGTCCGTCCCGTTCACCTCGAAAGACACCCCATGACCTCCGTCAACGCCTCTCGCCCGCCTGTCTCTGGCTTCCCTTCCCCCACTGACGCGCTCCCTGCGCACGTGCCCGTCGAGGGCGACGGCGGCATCGAGAGCATCGTGCTCGAGCTGGAGGAGCAGGGCCGCCGCTCTCGCGAGCTCCGCAACGACGCGCGCGATGCCCGGCGCGAGCAACAGGCCGAGAGCATCGCGGAGACCCGCAAGGCCGCGAAGCTGGCGCTCGTGGGCAAGATCGTGACGTTGGCGGTGGACACCGCGGCGAGCGTGGCGGGTAGCGCACGAGGGGGTGGTGAGGCCGGCGCCTCGGACGGCGGCACCACCGCCAGCGGCGCATCCAACGCCGCCATCGGCGCGGGCGCGAGCGGAGGCTCCGGCGCGGGGAGTGTCGTCGGCCAAGGCGCCATCAGCCTGGGCAAGTTCGGAGGGGTGGTCGTCGATCACTTCGCGCAGAAGGCCACCACGCGCGCCGAGGTGGCCGACAACGCTGCGGCCGCCTACCAGGACGTCGCGGAGGACGCGGCGCAGGCCGAGCAGGACGCGCAGCAGGCGAGCGCCCGGTCGCTCCAGCACCTGGACGCCATCCTGACCGCGCGCCGCGACGCCGAGGCCGCCATCTTGCGCGGCTGAGGCGCCCCCCGTGTCGTCACCGCGCGCTTGCCGCAGGGCGGAACGCAGCGTACCCAGAGGCCCATGCAACTCTCGGAGCTCAAGTGGGACGCGGCAGGTCTCGTGACGGTGGTGGTGCAGGACCGCGAGACGGGCGAGATCCGCATGCTGGCGCACGCCAACCTCGAGGCCCTCGAGGCCACGCTGCGGACGGGCCAGGCGCACTTCTTCAGCCGCTCACGGAACAGCCTGTGGCTGAAGGGCGAGACCAGCGGCCACACCATCGCGGTGAGCGACGTGTGGACCGACTGCGACGGTGACGCGGTGCTGTACTTGGCCGCCCCCGCGGGCCCCAGCTGTCACACGGGCCGCGACACCTGCTTCTTCCGGCACGTGACGTCGGAGGGCGTGGTGGACAGCGAGCACGACCACGGGCGCCCCACCCTGCTGGCGCTCGAGGGCGCGCTCGCGCAGCGGGCCGCCTCCACGGCGGACAAGAGCTACACGAAGTCGCTGCTGGACAAGGGCGCGGCCAAGATCGGCGAGAAGATCCGCGAGGAGGCCGACGAGGTCAGCGTGGCCATCGCGCAGGAGCCAGACGACAACGTGGCCAGCGAGGCGGCCGACGTGCTCTACCACCTGATGGTGGGGCTGCTCTTCCGCAAGATCCCGCTGCGCCGCGTGCAGGCCGTGCTGGGTGCCCGCTTCGGAGTGTCGGGCCACACCGAGAAGGCGGCCCGCCCACCCAAGGGCTGAGCGGCGGTCAGGGGTGCCACGGCGGTGTCGCTGCGTCCGTCGGCCAGCCGGAGCTCAGCTCAGGGCGCGGTGGCCGGTTCCGGTGCCGGGGGCGCCGCCGGCGCAGCCTCCCGCGGCCCGAACACGGTGACCCCCTCGATGGCCGGCGGAGCCGCGATCTCGCGGATGGGGTGCTGCCCCGTGAACGGCGCCAGCATGGGCGGCATGGGCGTGTCCTCGCCGATGCTGATGTGGAAGTGGAAGTCGTGCAGGGCGTTGTGCCGCTGCATCGGCCGGCCGAACGGGGTCACCAGCCCGCGCGCGTCGAACCAGGCGTGGAAGCGGTCCCGCACCACGGTGTCGTTGTAGTAGATGCGGATGCGCCCCTCGGTGCAGACCGCCAGGATGCGGGCCAGCGCCTCCACCCGGTGCCGCGCGTGCTCGATGTTCACGTTCGACATGGTCTGGTAGTTGGGCCGGTAGCGGCGCGCCCCGAGGTTCTCCACCAGGAGCGTGTTCGGCAGGTAGAGGTCGGTGTCCACGCCGGTCTTGTGGGTCACGTGGCGCGGGCCCGGCGCGTCCAGGTCGCCAATGAGCAGCTCTTGGTTGGGGAAGCGCGCCTTGAACGCGTACGCCGTGGCCAGGAGGACACCCACCAGCGCCGGGCGCCCCCAGGTGTGCTCGTCGATGGTGTTGCGCCAGCGCGTGTAGAGGCCGCCCGCGTGCTCGGTGTCGGGCATCGCCCACTTGCACTCGGGGTACACGGCCCCGTTGGCGCACGCCGCCGGACGGGCGATGGGCATGGGCGGCACGCGGCAGTCGATCTCGGAGTCCCAGGCCAGCGGCTCGCCGGTGGGCAGCACGCCCGCGGCCCCGGTGGGGGCGGTGCCGGCCGCGCTCGGGTGGGTGTCCCCCGTGGCCTCGCCCGCCGGAGCCTCGCCGGAGCCCCCGCCCGTCGGGTGGGTGTCCCCCGCAGCGCCCGCGGCGTCACCGTCGTCATCATTGCCGGAGCCGCCGCCGCTCGGGTGGGTGGCCCCCGAGGGCCCCGATGACGAGCCGGTCTGCGGGTGGGTGTCGCCCCCCGGCTCGGTGCCGCAGGCCACGGCCACGCAGAGGCAGGCCATCCCCAGCGGCCAGAGCCGCGTCGCTCGTGGAAGCACGCTCATCCTTCAGCTCCCGTGGTAGCGGTTCATGGCCACGCCCGCCCCGTCACGCATGCACGCCTCGACCATGTCGCAGACCTTCTCGATCAGGTCGCCCAGCTCCGCGCGCTCGCTCGCGTTGAAGTCGCTCAGCACGTGCGACTCGGTGCGCCCCTCGGGACGCCCGATGCCCACGCGCAGCCGCAGGAAGTCGTTGCCCCCGCAATGCTGGACCATGGACTTGAGCCCGTTGTGGCCGGCCGTCCCGCCGCCCACCTTGATGCGCACCACGCCGAACTCGAGGTCCAGCTCGTCGTGCACGCAGATGACGTGCGGCAGGGCCACCTTGTAGAACGCCATGGCGGGCTGAACGGACTCGCCGCTCAGGTTCATGAAGGTCTGCGGCTTGAGCAGCACCACCTCGCCGGACCCGACCTGGGCCTTGGTGGTCTGCGCGCGGAATTTGTCGCGGAAGGCGGCCGCCGACCAGCGCGAGGCCAGCCGGTCCACCACCATGAAGCCGATGTTGTGACGGTTTCCGCTGTATTTTGGCCCGGGGTTCCCGAGCCCGACGACGAGGTGCATGGGACGCCTCCTGCGTGCCGCTGCAAAAAACATGAGAGGGCGGCGCCGCGCGAACGTCGCCGCCCTCCATATAGGGGATGGGAGCCCATGGAGGGACCGGCCAGTGGCCAGCCCCTCAGCAGGTCACTTCTTGCCCTTCTTGGCCGCCGGAGCCGCCGCCGCCGCAGCAGCCGCCGCCTCAGCCGCGGCGATGGCGCGACGGTTCTCCTGGATGGAGACCAGCGTGCGCTCGGCCGGCAGCGTGCAGGTCACGCCCTCGGGGAGCACGAGGTCCTTCACCGCGAAGCTGTCGCCCAGGTCGAGCCCGGTCACGTCCACCAGGATCTCCTCGGGGATGACCTTGGGGGGCGAGAGGAGCGGCACGGTGCGGAGCGTCACGTTGAGCAGACCGCCCTTGACCATGCCCTTGGCGCGGCCGGTGGTGGCGAGCGGCACCGTCACGACGACGGGCTTCTCGGCGGCCACGGCCAGGAAGTCCACATGGAGCAGCTCACGGCTCACGGGATCCACCGCCACGTCACGCACCATCACGAGGGTCGTCTTGCCCCCGAAGGTGAGGTCGTAGGCGACGTTGCGGCCGCGCTTGCTGCGCAGACCCTTGAGAAGCTCCGTGGGGTTCACCGTGAGCGCCGTCGGTTGGATGCCCGGGCCGTATACGACCGCCGGGACCAAACCGCTAAGACGCAGACGACGAGCCGGCCCCTTTCCGCTATCCGTGCGGACCTCAGCCTGCAGCGCCATCGTTTCCATGTTGTACATACTCCTGAATACGTTGATTTTGGACCGCGCCGGAGCACCCGCGCGCGGCAAAAGAGGGGCCGGCTCAGACGAAGAGCGAGCTGACCGAGTCGCTATGGTGGATCCGCTTGATGGCCTCGCCAAGCAGACGGGCCACGCTGAGCACGCGGAACTTGCCCGAGGCCAGCGCGGCGGGCGGGAGCGGGATGGTGTCGGTGACGATCACCTCGTCCAGGCAGGACGCCGCGATGCGCTCCACCGCGGGGCCCGAGAGCACGGCGTGGGTAGCCGCGGCGAGCACCCGCTTGGCGCCCTTGTCGGACAGGGCCTTGGCCGCGTTGGTCAGGGTGCCGGCCGTGTCGATCATGTCGTCGAGGATGACGCAGTCACGGTCCCGCACGTCCCCGATGATGTGCATGACCTCGCTGACCCCGGCGCGCTCACGGCGCTTGTCGATGATGGCCAGGTCGGCCCCGAGGCGCTTGGCGTAGGCGCGCGTGCGTTCCACACCACCCGCATCCGGGGATATGTAGACGGGCGGCTCGGTGAAGCGCGGCCGCAGATGCTCGAGGAACACGGGCATCGCGAAGAGGTGGTCGAAGGGGACGTCGAAGAAGCCCTGGATCTGCGCGGCGTGCAGGTCGATGGCCACGACGCGGTTGATGCCCGAGGCGCTCAGCAGGTCGGCGACCAGCTTGGCGGTGATGGGCGTGCGCGGGGCCGCCTTCCGGTCCTGACGGGCGTATCCATAATAAGGAAGCACCGCCGTGATGGACCCGGCCGAGGCGCGCTTGAGGGCGTCCGCCATGACCAGCAGCTCCATCAAATGCTCGTTCACCGGAGCGCAGGTGGGCTGGATCACGTAGACGTCCACGCCGCGGACGTTCTCCTGGATCTCGGCGAAGACCTCGCCGTCCGAGAAGCGGGGCGTGCGGCAGCGGCCAAGCGGAAGGTCCAGATAACCCGCAATTTGCTGGGCTAGCTCCGGGTGGGCGCTCCCCGAAAACACACAGGTGGACTTGAGCATCGACGCGTCTTTGATGGTGTTCACGGCGGGGGTTCTCGCGGGGGCGGGGCGTAGCAACAGGTGTCCCCAAAGTCAACCGCGCCCCCTCGGCGGCCCCCCGGCTTTGCCGCGTGACGGTCTCGCGTTCCTGTGTAACGGTCGCGCCCTGACGCCCGGACCCCCCCGGGCGACGTGGGTTGAGCCCGAAGGCCACCTGCGGTAGATCTCGCCGTCCCGCTTCCCGGGGTAGAAACCCATGACCGCCACCGTCACGCTCCTCACCGACCGAAACGCGTTCCACGATACATGGCGTGCAGCGCTCGAAGCCGCAGGGTTGAGCGTCCTCACGCTGACGCCCGACGCGCTCGGCTCGCTCAGCGCGGCTCAGCCTGCACTCGTGATCGATGCGGCCGCCGCCGGGCTCGACGAAGACGGGCTGCTCGAGGCCGTGGGCTTCGCGCTGGCCTGCCGCTCGGTCACCTGCGTGGACGCGTCCGGCAGCGAGGCCCCCATCGACGACGTGGTGGACGAGATGTGCCGCGGCCTCGTGGCGCGCAGCGCCGCTGACATCGTGCGACTGGCGCAGAGCCTGGCCCGGCGCCTGGACGAGCTGCGTCAGAACAAATTCGAATTCGTGACCATCAGCCCACGAGAGGGCGAGGTCTTGGCGATTCTCGGCGACGGAGGCTCGGTGCTGCTCAAGCGTCCACTGTCGCCCGAGGACGACGGCAGCGACGTCGAGTCGATCGACCTCGAGGACAACGCCACGCGCGCCATGCTCGGGCTGGCCTCGGGGATCACGCTGGCTCTCGAGGCCCGGCGCGTGGGTCCGCGCGGTGCTCTCACGGATGACACCCCGATGGACGGGGCTCGGCTCGGGGCGCGCCTGCGTGCCCTGCGCCTCGAAGCCGGGCTCACCCAGGCCGAGCTGGCTCGTAGAACTGGGATTCACCGCCCGAACATCGCCCGCGTGGAGGCCGGCCGGCACACGCCGTCGCTCGAGACCCTGGCGCGCCTGGCCCAGGCCATCGGCGTCTCGACCAGCCACGTGTTGGTCGAAGAGTGAGCGCCGGCGCGGTGCCGAACACGCCCCGGGCACCCATTGATGACCCGCGCGACGCGTCGACCGTGGTGCTGATCCGCGACACCCACCGCAGTGGGGTGGAGGTCTTCCTCATGCGCCGCCACGCGCAGGTGGGCTTCCTGGGCGGCATGCACCTCTTCCCCGGCGGCAAGGTGGAGGCAGCGGACCGCGATCCGGCCCTCCACGCGCTGATCGAGGCGAGCGACATCGACAGCGCGCCCCGACGACTGGCGGAGGACATCGACGTCCCCACCGCCCTCGGGCTGTTCATGGCGGCGTTCCGCGAGACCTTCGAGGAGTCGGGCTTGATCCCCGGCGCCCCGTCTTCCGTGGAGGCCGCCCGCTTGGCCGCGCGCGCCCGGCTCGGTGAGAGCGGGTTCCTCGAAGCCGTCCGCGGGCTCGGTGCGCCGCTCGACCTCGATGCCATGGAGCCCTTCAGCCGCTGGATCACCCCGCTGGTGGAGACCCGCCGCTTTGACACGCGCTTTTTCCTGACCGAGGCGCCAGCGCATCAAGAAGGGCTGGCCGACGGGTCCGAGACCGACAGCGTGCTGTGGATCGGCGCCCGCGAGGCCCTGTCACGCCACACCGCCGGCGAGCTCAACCTGCTGCCCCCCACCTGGATGACCCTGAGCGCCTTGGCCGCCTTCGACACCGTCGAGGCCGCGATGGCCAACACGCGGGAGACCGTCACGCCGCGCTGCCAGCCCGAGTTGGTGTCGGACGCGACCGGCTTCACGCTGTGCTTCCCGGGTGACCCGGCCCACAGCGTCAGCACCCAGGCGCTGCCGGGGCCCACGCGGCTGACCCTGGACGGCAGCCGCTGGCGGGCGAGCTGAGCGGCGCGACCCCACCGGCCGGCTAGACCACGCGCAGGTCGATCGTGTTCGGGATGTCGCAGCACACGATCACCACCGTTCCGTCGCTCAGCGCCACGCGCCGGCTGTAGGTCACGGCCATGCGGCCCGAGGCCATGCTCACGTAGGGGCGCGTGGTGTAGGTGACGCTGCCGTCGGCCACGCCCAGGAAGTAGTCCTTGAGCGCCATGTCGGTGCCGGCCGCGGCGGGGCGGAAGCTGGCCTTGCGGGGGCCGTCGAAGCGCAGCCAGGTGCTGGTCAGCTGGATGCCGCTCTCGTTCAGGATGTAGAGGGCCTCGAGCCCCGCCACCGCGTCGAGGGTGTCGGCCGTAGCCAGCTCGAGGGTGCCGAGGGACGCGCGCACCAGGCGACCCACCACCGAGTTCACCACCCGGTCGTGACGCTTGCGCAGCTTGCGACGCCGGTCGAGCTCCAGCTCGGCGCGGGCGCGCAGCAGCGGTCGCCGCGAGGTGACCTCCACCTCGGCCCCCGCGGTGGCCACCGAGATCTCCGCGTTGGGGCGCGCCAGCAGGAAGCCCTGGAAGAGGTCGATGCCCATCATGCTCAGCTCCACCAGGTCCTGGTCGCGCTCCACCCCCTCGGCGATGACCACGGCCCCGATGGCGCGCGCCAGCTCGGCCACCGAGCGGCAGGCCTCGCGCCGCGGAATGGACGAGGCCGCCCCGTGCACCAGCGCGCGATCGATCTTGAGGATGTCCGGCTCGATGCGCACGAGGCGCTCGGGGTTCGAGTGGCCGGTGCCGTAGTCGTCGACCGCGATCAGGAAGCCCTCGGCCTTGCGGTCCTCCACGAAGCGCACGAGCGCGTCCAGGTTGGGCGCACGCCCCTCGAGCACCTCGATGACCACGCGCTCGGGGGCGATCTGGTTGCGCTTCACCGCGCGCAGGAACTGCTTCGGGTCGTCGTCCACGGCGCCCAGCGTGCGCGTGTCCCAGTTGAGCGTGAGCACCACGTCGTGCGCCTTGGTGCTGTCGGCGAAGCACTCGATGGCGTGCCGCCGGCAGAAGCGGTCGAACGGCGCCAGCAACCCCACCCGCTCGGCGTCCGCGAACAGCGAGAGCGGCGGGATGGTCTCGCCGGTCTTCGGGTCCTTCGCGCGGCTGAGCGCCTCCACCCCCCAGGTGGTCCCGGTGCGCATGGACACGATGGGCTGGAAGTCCGTGCGCAGCTGCCCACGGCCCACCAAGACCGGTGGCGTGGTCTCGCGCACGGCGCGCTCTCGGGGCGCCTCCGCGCCGTCGACTTCGTTCACGTTCCTGCTGTCGTCGTTCATGCGAGCCCTGGGGGTGGCTTCCGTCGAACCGTATGCATCGAGGCTAGAGGGCAGCCGTTTCACGTCGGTTTCGGAGCCGTAACGATTGACGCGGCGTGACGGAACGCGGCGCTCCGTGCGACGCTGCGGCATGGGCATCATGCCGCCGTACGACCCCTTCGCCGACGCGAGCCTGCGCTGGGCGGTGGCGCGCGTCCTCTCGTGCTCGCCAGCGCGCCCCACGTGGCAGCATCCCGGCGTGGTGACGCTGCAGATCGAGGCCGCGCTGCGCGGTCCGCTCCCGGCCGAGGTCACCGTGCTCTTCGACGCGCCGCGCGAGGCCGGCCAGGAGCGGTTCTACGCGGTGCGCGACGCCACGCCCGAGGTGGCCGCGCGTCAGCTGGCGGAGCTCGACCAGCGGCCCATCACGGTGCCCGACGTGGGGGCGCGCGTGGTGGTGTGGCTCGCGCCGCCCGAGCCGCCGCCCCAGCTTCCCCCAGGCTTCGCGATGCTCGCGGGGCCGCCGCCCGACGGTCCGGTTCCGCTCCCGAGCGGGGTGCCGCACATGCCCGAGCCGCCTGCGGGGGGCTTCTGGTCCATCCCGTCGCTGCGGCAGTTCGCGCCCCACGAGCTGCCCATGCAGCAACGCTGGATCGAGCACAGCGCGGCGGTAGAAGCGGCCGTGCGCGCGCGCCTCGCGGGGTGAGTCTCGCGAAACGTCAGACCGGCGCCAGCGCAGGCAGCGCGCCCGTGATCTCGAAGGTGGACCCTTGCTGCGCGAGCGCACGCACCAGCCGCGCGATGTTGCGGCAGTCGTCGATGCCGCGATGGTGCCTCCCCTCCAGCTCGAGCCCGAGCTTCTCCAGCATGTGCGGCATGCCCGTCGCGCCGCGCTTCTGCTTGGTGGCCGCCCGGAACGGGTGCTTGACGTTGATCCACTGGCGGTACGGCGCGGGCGGTTCGTTGGGCACCTCGTCGCAAGCCTGCAGCTGCGCGGGCAGCATGGTCTTCAGGTCCCAGTCGCCGCATGTCACGAACGCGTAGGGCAGCCCGTCCGCGCCGGGCTCGAGCGGCAAGCCGTGCTGCGTGAGCCACGCCTGATGCGCCGCGAACACGTCCGCGAAGAGGGGCGCTCCGTCCACGTGCGCTTGCTCGATGCCGGTGAGCTCGCGGCAGAAGGGCGTGAGCACGGGGTGGTGCACCGGCCGCACGAAGGACTCGAACTCGGCGACCACCTCGAACGTGTGCGCGGAGAGCAGCACAGAGGGGAACTCGATGATCTCCTGCGGCGCCTTTGGGTTCACGTCGTCGCACGTGGCCTCGAAGTCGAGGACGATCAGGTGGTCGAGCAGGCGAGGCATGGAGACACACGAGACCACATTGTGGGAGCGACGTCACGATCCGCGACGCGGCGAACGCGTGTATGGTTGGCCGAACGCGATGTCGCCCGACTCCCTGAACATCAGCGGTGAGCTGATCGCCGAGCTGGCCGAGGTCCGCAAGCAGCTGCACTCGGTGATCGGCGCGATGCCCATCATCCTCTGGGCCGTGGACGCGGCCGGCAGCATCACGCTGTCGGAAGGTCAGGCGCTCATGTCGCTGGGCCTCACACCGGGTCAGCTGGTGGGGCTGTCGGTCTACGACGTGTATGCCGATGCGCCGGAGGCGATGGACGCGATCACGCGCGCCCTGCGTGGTGAGGCCAACGCGGCCGAGGTCTCGGTGGGCGGGCGCATGTGGTCCAACCGCTATTTCCCGCGCCTCGATCCCGACGGCAACATCGTCGGGCTGACGGGCCTGTCCATCGACGTGACCGAGAGCAAGCAGCTGGAGCTCGAGGCCAAGCGCCTCGAAGAGCAGATGCGGCACGCGCAGAAGCTCGAGAGCCTGGGCCTCTTGGCGGGCGGCATCGCGCACGACTTCAACAACCTGCTGGCCGCCATCCTCGGCAACTTCAACCTGCTGGCGCGCGAGGTGCCGGCCGAGTCCCGCGCCAAGCTGCTGGTGCGCGAGGGCGAGCGCGCGGCGCTGCGAGCGGCCGAGCTGACGCACCAGATGTTGGTGTACGCGGGCCGTGGCAACTTTCGCGTGGGGCCCGCGGACCTCAACGGCCTGATCCTGGACATGGGCAGCTTGATCGCCTCGGGGCTCTCGAAGCGCGCCAACGTCACCTACGACCTCGCGGGGGACCTGCCGGCGGTGACCGTGGACTCCGCGCAGATCCAGCAGGTGGTGATGAACCTGCTGACCAACGCGTCCGACGCGCTGCGCGGGGACGCCGGCGAGATCCACGTGACGTCGGGCCTCGCCAACGACGACGCGGTGTTCTTCGAGGTGCGCGACACCGGCGAGGGCATGGACGAAACCACGCAGCGACGCATCTTCGAGCCCTTCTTCTCCACCAAGGAGACGGGGCGCGGGCTCGGGCTGTCCGCCGTGATGGGCATCGTGCGCGGTCATCGCGGAACGCTCGAAGTGCACAGCGTGCAGGGCGAGGGCACGCGCTTCCGTGTCACCCTGCCCGTGGACGCGGCCACGGCGGCGCTGCGCCCCGCTACCGACCTGCCCGCCGACATCGCCGGTCTGCCGGTGTCGCGCGCCGGGCGGGTGCTGCTGGTGGACGACGAAGACATGGTCCGCAGCGTGGTGCGCGAGGCTCTGGTGAACGCCGGCTTCGAGGTGGTGGCCTACGCCTCGTCCAGCGCCGCCGCGGAGCACGTCGCCACCCACGCCAGCAACTACTCCGCCGCCGTCATCGACGTGGTCATGCCCGGCATGACCGGCAACGAGCTGGTCCAGCTCATCCGCCAGCACGCCCCACAGCTGCCCATCGTGATGATGAGCGGCCTCGACGCGGGCGCGGCGCATGCGGTGAACGAAGCCCCCGGCCGCACGGTGTTCATGCAGAAGCCCTTCGTGTTGAACGCGCTGGTCAGCGAGCTGCTGCGGCTGAGGAATTAGGCTGCGGGCTCGATGACCACCACCGGGATCACCCGGTCGCCGCACCACGCGAGGTAGCGGTTGAAGCGCGGGTGCTCGTCGGCCACGGAGTCCCAGAGGCGCTGGCGCTCCTCGCCGGAGGTGGTGCGCGCGACGCCGTTGTACACGCGGCCGCCGAGCTCGTAGCGCACCTCGGGGTTGGCGCTCAGATTCACATACCACGCGGGGTTCACCTTGTTGCCGCCGTAGGACGCGATGGTCAGCAGCTTCCCCTCGCGCCGGAAGTACGGGATGGCCACTGTGCGCTCGAGCCCGCTCTTGCGGCCCGTG
Source organism: uncultured Sandaracinaceae bacterium (assembly GCA_964510015.1). GTDB lineage: Bacteria > Myxococcota_A > Polyangia > Polyangiales > Houyiibacteriaceae > JADJJE01. The sequence continues at coordinate 20,790 of CAZEAA010000059.1, forward strand.
GTGGTCAGCAAGAAGATGTCGAGGCCGTCGGCGCGTCCGCCGATGAGCCCACGCGTGCGGCGGTAGAGCTGGATGTGCAGCTTGCCGATGCGCTTCATGGTGTCGGGCTTGGGCACCCAGGGGATGAACCAGCGGCGGCGCGCCGGGCGCGAGGAGTCGTTCATGGCCCGCACTCTACTTGTGTCGCAGAGTCTCCGCCCCATGAGTCGCTTCGCCCCCCTCCCCGCGCCGCCCTACTACTCCGTCATCTTCGCCGCGCAGCTCCGGCCCAGTGACGACCCGAGCGACTACGCCCGCACCGCGGCGCGCATGGTGGAGCTGGCCCAGCAGCAAGACGGCTACCTCGGCATGGAGTCCACGCGCGACGCGGCCGGCTTCGGCATCACGGTGTCCTACTGGCGCGACGAGGCCGCGATCCTGGCGTGGAAGACGCAGGTGGAGCACGCCGCCGCGCGCGACCGCGGACGCTCGCACTATTACAGCGGCTACACGCTGCGCGTGGCCAAGGTGGAGCGGGCCTACGGCTTCGGTCAGTGAGGAAGGCGCAGGCGTAGGAGGCCGTTCTACCAACGCTACCCAGACACCCACGCCGTGAGGATCTGCCCCCGCCTCTGCGTCCGGGTACCTTGGGTAGAACACACCCTGTTGTCAGCCACGTAGTCCGCGCCGACAGGCGGGGACTTTAGGACTATCCAAGCGTAGTTTGCTGCCCTC
>CAZEAA010000060.1:0-21471 GCA_964510015.1 uncultured Sandaracinaceae bacterium
GACCTGCGCATCGTGGTGGCCGAGACCGCCAAGGGCCCGAAGAAGGTGGGCTCCACCGAAGGCATGGAGCGCTCGCGCGTGACCTCGCCGTTCTACGACGCGTGGGTGGACGCTGCGCCGGGCCTCTCCCAGAAGGTGAAGCGCGGGCTGCAGAAGCGTGACCTGCCGTTGCTGGGTGCCGCGATGGAGCAGAGCACCCTCGCCTTCCACGCCTGCGCCATGGCCTCTGCGCCGGGCATCCTGTACTTCCAGCCAGCCACCCTGGCGGCGCTCGCCACGGTGCGCGAGCTGCGCGAGGAGCGCGGCATCGAAGTGTTCGCCACCATGGACGCGGGCCCGCACGTAAAGGCGCTGTGCCACGCGAGCGACGCTGCGCGCGTGCGGCGTGCCCTCGGCCGCACGGAGGGCGTCATCGCCACCGGCGTCAGCGCTCCCGGCCCGGGCGTGGAGATCCTGAAGTGGGACTGAGCGTCTCGGCGCCCGGGAAGCTCATGCTCTCGGGCGAGTACGCGGTGCTGGACGGTGCCCCGGCCGTCGTGGCCGCGGTGGGCGCGCGGGCCGTCGCCGAGTTCGCCGCGAGCGAGGCGCACGCTCCGAGCATACCTCCCGAGGTGACCGCCACGTGGCGGCTCGCGCGGGAGCGCTTCCCGGCCCTGCCCGTCATACCGCCGTCGTTGGACGTGCGCGCGCTGCGGGATCCCACGGGCGCACAGAAGCTGGGCCTCGGTTCTTCGGCGGCCGCCGCCGCAGCGACAGCAGGGCTCGCGCTGGCCCGCGCGGGCTTCGCGCTCGATGCCGTCGCCACGCGCAGCACGCTGTTCGAGCTGGCCTTCGAGGGTCACCGGGTGATCGCGCCCGACGGCAGCGGCGCCGATGTGGCCGCGGCCTCGCTGGGCGGCTTCGTGCGCTTCGAGGCTCGCCGCCCGCACGAGCCGGGCGCGCTGCCTGCGTGCCGTGCACTCTCCGCCCCAGCGGGTTTGCTCACGCGCGTGGTGTGGACCGGACACGCCGCCCGCACGAGCGACCTCGTGGCCCAAGTGCGGGCGTGGGAAGCCCGCGACCCGCGCGCCTTTGCGCTCTGCGCCGCTGCGCTCGCGGAGACCGCCGCGGCCTTCGCAGACGCCTTCGAGCGCGCGGACCTCGCCAGCCTCCTGGCGCTCACCGCCGACTACCACGAAGGCATGCGGGCCCTCGGCGAAGGCGCGGGTGCCCCCATCGTGGAGGCCCGCCTCGCCGAAGTCGCGCGGCTCGCCACGAACTGCAGCGGCCGCGCGAAGCCCAGCGGCGCTGGCGGTGGCGACGTGGCCATCGCGTTTTTCACAGCCGACGAGGACCTCGCGCGCTTCGACCGCGCGCTCGTCGCAGCCGGCTTCGAGGCCCTCGTACTCGAGCTGGGCGCGCCCGGCCCGCGCCTCGCGTAGCCAGCCCCGGGGCGCGCCAGGCCCGCGCCTCGCGTAGCCAGCCGTGAAGCGATTCCGGTAGGATACGGCGGTGCGCTTCCACTACCTCGCTCTGGTTTCGCTCACCGGCCTCCCTGCGTGCGGCGGTCCGTCCGTCGTCGCCACCCCGGCGACGGTCTCGGCGAGTGGGCCCCACGGCGAAGCCTCGCCAGCGCGATCCTCGTGGCCCACGTGGGCCAGTCCGGGTGACAGCATCGCGTACTTCGTCGGGGAGTGGGAGGGCCGCGACGACATCGGCTGGGTCTACACTCTACGCGTCGAGGAGTCCGGCGCCTACACGCTGCACATCGACCAGAACACGCAGGGCAGCACCTGCGCAATGGATGGCGAGCTCCACCCCGAAGGGAGCCAGATCGTGCTCGCCATGCACCAGAACGACTGCAACAACGACTTCTCGAACGTCACCGAGACACACGACCTGATCAATCTCGAAACCAACGCCTTCGGCGTGGACTACGGCTTGTACGTGGTGGCCTACCAGCGACGCTAGGGCGTGCAGCCACAATGCGTACAGCTCCCACGCATGCAGTGGTCTTTCAATCTTTCACCATGACCTCCGACGCGGCTTCGCGCGGCGTTGACAGTGAAAGGGGAAGCCGATAGACGTCGCCCGCACGGAAGGACTCGAGATGATGCTAAAGGCACGAAGCGCGATGCTGATGTTGGGGCTGCTCACGCTGGGCTGCGACCCTTGCGGTGATCTGGACGCCAAGATCTGCAGCGACCTCGGCGCGGCGGACTGCCAGATCTGGAACAACCAGCTCGCCGAGCTGCGCTCGGGGTACCTCGGGCAGAACGACCGGCGCATGACGTCACGCTGGCAGACCTGCAACACCTTGGCCGACGAGCCCACGTACTCGACTCGCATCCTGCCCTCCGTCCAGAACGCGGTCACTCAGATACGAACCCCGGGCGCCCCCCTGCGGCCTGTCGCGACGGGGGCCCCCGAGGGCGGCAGCGGCGCCGGCCTGTGGATGCTGATGCCCCTGCTGATCGGCATCGGCTACTTCGCCTACTACAAGTTCGTCATGCCCAAGCAGCGCGCCGCCGTCGCGGCGAAGACCAGCGACCTGAACGACGCGCAGGCGCGCGCCCGCGCGGAGCTGCAGGCAATGCAAGACCAGAACAAGGGCGAGGATCGCTAGCGTGGCCCTCACGGATCTCGTCGCGCGGGTGGCCCCGGACGGCTCGGCAACGGCCCAAGAGACGATCCCGGACGTCCACCATCGCCTCGGCGAGCTGGTCTCGCGTCACTTCGCGAAGGCACGCCCGACGCACGTCCTCGGCGCGCTCGCGGGCCTCGTGGCGGGACTCTTGCTGCTCCTCGGCGGCGTCGTGGCTTCAGCGCTCGCCGGGCAAGTCGACGCCACGCTGTGGCTGGGCCTCGTGCTGATCGCGGGCGCGGCCTGGGTCCTCCACTCCGAGCGCAGCGACGCCGCGCAAGCCCTCGGCGTGTACCGGCACGGCTTCCTCTACCGCGACGGCGCGCGGCCTTTCGCGCTCTTGTGGACCGAGGTCGCCAACGTGAACGCCGTCACCGACTCGGACGGAATGTGCATGTACGTGACCACCACCGGTGGCCGGGTCCACGCGATCTCCGAGCGCGTGCAGGGCCTACGGTCCGTCGTATCGATTTTCCAGAACAGAGGGTGAACCCATGAGCGCAATGCAGTTCATTTGGCCGGTAGTGATGATCGGGCTGGTCATCGCCTCCTTCATCTATCGCAACAAGATGACGGCGAAGTTCAACACCGACTTCGCCCACTACAAGCTCTCGGACATCGCCGCGCTCCTCCAGCTGAACGTGGTCGAGGGGCCTCCCGACCTGAACCTCATGAACGTCCATGCCGAGCACGCCAAGCAGGCGAAGCAGGGCGGAGGGATGCTCGCGAAGCTCACGGGCGACGGCATGAGCCAGTCCACGGCCGTGGCCGAGGGGACGCGCTGGGGGCGCCCCTATCGCCTCGAGTACCTGCAGCGCACCGAGGTGGAGACCAAGGAGCGCATCATCGAGTCCACCCGCACCACGCGCGAGTGGTTCGACATGAACCTCCGGGCCGCCTTGCAGGGCGAGCGTCCGCGCTTCGAGATCCACGTCCGCGAGTGGGCCCAGTACTGCGAGCCGCACCTCCAGACGGCCCTGCCCGCCAGGCCCACGGGCCTCGCGTCCCTCGACGCGCAGCTGGTGGTGAAGTGCGACGACCCGGCGCTGGCCAAGGCACTGGCCCCCGCGTTGGTGCCGCTCATGACCGACCAGACCCTGCACATCGTCTGCTCGGGCACCGACATCCGCGCGCTGTCCACGCGCTACACGTACGGCACGCTGCTGATGAACATCGCGGCAATCCAAAAGGGCCTCGAGCATATCGCCTGCATCGTCGAAGGCCGCGACACGTCGCACATCGAGAGCTGACCGTCCGTGACCGCGGGGCCGTGGCCGTGGCCTCGGTCTCGGTCTCCGCCTCGGACTGGGTCTCGGTCTGGTCAGCGCGTCCCCGCCTCTCGCGGGGCCACGGTGCGCAGGTAGGCGTAGAGCGCCTGGAGCTCGACGTCGGTCATGTGCTGGAGCGAGCGCCACGGCATCTGCTGCGGGTTCAGCTGCGTGCCGTCGGGGCGCATGCCCGTGCGCATGGCGCGCACGAAGGCCGCCTCGTCCCAGGCGAGCAGGCCGGTGGCGTGCGGGGTGAGGTTCCCGGGCACGCCCAGCTCGGGCGGGGCTCCGGGGATGGGGCCGCCGGAGAGGCCTTCGCCATGGCAGCCGGTGCAGCCCACGGCCAGGTAGCGTCCGTACTCCGCCGTCGGCGCGGGCTCGGGCGCGGGCTCGCGCTGCGCCGAGGGGTCGATGCGCTCGGCGGGCACCAGCGGGAAGACGCCGGCCACGTGGAGGACGTGACCAAGCGGCCGCACCTCCGTCACGGGCAGCGCGCTCGTGACGGGCGGCAGGGCCCTCAAGTACGCGATCAACGCGCCGACGTCGCGGTCCGACAGCCCGTGGTACTCGTTGGACGGCATGAAGACGAGCGGGCGTCCGTCGGGCGCGATGCCGTCGCGGATGGCCCGGACGTAGTCGGCGTCGTCGAAGCGTCCCGGCAGCTCGGTCAGGTTGGTGGCCACGAGGCGGCCCGGCGCGTCATCCATCACCACGCGGCCCTCGCCACGCTCGCCGTGGCAGTCGGCGCACCCGCGCGCGAGGAACAGGCGGCGTCCCTCGGCGAGGCCGGCCTCGTCGGTGGGGACTGTCACCGCGTCATCGGTCCCCACGCTGCGCTCGGCGAGCCGTGAGCGGCTCTCGGCGATCGCGAGCCCCACACCCAGCGCGAGCACTCCAAGGAGCACGCCCAACCCGATTCCGAACCTACGCAGCCACTTCGTCATTCCTGTCGCTCCTGTCTCGCACCCGCTCGGTGCCTATGCGGAGGAGATGGAACGACCGGGAGCGTGCGTTACGCGCCGCGCGACGATTTCGACGAGAGGGCTACCGCGTGGGCTGCGTGCACACGCAGTCGGCCAGCTCGACCTCCACGCCGCGCCGCGAGCCGCGGATGCGCAGCTGGAACTTCGGGTTCGCCGACGCGATCTCGCGCGAGCAGGTCGCGAAGATGGCTCCGGTCGTAGGGTCGAACGGGGCATCGAAGACCTCGGCGAACGGGACTCCGTCTGGACCGGAAGCCACCACGTCCACGCGCTCGACGCCCTCGAGGTCCACCAGCACTTTCACCACGACGAGGTCGATGTCCTCTCGGATGGGGAAGGCGCGCGTCTCGAAGGGCCCGATCTCAAAGGTCTGCACCCGCTCGGGCGCGACGTGACGCGCGATGATCGCCGGGGTGGCGATCAACGGGGGCCCGGACGCCCACTTCCGGAGCGCATCGACGACTCGCAGGAGGCGCTCCGCGCGGACCGTGCATGCGGCACACTCGAAGAGGTGCTCCTCGAAGGCCGCCGCGGCCTGGTCGTCGAGGTCCGCGAGGGCGTAGTCGACCAAGGTGCCGTCATCGACATCGCACTCGTTCATGATGCCTCCTTGGCCTCCACGCAGTCGCGGAGACGCGCGAGCGCCCGGTGGCGGACCACGCGGACGTTGGCGTCGGTGGTCCCCAGCTGAGCGGCGATGGCCTCGCTCCCGCGAGCGCCGAAGAACGACTCGAACACCACGCGCTGGGCCCGGCTGTCGAGCGTCGCGATGCACTGGCGCAGCATCAGCAGGGCCACCGGATCGGAGGGCCGAGAGGCGTCGAGCTGGTTGCGCGTGAGGATCGCCGTGCGCCGCGCGTGGGTGCGCTGCGCGTCCACGATGCGCCATCGGCAGGTGGAGAGCGCGAACGAGCCCAGCTCCGCATGGGTGGGAATGCGCCCTTCGCGGAGGGCCTCGAGCACGATCACGAGCGTGTCCTGCACGAAGTCCTCCACTGCGTCGCGATCCTGGATGCGCCGCCGGGCAAAGACGCGGATGCGCGGCGCGAGCTCGCGACACACTTCGGCCTCGGCCCCCTCGTCGCCCGTGCGAACACGGGCGATGACGTCGGTCTGGGGGGAGGATGCGTCCACCGCGCCACTATGGGCCACGGCTCCGACGATCCGCAAGCGAGCAGCGGGCGCCCCACCCGCGAGAGCTTCGAGAGCCTCGAGGCAAGAGCGCCCGCTCCGCGCGGCGCCGTTGGCGTGGCGCCCCCCCGTCATGGCGTCCGCTCGAACGACCAGGTCCCGGTCACCGACTCTCCCTCGAGCGTGCGCCCATCCGAGGAGGCGTGGCGCGACCCGCCGCTCTCGAACCAGGGCGCGAGGATGGTCGAGGGATACGAGGTCCCACCGCAGGTCACGGTCACCTCGAAGGTCGAGAAGCCCGAGCCGTAGTAGCGCGGCGGCGACTGCGCGTAGTCGACCTCCATGTAGGCGTCTTCAGCAGCGATCTGACCCACGCTGGGCGACACGGTGCAGCCCTCGACCGCGTAATGCACGGTGCCCGACGGGACGTACTGCACCTCTTCCCCGAACGCCTCGCTCTCGGCCCAGGTCACCTCGGTGGTGATGGATCCGTCGGTCGTCGCCGTGGTCCCCACGAACCCGACGTCGTCCACCACGGTCACGTTGGCCACGAGCAGCAGCTGCGTGTCGCGGCCGAAGTCCTCGAGCTGCACGGAGATCGCCACAGGGTTCGCGGCCGGCGCCGTCGCGGGCGCGGTGTAGCGCAGCTCGCCGCCCTGTCGCGTGATCGTTCCATGGCTCGCGCTCCCTCCCGGAGTGCCATTGACGGCCTCGCCCGCGAGCAGCGCCTCCCCCGAGACGGGCTCGCACGTGGACGTCAGCGCCGGCACCACGTAGCCGTCCGGGTCCAGGAAGTCACGGGCGTAGCAGCTCTTCACGACCAGCTCGAGGGACTCGCCCTTGCGCACGGCGTAGGACTCGGCATGCAGCACGAACGCCTCCGCGTAGGTCCAGTCGCTGAAGTGCGTGGTGCTCACGCGCAGCGAGTGGCTGGCCGCGTCGTACGAGCTCTCGGGGACGCCGAGCCAGTGCCCTTCAGCGTCTTGATAGACCGGGAGGCGCTCGCCGGGCTCGTCGTCGTCGAGCGCGAAGGTGATCTCGACCGGCACCGCGAAGTGGGCGCCGTGCGGCTCGAGGCGATAGGCGGCCCCGTCTCCGTGCGGCGCCGTGCGCGAGATCTCCGAGATGCGAAAGGTGGTCGGCGTCAGGACCGCGAGCGCGGGCACGGAGATCCGCACGTCTCCGAGCGTGAGCTCGCCTCCCGCGGCGCCGATCTCTTCCTGGACGGACGCGCCGGTCAGCGTCCCCACCGGAAAGGTGTCGGCCGTCGGGCTGGGCCCCGTCCCGCCGTCTCCGCCGCAGCCGACGAGCGTGAGCGCGGCCACCCAGGCTGCGACCCAGCGGCGTGCGCGGCGCCTGTGCCCCGCGCTCCGACTCGTGATGTTCCCGACGCCAACTGACTTCCTGACTTCCATGAGCTCCTCCGATGGGTTTACGGAGGAGATGGCGTCAGGCCGGGCCCGCGTTACACGGGCGCTGAGAAATCTTCAGAGCGACATGATCCAGCTGTTGCCGGTGGAGAGCTCGTACTCGTACATCTCGCCCGCGCGACCCACCAGGTAGAGGCGGTCCGGGTTGGTGGGGTGCAGCCCCACGGCGCCGTGGCCCACGTAGTTGCCGTTGCGCAGCGCGCCCGCGTGGCCCTGCTCCTGGCCGACGGGGTACTCACCCGGCAGCAGGCCGCCCGCCGTGATGCGGAACACCTGGTCGCGGTCGCCGGTGCTGAGGTCCACCGCGAACCCCAGGAAGGGCGCCGCCTGGCCCATGACCCACATCAGGTCACGCGACTCGTCCCAGAAGATGTTGTTCTCGCCCATCGCGTGGTCGCCGTCGCCGAAGGAGCCGGCCACGGACACGGCGGTGCGGTTGCCGCTCACGATGTCGTAGGCCACCAGCGCCTCCTGGAGGATGTGCACCACGTAGACCTTGCCGCCGCGCACGTGCATGCCGGAGAGCGACGTGTACTGCGGGCTGAAGCCGGTGCCGATGTCAGGCAGCTCCGCCGCCCAGGTGCGCGACATGATGCGGCAGGTCGATCCGTTGGCCGCGATCTCCACCACCCCGATGCCGTCCGAGGGGTTGCGGAACGCGAGGTAGAACTTGCCGGTGGCCTGGTCCATGGCGAACGCGCGGTGCTCGTACTGCACGGGAACCCGGCCGCTCGCGGTGGTGCTGATGGTGCGCGACCCGTAGCACTGGCCGAAGGGCGACGTCTCGCCGTTGCGCTGTTCCACGCGCCACACCAGCGTGCGCGCGCCCGTGGTGGGGTGCACCCGCACGATCTCCACGTTCTCGAGCGTGCCGTTGCCGTAGGCGTAGAGCATGCCGTCGGCGCCCAGCTCCACGTCCTGCACGTAGTTCAGCGTGGTGGTCTCGCGCGGCACGCCCGACACCATGCGCTGACTCTGGTAGCCGGAGCCGTAGGCCACGTAGCCGCCCGCCGGATCGCGGTAGTTGCCGCTCACGATGCGGCGCGCGCCGGTGGTGTAGTCGTAGCCCACGATCAAGCCGCCCGCGGTGTAGGTCGGGTCCGTGTACTGCATGGTGGCGAACAGCTCGCCGTGGGTGGGCGAGAGCACGCCGCCGAAGACGGTGGGCGACATGGTCAAGAGGTGCGGCCCGTCTCCCCAGCGGAAGCCCTGTCCCCACGCGTCCTCCACCGGCCAGCAGTTGAGGATGGAGCCCTCACGGCTGGTGGGGTCGCTCTGGATGTCCTTCCGGCAGCGACAGTCCATGTGCAGGTCGGTCTGCGCGTCGAGGAACATGCCGAAGCTGCAGGCCTTCAGGTAGAAGGGGCTGGTGGTGTCGGTCATCGAGTTCATGCACGTGGGGGTGCCGCTGCGCGCGGCGCACATCTCGCCGTCCGCGCACGTCTCGACGATGGTGCTGGTGCGCGCGCCGCAGCTGTCCGTCGCCTGAATCAAGCTCACGCCGCTCAGGTAGCGCGGCGCGTCCACGTTGTTGCACGCGGTGCCGATGGGCTCATCACAGATGTTGGTGCACTGGCCGTTGTCGCACGTGTCGCCCATGGGGCAGACCACGCCCACGTCGTCGGTCAGCTCGCCGCAGCCGTTGATCCAGCGGGTGCTCGAGAGGTCTGCGGGGTCGCAGCCCAGCGTGGCGTGGGCGGGCGCGCAGGGGTCCGGCACCTCGCGGCAGGCGTTGCTCTCGCAGACCTCGTCGGCGTCGCAGGTGGACACCACGTCGTCCGTGAGGTTGCCGCAGCCGTCCACCCACACGCGCGAGCGCGAGTCCGCCGAGCACGCGACGGTGTTGTGCAGCGGGAAGCACGGGTTCCGGCACACCGGGTTGGTGTTCGCCGGGTCGATGGTGCACTCCTCACCGGCAGCCACGTCGCACTGCTCGAACACCGTGGTGAAGTCGCCACACGAGTTCAGGTAGAAGACGGCCGACAGGTCGTCCTCGTTGCAGCCCTTGTTGAGCGTGCTGCTGCACACCACGTCGGTCGAGCGGCAGCGCGGAACGAAGTTGCCCTCGGGGAGCACGCACACCTCGTTGTTGCTCTCGTCGCACTGCTCGTAGACGCGGTCGAAGTCGCCGCACGAGTTCACGTAGTAGACCGCGCCGGGGTCCGTGGGGTTGCAGGCCTTCTCCACCGTCACGGCGCACACCGTCGCCGTGGACCGGCAGCGGGGCGTGAAGTTGCCCACCGCGAGCGCGCACGCCTCGTCGGCCTCGCACTCCTCGAACGCGGCCCCGAAGTTGCCGCACGAGTCCACGTAGAAGACCGCCGAAGGGTCGTCCGGGTTGCACGCCTTGTCGGTGGTCACGGTGCAGCCGTCGGGCAGCGCGCAGGTGGCCAGCGAGGTGGGGGTGCGCTGCGTGCAGATCCGCCCGGGGTCGCACTCACTTCGAACACCCGTGACCTCGCCGCACGCGTTGATCGCGAACACCTGGCTGAGGTCGTCCGGATCGCACCACGTGGTGGCCGTTCCGTTGCACACCCCGCTGTCCGGGTCCGGGTTCGTGTCGCCTCCCGCGGGGGCGCAAGCGGTGATCAGGAGCGCCAAGGCACCTGGAGAGATGGCGAGGAGGAGTGCACGAAAAGACATGGATGCCCGACAAGCTAGGAGCCGCGCACCTCACCTCGTATCGTAATAGTTACGAGTGGGAGGATGGAACGTCGCCCCCGCTCGCGGGTTCACATGGTAGGCTGGCCGTACACACTCCCAACGGGGTCGCGGGGTCGTTTCATGTTGCTGTCCGTTTACATGTTCTCGCTTGCTCTCGGCGGCGTGCTGCTCGGCGCGTCCATCCTGTTGGGTGGCAAGGACGGCATCGAGGCCAGCAGCGACGCCCCGGACGCCGAGCTGGGCGACATCCACGTCCACGCCGAGGTCGAGTCGGGCGGGGGCGTCAGCAAGGACATCGAGGTGGGCGGCGGCGCCGACTTCTTGATGTGGTCGCTCACCTCGGTGCGCTTCTGGACCTTCTTCCTCGCGTTCTTCGGCCTGACGGGGCTCGTCTTCGACGGCTTCTCGCTGGTCCCGCACGAGGCCATCAGCGCCGTGCTGGCCGTGGGCATGGGCAGCGCGGCGGGCTTCGGCATCTCGTACGCCATGCGTGTCCTGAGCACCGACCAAACCAGCCGGGTGGCCGAGGCCGAGGACTACGTGGGCAAGAGCGCGCGCGTCCTGGTGGCCCCCAAGCCGGGCGGCGTAGGGAAGGTCCGCGTGGACATCGGCGGTAACCTGGTGGATGTCCTGGCCACCACCGACGAGCTCGACGTCAGCAACAAAGACCAAGTGATGATCATCGAGATGGAGGGCACCACCGCCCGCGTCGCGAAGGTCATGGCCGCCGAGAACGACTGAGCTCGGCCACTCTCATCACAGCTGGGGTTTCTACATGACGCAACCATACACGGGCTACACCCCTCCGGCGTACCCTCCTCCCGTCCCCATCGAGCAACCGAACGCGGCCGTCGAGGCCATCGAGGTGCTCATCAAGGCAGGCCTGCTGGGGCTCTTCTTCGCCTTCCTGGTGTTGATGTTCATCGTGTTGCTGCGCCAGTTCCTGCTGATCTCGCGGCCCAACGAGGCGCTGGTCTTCAGCGGCAAGAAGTCGCGCGGACCCAACGGCGAGACGCTTCCCTACGCCATCGTGAAGCAGGGCGCGCGCGGCATCCGCATCCCCATCCTGCACCGCGTGGACCGCATGGACATGCGCCTGCTCCCGGTGGACATCCGCATCCAGAACGCCTACTCGGCCGGCAACATCCCGCTGCAGATCCACGCCATCGCCACCGTGAAGATCCACTCGGACGACACGGTCATCCGCAACGCCATCGAGCGCTTCCTGGGGCGCTCGCTCGGTGAGATCCAGCAGGTGGCGCAGCAGACGCTGGAAGGCGCCGTGCGTGAAGTTGTCGCGTCGCTCACGCCCGAGGAGGTCAACGAAGACCGCCTCAAGTTCGCGGAGAACCTCATCCACGCGGCCGAGGACGACCTGCACAAGCTGGGCCTCATGCTGGACACCCTGAAGATCCAGAACGTGCACGACGACACGGGCTACCTGGACTCGCTCGGCCGTCCGCGCATCGCGGCCGTCTTGCGCGACGCCGAGAACGCCGAGAACGAGGCGCAGGAGAAGATCACCAGCGCGCAGGCGGGCTCTCACCAGAAGGCCGAGGTCTCGCGCGCCATGGCCGAGACGGCCACCATCGAGAAGCAGAACGAGCTGCGCCGTGTGCGCGCCGAGCTGGACGGTGCCGCCCTCGCCATCGAGCGTGAAGCCGAGACCGCGGCCCGCACCGCGCGTGCCCAAGCCGAACAGCAGCTCTACCAGCTGCGCACCGCGGTGGAAGAGCGCCGCCTGCAGGCGGACGTGGTGGTGCCCGCCAACATCAACCTGGAAGCGCGCTCCATCCTGGCGGTCGGCGAAGCGGCGCCCACCGCCGAGAACGGCCGCGCCGCCGTGGAGGTGCTGCGCCTGCTGAGCGAGGCCTGGGCCACCATGGGGCCCCACGCCAAGGAGCTCTACGTCATCCAGCACCTCGAAGAGCTGGTGGGCACCGTGGTGTCCAACCTGCAAGACGTGTCGGTCGGTGAGGTCACCGTGCTCGACCAAGGCGATGGCAGCGGCCTCGCCAGCTACGCCGCCGCCTATCCCATGATGGTCGGTCGCGTCATGCAAGCCCTGGCCGAGAGCACGGGCGTCAACATCCCCGCCATCCTGAACGAGCGAGGTGCGTCGTGATCGTTGCTCTGGTCGTCCTGTTCGCGCTCGCGCTGGTCGCGTTCCTGATCATCCTCTTCGTCATCCGCAACCTGCTCTACGTGTGCCAGCCCAACGAGGTGTTGGTGTTCTCGGGCAGCACGCGGCAGTCGTCCGTCGGCACCGTGGGCTACCGCATCATCAAGGGCGGCCGGGCCATCCGGAAGCCCATCATCGAAGCGGTGGACCGCATCGACCTCACCAACATGATCATCGAGGTGTCGGTGACCAACGCGTACTCGAAGGGCGGCATCCCGCTCACCGTGAACGGCGTGGCCAACATCAAGATCCCCGGCGAGCTCCCGCTGCTGCACAACGCGCTCGAGCGCTTCCTGGGCCGCAGCCGCCAAGAGATCATGCAGATCGCGCGCGAGACGCTGGAAGGCAACCTGCGCGGCGTGCTCGCCACGCTCACGCCGGAGCAGGTGAACCAGGACAAGGAGGCCTTCGCGGGCAAGCTCACGGAGGAGGCCGAGCACGACCTCAACCGCATCGGGCTCGTGCTGGACACCCTCAAGATCCAGAACGTGTCGGACGAGGTGGGCTACCTGAACGCCATCGGCCGCATGCGCAGCGCCCACATCCGGCGCGACGCCGCCATCGCCGAGGCGGCTGCCCAGGCGCAGGCGTCCGAGGTGAAGTGGACCAGCCAGATGCGCGGTGAGGTCAGCAAGATCGAGACCGCCATCGAGATCGCGCGCAAGGAGAACGAGCGCCGCATCGCCGACGCCCGCACGCGCCGCCAAGCCGTCATCGCCGAGCAGCTGGCCGCGGTCCAGGCCGACGTGGCCCAGGCCCAAGCCGAGGTGCAGATGCAGGAGGCGCGCATCGCTCAGGTGCAGCTCCGCCTGCAGGGCGACATCATCCAGCCCGCCACCGCAGCCTGCGCCGACGCCATCGCCCAAGCCAAGGCCGCCGCCGTCACCACCATCGAGGCCGGCAAGGCCACGGCGCAGGTGCTCACCGACCTGGCGCGCACCTACACGGAGAGCGGCGGCTCGGGCCGCGACGTGCTCCTGATGCAGAAGCTCCTGCCGGTGCTCAAGCAGGTGAGCAGCACCATCGGCGAGATCAAGGTCGACCGCCTCACGGTCATCGGCCAGGACGGCAACAACGCCAGCGGCGGAGGCTCGCTCGCGGGTCAGCTGGTGGCCGCCAACGAGCAGGTGAAGGCCGCCGTCGGGGTGGACCTGGGCGAGGCGCTCCGCAGCAAGCTGGGGCAGCCGAGCACGCCGCGCGCCGCCGGGACGTCGCGCCAGATCCCGGCCGCGCCGCCGCCCCTCTCCGAGAGGCCGCGGGCCAACACGCCGCCACAGAACTTCGGGTCGGTCACGCGCCGCACGCCGGGCTGAACGAGGCACCCCACGGGCTGCGCCCCGCCTGCTGGTCCCGCGAGTCTCTCAGGAGCTCGTGGGCACGGTGGCCGGGGCGCTTCCATTTTGTGCGGGCACGAACCGGAACGGCCGCAAGAAGCGCGTGTCCGGCAGGCTCCGCAGCACGGCGGGGCTCACCCAGCAGAAGTACAGCGCCAGCATCCCCGTGGTGAAGATGCCGATGTTCATCACGATCCAGAGCGTGGTGTGCATGCCCAGCCCCGTCAGGATCCAGCCGCGCTTCCACCACAGCAGACCACGCGTGCTGCGCTTCTCGAGAGCGGGATCGCGGCGGAGCTGCCAGTTGGCCAGCAGCATGGTGCCCGCCAGCGCCTCGAACCACAGGCTCGTGAACGCCCCGATCTGGGTCACCCACGCGGGGACGCCGGTCATGTCCCAGCGCACGAAGTGCTGATAGCGGAGGATGTAGAACAGCGACATGTAGTCGCCGCGCGCGGACCACAGCACGTGGTCCTTGCAGATGGCCGCCGAGGTGTAGAGCCACACCAGCTGGAGCATCACCATGTAGCGTGGCCACGCGGGGACCAGCTCGCTCGGCCGCGCCCACGCTCCGTGGCGGATCAGCGAGTCGAGCGAGAGGGTGGCGCCGCAGCGGCTGAAGACCAGGATCACCACCACGAAGCGCAGCAGCTCGTCGATGCCGCGGTCGCCCTCCATGTACAGCGCGGCGAGCTGCAGCTGCGTCACCAGCACCAGCACCCCGGAGACGCGGGTCAGCAGCCCGAACGCGAACGCGAGGGCCGCCGCGATGCCGCCGTAGACCGCCACCTGCACTGCGAGCGGACCGGCGCCGAAGATCCGGCGGACCAGCGGCTGGGGGTCCAGGTTGGCGGCGAAGCCCAGGTTGTACTCGCCCGCCGCGCCGAAGATGGTGATCTCGAGGTCGAGGCACACCAGGTAGATCAGGTCGTACGCGAGCACGCAGCCCACGGCGATGCGCAAGAGGGCGAGGGCCGTGGCGGGCTCGCGCTCGTCCCACAGCGCGACGTACCGCGCGAAGCGGCTGGGGGTGACCGAGGTGGCGTCAGTCATGCAACGCTCGCATGTCTCGCTCGAAGCGCTCACGCGTGACGCGCACCCCGTTGGCCCACTGCGAGCGCTCGGGGTGTGCCACGCGGTCTTCATAGTCGCGATAGTCCACGCGCCGCATGCGTACGCGCACCTCCGCGGCTTCCGGATAGGCGAAGAAGACGCGCTTCGCGACCCAGCGACAGAAGGAATAGTAGGGACCCGGCGCGCCTTGGTCGAACGCGATGTAGGCGCCGTGCACCCGCCGGTATTCGATGCGCTCGCGCTCGAACTGGGCGGACGGGTCGTGCACCGTGTAGAGCGTCTCGAACGCCTCGCTGCCCTCGCGCCGCATCTCCACGTGCAGCACGAAGTTCATGGGCTCGGCGCCCGCGAACATGTTCCAGGTCTGCCCGCCGTACAGCGCCTCGTAGAACCAGGCGAGGGGCCACGTGACGACCGCTTTGGCGCGAGCCAGCTGGGTGCTGTACCGGGCGATGCGCTGGCGCGCCTGCGCCTCGGTGTCGTCGGTCAGGTCTTGGACGTTCGAGACGAGCGGCCGCCAGTACTCCCGCTCGAGGCGCACCTCGTCGAGCTGTGGCACCTGCACCCCGTAGACGACGGCGTGCGCCACCACCAGGGTCAGCAAGACGGCGCGCAGGGCTGGCCAGCGCTCGGTGAGACGCTTCATGGAGCGCAAGCATGACCCCTCGGGGGCGACTTGTCCCGACGATGCCCGACCCGGCAGCACGGTGTGCGCAGCGCTGGGTCAGCCAGGACGCCGGCGCACAAGCGCGAACAACGAATTACAAGTCGATGACAATTGCCAGGTCGCCGTGGATCCGAGGAGGACGCATCGTCCGGCCAACGGAGCTACTCGTGCAAATCGCCATCATCATCCTGTACCTGATCACGCTCGCCATCCTCGGAATCTACGGCTTCCACCGCAGCCACCTGCTGATGTTGTACTGGAAGCACCGCAAGAACGTCCGCAAGCCGGCCACGCCGTACGCGGAAGAGGACCTGCCCGTCGTCACGGTGCAGCTGCCGATGTTCAACGAGATGTACGTGGCCGAGCGCCTGCTCGAGAGCATCACGCTGCTGGACTACCCGAAGAACAAGCTGGAGATCCAGGTGCTGGACGACAGCACGGACGAGACCGTCCAGATCGCCTCCGCCAAGGTGGAAGAGCTGCGCACGCGCGGCTTCGACGCGGTCTACCTGCACCGCACGGACCGCACCGGCTACAAGGCCGGCGCGCTGGCCGAGGCCACCCCGGTCGCCAAGGGCGAGTTCCTCATGGTGTTCGACGCGGACTTCGTGCCCACGCCCAGCATCATCCGCAACCTGATCCACCACTTCACCGACGAGAAGGTCGGCATGGTGCAGGCGCGCTGGGGCCACATCAACCGTGACTACTCCACGCTGACCCACTGCCAGAGCATGATGCTGGACGGCCACTTCTGCATCGAGCACATCGCGCGCAACCGCTCGGGCCGCTTCTTCAACTTCAACGGCACCGCGGGCATCTGGCGCAAGAGCACGATCGTCGACGCGGGCGGCTGGCAGCACGACACGCTGACGGAGGACATGGACCTCTCGTTCCGCGCGCAGCTCAAGGGCTGGCGCTTCGTCTACGTGCCCGACGCCGTGGCGCCCGCCGAGATCCCCTGCGAGATGAACAGCTTCAAGACGCAGCAGTTCCGCTGGGCCAAGGGCTCGGCGCAGACCACGCGCAAGCTGCTCTGGACGGTCTTGAAGGCCGACATCCCGCTCAAGGTGAAGATCGAGTGCGTCTTCCACCTCACCAACAACTTCGCCTACCTGTTCCTGGTGGTGCTGGCCATGCTGCAGCTCCCCAACATGCTCATGCGCCAGGACATGCAGCACCCGGAGCTCCTGCTCCTGGACGTGCCGCTCTTCCTCTCCACCTGCGGCTCCATCTGCGTGTTCTACCTGGTGACCCAGAAGGAGCTCTACGGCGGCTGGCTCGCGGCCGTGAAGCGCCTCCCCATGATGATGGCCATCGGCATCGGGCTCAGCATCAACAACGCCCGCGCGGTCATCGAGGGCCTGTTCGGCAAGGACATCACCTTCGTCCGCACCCCCAAGCACGGCATCGAGAACACCAGCAAGCGCCCCACCTGGAAGAAGGCCGCCTACCGCGGCAACTGGTCCATGCACTCGCTGCTCGAGGTGGGCTTCGGCCTCTACTTCGTGGTCACCATCGGCCTGGCCATCGCCACGGGCAACTACATCAGCGTGCCCTTCCTGATCCTCTTCATGGTGGGCTTCCTGTACGTGGGCGGCCTCAGCCTGTACCAGAAGCGCTGACCTCCACGGGCCCCTCGCGGGGCCACCGGAGACCCTGAAAAAGGCGTCGTCATCCTCGGATGGCGGCGCCTTTGTCGTACTGCTACCGTCCCGCCGTGCTTCGCGTCTCCCGAACCCCAGCCCTCCCCTCGCTCCCGCGCCCCCCTGCTCGCTCCGCTCTCTTGGCGCTGGCGCTCGGGCTGCTGTCCGTCGCCGGATGCGCGCCGGAGATCGGGGACAAGTGCTCGGTGTCCACGGACTGCTCGGTCAACGGCGACCGCATCTGCGACACCGCCCAGCCGGGTGGCTACTGCACCGTGCAGGGCTGCGACCCGGACTCGTGCCCCAACGGCGGCGTCTGCGTGGAGTGGCGCTTCGAGCCCAGCCGCACCACGGCCACCTACTGCATGTCCCGCTGCCGCTCGAGCTGCCGCAACGGCTACGAGTGCGTGGCCGACGACGACGAGCGCCTCGAGAGCGGCGGCTCCAGCCTGGCCCGCGTCACCGACCTGGGCAGCCGCCGCAACGCGAAGTTCTGCGCCGCCGTCGCCGCCGAGGACAGCAGCGCCGCGCTCATGTCGTTGCCCGTCGGCGGGCCCGACGCGTCCATGCCACTCTGATCAAGAGTCCGCGAAGCCTCCATGGTCGTAGTCGTGGTCGTGGTCGTGGTCCTTGACGGCGACGCGCCCTAAGCCAGCACGCCCGTGAGCACCTGCGGCTCGCGCTCCAGCCGCACCCCGAAGACCTCCTGCACCCCCGCGGCCACCTCCTCGGCCAGCGCCAGCAGCTCGGCGGTCGTGCCGCCACCGTGGTGCACCAGCGCCAAGGCATGCTTGCTGCTCACGCCCACGGCTCCTCGGCGCAGCCCCTTCTGGATGCCCGCGCGCTCGATCAACCAGCCCGCGGCCAGCTTCACGCGCTCTCCACTCTCGGGCCAGCTGGGCACCTGGGCTCCGTCGGTCACCAGACCCGCGGCGATGGCGCGCTCGCGCACCTGCTGCGCCTCGCCCGCGGACACGATGGGGTTCGTGAAGAACGAGCCAGCGCTCTGCGAGTCGGGGTCGCTGGGATCGAGCACCATGCCCTTCGCGCGGCGCAGCGCGATCACCGTGTCGTGCACCTGCTGGAGGCTGGGCCGCCCGTCGGGGCACAGCGCTGCCATGGCGCGCTCCAGCTCGGCGTAGCGCACGGCAGGCGGTCCACCGGGCGTGAGCGCCAAGGTCACCTCCAGCACCACGTAGCGGTGGGGGTCGCGCTTGAACAGGCTGCTGCGATAGGCGAACTCGCAGGCGTCGCGCGTGAACGTCACCTCGTCGAGGGTGCTGCGGTCGAGCGCGCGCACCTCCACCAGCGTGTCCGCCACCTCCTGCCCGTAGGCGCCCACGTTCTGGACCGGCGTGGCCCCCGTGCTGCCGGGAATGCCGGCGAGGCACTCGAGACCGGCCAGACCCTGCGCCACGCTGAGGCTCACGACCTCCGGCCAGGGCGTCCCGGCCTTCACGCGGAACGCCACGCGTCCGTCGTCCATCGGAGCCAGTGTATGGCCGGTGGTCTCGATGGAGAGCACCAGCCCCCGGAACCCCTCGTCCAGCACGATGGTGTTGGACCCGCCCGCCAGCAACGCCAGGGGGAGCCCACGGTCGGCGGCGTGCCGCACGGCCTGCAGGATGTGCGCGTCCTCCGTGGCGCGGGCCAGGTAGCGCGCGGGTCCCCCGAGCCCGAGGGTGGTTCGCCCGGCCAGGGGCACGTCACGTTCGATGGGCACTCGGCTCATGCGCCTTCATACCTCGGGAAGCGCCCTCGCGACTAACGTTCGGAGATCCGATGGCGTAGGATGCGGCCCCATGTCGAAGGAGGCACGCCCCTACGCTCGGCTCTTGATGCTCGGCGACGTCCACGCCGAGTCCGAGAGCGTGCAGCGCGTGCTGGACTACGCCGACGCGCACCTGAACGTGGACGCCAGCCTGTGCGTGGGCGACATCGTGGATGGGGTGGGGGACGCCGACCGGACGCTCGAGATCCTGCGCGACCGCGGGGTGATCTCCGTGGCGGGCAACCACGAGCGCTGGTTCCTGCACGACGAGATGCGCCACCTGGCCAACTGCACGCCCACGCTGCGCCCCGAGAACCGGGCCACGCTGGAAGCGCTCCCCCGCACGCAGCGCCTCGAGACCGTGGCGGGCGGCGCCATCCTCTGCCACGCCGTGGGCGAAGACGACGAGTCCTTCCTGCGCAGCACCACGCGCGGCTACGACCTGCAGATCGAGGCCCTGCGCGAGCTGATGCTGGACCCCGGGGTGCAGTACATGCTGGCCGGGCACACGCACGAGCGCATGGTGCGGCGCTTCCAGGGCCTGGTGGTGGTCAACGCCGGCACGCTGCGGCGGGATGATTCCCCGGGCTTCGTGGTGGCCGACTTCGAGCGCGCCGTGGTGCGCTGCTTCGACATCGCGGAGCTGGGGGAGCGGATTGACGAGGTGGGCGCGCTGCCGCTGCCGAAGCCGCTGCCGCTGCCGAGCCTGGAGGACGAGGACCTTTACTGAGGGTGGTCGTCGGGGGGCGTCGCCGTCGACCTATGCGTACGAGGACGTCTACGTAGTCGTACGTGGTCGTGGTCGTGGTCGTATGCGTATGCATGCTCGTTGACGTGCTCCTGCTCGTGCTCGTGACCGCACACGTAGACGTCGCCAGGGATGGCGACCCGAGGGGCCCTCGGCTGTAGTCGCGCCGGGGATCACGGATGGAGTGGTCCCCAGCCGGGACGCCTCGTGCGCGCACGAACACGAGCACGAGCACGAGCACGTCAACGACCACGACCACGACTACGTGGACGAGACGGTTGGGCTGCTTGTTTCGGGGCCTGCTGCGCGGTACACCCGCCGGCATGCTGGATCCGCGCTTCGTCACCGAACACCTGCCCGAGGTCAAAGCCGGGCTCGCCCGTCGCGGCTTCTCCGACGAGGCCCTGCTGGACCGCCTGGCCGTGCTGGCTCAGGCGCGCCGCGCGGCCATCATGGAGACCGACGCGCTGCGCGAGCAGCTCAACCGCGAGAGCGCGGAGATGGCCAAGGTGGCGGACAAGCGCTCGGCCGAATTCGCCGAGAAGCGCGAGGCCCTGCGCGCGCTGGGCGACCGCATCAAGGCGTCGGAGCAGGCCGCCGAAGCCGGTGAGGCCGAGCTCGAGGCGCTGCTGCTGAACCTGCCCAACCTGCCTGCGCCCAGCACGCCCGACGGCAAGAACGAGCACGACAACGTGGAGCTGCGCGTGCACGGGAAGCGCCCGGAGCTGGGCTTCACGCCCCTCGACCACGTGGCCCTCGGTGAGAAGCTGGGCATCCTCGACTTCGAGCGCGGCACCAAGCTGAGCGGCGCTCGGTTCGTGGTGCTGCGCGGCATGGGCGCACGGCTCGAGCGCGCGCTGCTGCAGTTCATGATGGACATCCACGCGGACGAGCACGGCTACCAAGAGGTGTGGGTGCCCGCGCTGGTGAAGGACAGCGCGCTGCGCGGCACGGGCAACCTGCCCAAGTTCGAGAAGGACCTCTTCAAGATCGCGAAGGACGCGGACTGGGAGGCCGAGAGCGACGCGAGCGGTCACGAGCTGTACCTGATCCCCACGGCCGAGGTGCCGGTCACCAACCTGCACGCCGACGAGATCCTCGAGGCCGAGAACCTGCCGCTGGCCTACTGCGCCTACACGCCGTGCTTCCGCAGCGAGGCCGGGGCCCACGGGCGCGACACGCGGGGCATGATCCGCCAGCATCAGTTCGACAAGGTGGAGCTGGTGCGCTTCGTGACGCCCGAGCAAGCCGAGGCCGAGCACGAGAAGCTCACGGCCCACGCCGAGGAGATCCTGAAGCGCCTCGGTCTGCACTACCGCGTGGTGCAGCTGTGCGCCGGCGACATGGGCTTCGGCTCCCAGAAGACGTACGACATCGAGGTGTGGATCCCCTCGCAGAACATGTTCCGCGAGATCTCCAGCTGCTCGTGGTTCGGTGACTTCCAGGCGCGCCGCATGAAGGCCCGCTATCGCCCAGCGCCCAAGCAGAAGCCGCGCTTGCTGCACACGCTCAACGGCTCGGGGCTGGCCATCGGCCGCACGCTGGTGGCGCTGCTCGAGAACAACCAGCAGGCCGATGGCTCGGTGATCATCCCCGAGTCGCTGCGTCCCTACGTGGGCGGCCGCGAGCGCATCACGCCGGGCACCTGATGCCGGCCGCGGCGCATCGCCGCACGCTGCCCAACCGACCGCCTTGCAACGCGGGGCGGCTGCCCCTACTCTATCCCTGAATGAATCGTCATTCATTGTGAGGAAGCATGGAGAGCATTTTCAGGCCGGGTCTGTTCGAAGGTGACGTCGCGATCGTGACGGGCGGTGGCACGGGCATGGGCCTGCTGCTGGCCGAGGAGCTCGGCCGGCTGGGCGCCAAGGTGGCCATCTGCGGTCGTCGCCCCGAGCCGCTGATCGAAGCGGCCGCCAAGCTCGAGGCGCTGGGCATCGAGGTGCACCAGGG
>CAZEAA010000061.1:0-21420 GCA_964510015.1 uncultured Sandaracinaceae bacterium
CTTCGCTGGTGCGTCACGCTTCGCCCTGCGCCCGTCTCCGAGCCACGTGTTCGCCACCCTCGGGCTGCTGCTTTCGTCCTGTGGGGACCCGGCGAACGACCCCGTTCACCCCATGGACGACGTCCTGCGGTTGAATCACCTGCAGTGCGAGGGCACCCACAACAGCTATCACGTGCAGCCCGCCTCGGCGGGGCCCTCGTGGAGCTACACGCACGTGCCGCTCAGCCAACAGTTCGAGGAGCAGGGCGTCCGCAAGGTCGAGATCGACGTGCACTGGGACCCGGCCACCAGCTCGTTCAACGTCTATCACCTGCCGCGCTTCGACGACGTGTCCACGTGCCCCACCTTCGTGGCGTGCCTGACCGAGGTGCGTGATTGGTCGCGGCAGAACCCCGGGCACCACCCGATCTTCATCCAGATCGAACCGAAGACGCTGCCCGCCGCCGACTCGGGGGACCGCCCGGCGGCCCTCGATGCCCTCGACGACCAGATCCTGAGCGTCTTCGAGGCCACCGAGGTCATCACCCCCGACGAGGTCCAGGGCTCACACCCCACGCTTGACGCCGCGGTCACCGGTGACGGGTGGCCCACGCTGGCCCAGACCCGCGGACGCGTCCTCTTCTTCCTGGACTGCGGGCGCGACGACTGCGTGACGTACGCGAACGCGGGCGCGGGCCTGGCCGGGCGCCAGATCTTCGCGGATTCCGAGCCCGGGGACGCGTGGTCGGCCGTGCGCATCGTCAACTCGCCGGGGGCCGAGGCGCGCGCGGCCGTGGAGGCCGGCTACCTGGTGCGTGTGTTCTCGGACGGCATCTCGGAGCTGCTGCAGGACGGCACCAACGAACTCGAGGAGGCGCTGGCGTCGGGGGCCCAGATCATCAGCACCGACGTGCCCGCTCCGCGCGACGACATGGCGTATTTCGTCGAGATTCCCGGAGGCACGCCCTCGCGCTGCAACCCGGTGACCGCGCCCGCCAGCTGCACGTCTTTGGATATTGAGGACCCGGCGAGACTCCGGTAGGGTCCGCACTCGCTTCCGGGGAGAACGCCCACCCACAGAGAAGCCGAGGAGAACCCCATGTCCGTCGCCCGAGTTACCGAGATCATCGCGTCGTCCGACGTCAGCTTCGACGACGCCGTGCAGCAGGGCGTCGCCCGCGCCGTGAAGACCCTCAAGAACGTCCGCAGCGCTTGGGTGCAGGACCAGAAGGTCCACGTGGAGAACGGCAAGATCGCCTCGTACCGCGTCAACCTCAAGGTGACGTTCGTGCTCGAGGACTGATGCCGCCGCGCCGAGGATTCGAGCTGACCACGGGGAGCGTCTTCGGGGAACGTTACAAGGTGGTCCAGAAGCTCGGCGCTGGGAGCGAGGGCGAGGTCTACCAAATCAAGGAGCGCTCCACCGGCGTGCACCGCGCGGCCAAGCTCTTCTTCCTGCCCCCCACCGAGGCCGGCAAGCAGGTCGTGTGGAGCGCGCGCAAGCTGGACAAGCTGCAGCACTGCCCCATCGCGCTGCACTACCACCACACCATGCGGGTGGACGTGCGCGGGCAGAGCGTGCTCTGCCTCATCTCCGACCTGTTCGATGGGGTGCCGCTCGAGACCTTCATCCAGCAGCAGGCGGGCCGCCGCCTGCACCCGTTCATGGCCCTCAACCTGCTGCACCACATCGCGCGCGGGCTCGAGCGGATTCACGCGGTGGGCGAGTACCACGGGGACGTGCACTCGCAGAACATCCTCGTGCAGCAGACCGGCATCTACCTGAACCTGCGGCTCCTGGACTTCTACGACCGCGGGCGCCCCAGCAAGCGCCTGCGGCGCCTCGACGTGCTGGACGCCGTGCGCATCCTTTACCAGTGCATCGGCGGGCGCAGGCACTACAGCAAGGCGAGCGACCACATCAAGTACATCTGCTGTGGCATGCAGGCCTCGCTCATCGCGCGGCGCTTCCCCAACATCAGCGCCCTGCGCAACCACCTCGAGTCGTTCGAGTGGTCCGACTGACGGGTGCAGACGCTCGCGGAGCGTGGTAAGACCGCGCCCTCGCCTTCGTAGCTCAGCAGGATAGAGCAGCGGCTTCCTAAGCCGAAGGTCGCACGTTCGAATCGTGCCGGGGGCGCCACTTCGTTTCTGTGTCCTAGACGCGGCCCGCCAGGCTGAGCGTCACCACGCTGCCGGCGCCGGCTTCGAAGAGCGCTGCACTCGCAGCGTCCAGGGTGGCCCCGGTGGTGCGCACGTCGTCGAACAGCAGCACGCGCTCTCCTCGCAGCCCCTTGCCCTCGAACGCGCCCAGCACGTTGCGGTCACGCGCCTCGGCGTCCAAGTGCGCCTGGGCCGGGGTGTCGCGCACGCGGCGCAGCACGTTGCGACGCAGCGGCACGCCCAGCGCCTTGGCCAGCGGCTGCACCAACAGGGCCGACTGGTCGAAGCCGCGCGCGATGCGCTTCCGGGGGTGCAGCGGCACCGACACGACCATGTCCACCGTGCCGACCACGCTCGGGTAGGCGCGCTCCATCAGGCGCGTGAGCCCGCTGAGCGTGTCCATGCGTCCGTCGTACTTGAGGCGCTTGATGGCGTCGGCCAGCGGGCCGCCATAGGCGTACACGGCTTCGACGCCGGGGAAGAGCTCGAGGGCCGGCCAGCACGCGTCGCAGAACGCGCTCGCGTGCGGATCGAGCGGAAGGTCGGCGTCGGAGTCGCGATCCACCCGGAGGTCGCAGCCCGGGCAACGCAAGGGGGCGATCAGCTCGAGCAGACCGAGGAGGACGGAACGGGGATCCATGCACGCCTTGTCGGTCCCGCGGGCCGCCCCTTGCCCATGGCGATCACGATTGCGTGGGATTATGGTCCCCTTCGGCGCGCCATGTCGAACCACCCACCCGATTCTCGAGACCACTCCCTCTCCGAGCTGCGTGACACGCTCGACACGCTGGACCGCGACGTGCTGAAGCTGTTGTCGCAGCGCATGGGGGTGGTGGCGGAGATCGCTGCCCACAAGCGCCAGAACGCGGTGCGCATCCGTGACCTGGGGCGCGAGCGCGCCATCTTGGCCGACCGCAAGGCCTTCGCGGAGGAGCTGGGGCTGCCGCCATCCGTGATCGAGTCCATCTGGCGTCTGCTGATGCTGGCCAGCCGCGACCACCAGGCCAGCCTGCGCGCCGAGGTCCCGCTGCACGTGGAGGCCAAGACCATCGCCGTCCTCGGCGGGCACGGCGGCATGGGTCGTGTGCTGCACCGCATGTTCGCCGACCTCGGGCACACCGTGCTGGTCAGCGACCTCGACACGTCGCTCTCGGCCGTGGACGCGGCGAAGCGCGCGGACGTGGTCATCGTGAGCGTGCCCATCCAGGCCACCGAGGCGGTCATCCGTGAGGTGGGCCCGCACGTGCGCAAGGACGGCCTCTTGATGGACGTCACGTCGGTCAAGCAGATGCCGCTCGACGTGATGCTCGCGTCCACCGAGGCCAGCGTGGTCGGGACGCACCCCATGTTCGGTCCGGGCGTGCACACGTTCCAGGGCCAGCGGGTGGTGGTCTGCCGCGGTCGTGGCGACGCCTGGTGGGACTGGCTCACCCAGACGCTGCGCGCTCGCGGGTTCACGGTGTCGGAGGCCACCCCGCAGCACCACGACAAGATGATGTCGGTGGTGCAGGTGCTGAACCACTACCAGACCCAGGTGCTCGGGCTCGCGCTCAGTCGCCTCGGCATTCCCCTCGAGGACTCGCTCGCTTTCACGTCGCCGGCGTACCTGCTCGAGACCTACGTGGCGGCGCGACACTTCGCTCAGTCGCCTGCGCTCTACGGCGCCATCGAGATGATGAACCCCAGCACGGCCGCGGTGACCAGCGCGTTCCAGGACAGCGCGCGCGAGATCGCCGAGATCCTCGCGCAGCGCGACCAAGCGCGCTTCGACGCCGTGTTCGACGAGGTGCGCAACTTCTTCGGTGAGTTCACGGAGGAGGCGCAAGAGCAGAGCAGCTTCTTGATCGACAGGCTGATCGAGCTGACGGCGGGGCGCGCCGCCGAGTCATGACGGAGCGGGCCTGCTCGTTCCGGCTCGGCATGGAGGGGTGGGTCCTCGGCGCGCGCTTGGACGCGGGGCCCATGCTCGCCAGGGCGCGAGCGGCGAACGCGCAGCGCACGGAGTCGTCGGTCTTTCTCGGGCCGGACGACGAGCACGCGAGCGGCGAGACCCGCGTGCGCCTCGTGGGCGGGGTTCCTCACGTGGCCTTCACCACGGCGGCCGGCGCGTTCGCGCAGCAGGGCGACGGCCAACACCCGCCGCTGGCGCTCGGACCCGCTCGCCACGTGGCCCTCGCCTCCGATGGCCGTGCAGCGCGTGTGGTGCTCGCGGACGCTGACGGCCTCGCGTGGAGCGACTGGCCCACGCGCGTGGACGAGGACGCCGCCCAGCCGGCGCCAACGCTCACCCGCACGACCGTGAGCCGCGGCGATGTCCAGGCGGTCGAGGCGGCGCTGTCGGGCGACCGCATGCTGGTGCTCTACGCGCTGCCCGATCCCGTGCTGGGCGTTCTCTACGTGGGACCGGACGACGTTCGCGACGTTCGCCTGCGCGTCCCCGCTCCGGTGGTGCACGTGGATCTCGAGTGGGTGGGCGAGCAGGTCGGCGCCGCCCTGCTGCTGGAGAACGGGCAGACCATGGCGTGCGTGCTGGACGCTCGCGGCACCACGCGCGTGAAGCCGTACACGGTGCTCGGCGCTCGGCGTGACGGCGTGACGCCACGCGTCCTGTGGTCGGAGCGCGGCTTCAAGGTGGCGGTCCCGTGCCAAAGCGATGGCAGCGTTCGGCTGCTGGGCATGTCGGCCGACGCGCCGGAGCTCGTGGTGGACGGTGTCCCGGGGCCAATGGACTCCGTGTACTTCGCGCAGCGCTACCACTTCGCCAGCGTTCACGAGCGCACGCTCGACGGGGTGCCGGCCGCGACGTTGACGTTGCGGTCCGTCGCGCGGGACGGCACCGCGTCGCAAACCCTCGAGTGCCCTGTCCTGCCGGCGCAGGGCGCGTCTCGCCTTCGTCAGCGCACGCTCGAAGCGGGGCTGCGCACGCTCGAGGCCGAGCTCCGCGGAGTGGGCTATCGCTCGTCGGGCAGCCAGGGGACCGCCGTGCGCCCTAACGCGAGCCAGCTCTTGGTGCTCGGCGGCGCATCGGTCGAGGTGAGCGTGCGCACCGACGACGAACTCGACGTGCTGACGGTGCGCTGGCGGCGCCACGACCCGGAAGCCGACCTCCCTTCGTTCCCGCGGTTGCGGCGTTGGTTCGGCGTGACCCGCGAGCCGACCCCCGAGGAAGAGGCTCAGCTCGAGGCGCTGCGCCGTGCCGTGCCGCACCAGGCGGAGGAGGTCCTGACGGAAGACCAGGGATGCGCGCTCGAGCTGCGCATCACGGCGTTCCCGAGCGTGTCGCAGCTCGCCGGCGTGCTGCGTGGCCTCGCTTCTTGACGGGCCCTTCAGGGAAGGTGGAAGTTGAACTCGCCGCGCATGGGGAAGGGCGCTCCGCCGCGCGTGGCCGTCCACGAGTAGGTCGCAGCCACCGTGTCTCCCGGGCTCGACCCGGTGGCCTGGACCGCGACGGTGCCCTCTCCCCCGGTGAGCACGGTGCCGTCCTCCAGCTCGGCCCGCAGCTCCGCGCGCGGGCAGCCGTCGGCGCGGATGGGCAGCTCGCCGCGGTCGCGGAGGTGCAGCGTGAGCTCCACCTTGCGCACCAAGCCTCGCGACCCGCGTGCCTCTGCGCGCACCACGTGCCCACCCGAGCAGGGGCTCGCGGGCGTGTCCAAGGAGATGCGACGCGACGAGAACAGCAGGAACGCGTTGCCATCCACCCCCGCCTGGCCGTCGATGGCGGCGAACCGGATGCGCAGGCCTTGCCGAGCGGGCGCGGCGGGGCCACCGCCACCGCTGCCCTCTTGCGCGTGCGTTCGAGTCCCCGAAGCGCCCAGCGCCAGCAGCGCGATGGCAAGCAGGGTCGAGGAGCGGAGGGCGGTGGTGGAGCAGCGCATGGTCTGCTCAGACTACCGATCTGCTTGCGTCATTCAATCGCCGAAGTCCACGTCGTGGACCACTCCTCGGTGGAGGGCTCTCACCGCGTCGTCCAGCTCGCCGTCACCAGCGCGGAGACCCGCTCCGCCCGAGTGTCCACGCCCACGTCCAGCACACCGACGCCCGCCTCGGCCAGGGTCGCGCGCAGGCCGGCGCGCTGCACCTCGGCGGAGCCGCCCACCAGGCTCACGCGGGCGACCCCCTCTTCCACCGAGATGCCGGGCTGAGCCACGAGGGCCTCGCGCGTGCGACCCCAGTCCGGCGCGTGGGCCGTCGCGAGCCGGAGCTCGGTCATGCCCTCGGCCCGGTTCTCCTCGAAGGGAGACAGCCCCATGGCGCGCGTCGCCTGGAGCGCAATGCGGCGCTCGCGGTCGCTCCCGCTCACCAACACCCGCGCTACCCCGGCTTGTCCCACCACCGCGAAGGGGCGTCGGTGCGAGAGCGCGTGCGGCGAGCGCCGCGGCCATGGCCAGCGCGGTGGTGTCGCTCCCGCCGCGGCCCAGCGTCGTGACCTCGCGCTTGTAGCTCATGCCCTGATAGCCCGCGACGATCACCACGCGCCCGCGGGCCAGCTCGTCCAGGATGCGCACGGGTCGCACCTCGAGGATCTTGGCGTCGAAGTGCCAGTCGTTCGTCAGGATGCCGCTCTGGCTGCCCGTGAACGAGATCGCGTCGCATCCACGACGCTGCAGCGCCATCGACAGCAGCGTCATCGCGATGCGCTCGCCGGTGGACAGCAGCAGGTCCAGCTCTCGGCGAGGGGGGTTCGGGTCGATGCGGCGCGCCAGCGCCAGCAGCTCGTCCGTGGTCTTCCCCATCGCCGACACCACCACCACCACGCCGTACCCTTCGTCACGCGCGGTGCAGATGCGGTCGGCCACGAGCCCAATCTTCTCGACGTCGGCCACGGAGCTTCCGCCGTACTTCTGGACGATGACGCTCATGTCCTGGGTGTACGCCCGCGCCGCGCCGCCGCGTGAGTTTTTTGCAGGAAGCGGACGTGCTCCGAGCGGCCCGATAGACTCTCCCGGTGAGTCCGCTGCCACACGACGAAGATCCCGAGGCGCTGGCCGAGCGCATCCTCGCGCGCTTCGAGCAGGAAGGGCTCGCGAGCATCTCGCTGCGCCCCGAGATCAAGGTCGAGCTCGCCCTCGAAGCCAGGCCCGCCATCCACGCGCTGCTGTTCGGCTTGGGCACCGACCGCGCCAGTGACGCCTCGTCGCTCGAGCACCACGAGAGCCTCGCGATGGTGACGCTGCTGGGCCGGGCGCTCGCGCTGATGGGCGCCACCCCCACGCCAGTGCTCCGCGTGGTGCCCGCGCTGCTGGCCGCCTTCCGCGCCGAGGGCGCGCAGCCCACCGGTACCTTCGAAGACGCGCTCCAGGCCGTGTGCCTCGAGGGCTACGTGCGGGGTCGCGAAGAAGCCATCGAGAAGCGGGTACGGCGCACGCACGAGCAGTCGGTCGCCCCGTTCACGCTCGCCCCGGGCGTGGTGGTGCTGCGCTTGGTCGGCGACCTCACGGCCGACGCCATCGTCGCCACCATCGAGGAGCTGGGTCGTGCGCTCTTCCGGCAAGACGCGCGCGCGTGCATCGTGGACCTGAACCCGCTGGCCGCCCCCACGCCGCGCCGCGCACGAGCCGTGCTGACGGCCGAGGAGCTGGCGCGCACGCTCGGCATCACCTGCGTCTTCTGCGGGCTCGACGCGCGCTGGCTCGAAGAGCTGGGCGACGTGGACGTCACGCAGCTGACGGTGGTCGCCACGTTCGCGGAGGCGACCACCCTCGCGCTCGCGGCCGCGGGGTCGCGTGTCGCTCGCGCGAGCCGGATCCCCTCCGCGCTGCGCGGCCTCCTGCGCTGACCGACGTCAGTGCGGAGCGTCGTGGTAGCCCTGGGGCCGCAGGCTCGGTGACCGGTCCGCTTGGGTGCGCGTGGGGGCCGGAGTCCGCGACGGTCGTCGCGTCCGCGTGTCGTTGCCCAGCAGCGAAAGCTCGGCTTGCGCGGCGTCACGGGTCGCAGGGTCCTGCGCCACCAACTCGAGCAGCTCGCGCGCCCGGGCCGCGTCACCCAACTCGCGGTAACAGGCGCCGGCTTCCAGCATGGCCCCGTGGATCTGGGGGTAGGTCGGGCTGCGTCGGAAGAGCTGCTCGTACCGGCGGGTGGCCGACTCGCAGTCTCCATGCCGTCGATAGCTCCGCGCGAGATGATGCGTGCCCGTCGTCCAGGCGGTGTCGCTGACATCGGGCGCGGACACCACGGCGTTCAGCTCGTCGATGGCCGCCACGTAGTCGCTGCGACCGAATGCCTGCAGGCCGCGCTCGAGCCGGGCTTCCGTGGAGGGCAGGGCCGGAGCGACGCCGGGCTCGGTCCCCTCGCGGTCGTCCTCGGCCACGACGGCCAGCGACTCGTCCGTGGACGCGGCGTCGGGAACGACTGGCGCGCTCTCGCCGGGAGCGGCCGTGCCGGGCGCCGCGGTCGCGGTCTGGCTGATCTCCACGCGGCGCGGCACGTACCAAGCCCCGAAGACCACGGCGAGCAGCATCACCGTACCCATCACGAATTGGGGGCGGACCACGAACAGACGCACGCGCCCCCAGAAACCGGCGGTGGGCAGCGGCAGCATGGAGGCCGAGAACGTGGTGGCCGCCGTGTCTTCGCCACACCGTTCGCGCGCCGCCTTCATGACCGCCGCCGTCACCGCACCGGGGGGGTCCTCGACGCCCAGTCGCGCGGCGAGCTGCATGCCCATCCGCAGGTGGGCCTCCACCGTGGGGCACACTTCGCAGTCGGCGAGGTGGTCGGCCACAGCGCGCCGCTCGGCGCCCTCGAGCTCATCGCTCACCCACTCCACGAGTCGTTCCTGACAGCGTTCGCACTCACTCATCGCTTCACCTCGAGTCCTCGAGGTGGTCCTCGAAGTCCGCCAGCGCTTGCTGAAGCCGCTCGAGCGCGTAGCGCATGCGGCTCTTCACGGTGTTCACGGGGACCCCCACCACGTCGGCGATGTCTTGGAAAGGAAGGCCTTGGAGCTGACGCATGAGGAACACCTCCCGTTGCTCACTGGGCAGGGCCTCCACCGCCACGGCCACGCGCCGCTGGATCTCGGCGGAGTCCACGGCGCGCTCGCCGCCCACGTCGGCGCTCGACACCCGGTCGCCCAGCGCGACACCGCCGGCCTCGGGCGCATCGTTGGGCCCGAGCGGCGCATCCAGCGACCGATGACGCCGGTGCTGCATCCGGCGCGCGTGATCGATGGACAGGTTGCGGGCGATCGTGAAGATCCACGTGGAGAATTTCGCGCCTCCGTGAAATTTGTCCGCACGCTGGATGACCCGCAGGAACACCTCCTGGAGCAGGTCGCTGGCTGCCTGGGGATCGCGCACCGAGCGCAGCAGGAAGTTGTAGAGAGGAGAGCGGTAGCGCGTGACGATCGTCTCGAACGCCTCGGCATCTCCTTGCAGGAACGCCGCCAGGAGTCGCTCGTCGCTACCTGGTGGCTGGTGCATGGTCATCGCCAACACCCAG
Source organism: uncultured Sandaracinaceae bacterium (assembly GCA_964510015.1). GTDB lineage: Bacteria > Myxococcota_A > Polyangia > Polyangiales > Houyiibacteriaceae > JADJJE01. The sequence continues at coordinate 9,583 of CAZEAA010000061.1, forward strand.
ACCGACGGCGTGCTTCCCGCCCCCCAAACCGGTCCAGGTTCAGTGAATTGTGCTGCCATGAGTGGGAGCTCGGGGGATGCGCCCCGTCAGGCCAGCTCGACAGCCGGCTGGCCTTCTTGGGCCCGACCCCGGGGATGTATGGAGGAGAGAGACGCACTGGACTGATGAAGGGTCTCGGCTGCCACGCCGGCGGAAGGGCCGGGAAAGTACTCGGGGCGCGCGGAAGGAGGATGGTAACCGACGAACGATGCGTGCTACAGTTCCCTACAAATCGATCGGTGGGTCGACGGCGACGGCACGTGCTTGCCGTCGTTGACCTAAGAAATGCCGATTGCTATAAGCCCGAAACGTAGTTCTGGGGGGAATACCCCGCCCCACGCCTCTAATTGAGGGGACTCAAGACCATGCGCGGATTTCGTGCCCTAAATGTTGTCGCAGCGTTCCTCCTGACGCTCGCTCCCTTGACCCAGACCCTGGCGCAGCCCGCCGGTGGGGGCGCCGCGGTTGGCGCTGGAACGGATGATTCGGGTGCAGACGTGGCGGTGACCACCGCCGCCCCGGCTGACGACCGTCCGATGGACGCAGGCGCCTACGCCGTGCGCCTCCGCGACCTGGAGCAGCGCATCAACGAGCTCAAGGAGCAGATCTTCCGCTCCAAGACGCGCTTGTCGCTCCTGGCGGAGACCGTGCTGGGCGTGGTCGTGGCAGGCTCGCAGGTGGTCATCACCCACGAAAACCAGATGTCCTCCAGCTACCGCATGGTGAAGGCCGTGTATGCCCTCGACGGCGCCCCGGTCTTCAATCGCGCCGACGAAGAGGGCTCGCTGGCCTCGCAGGAAGAGTTCTCGGTCTACGACGGCAACATCGTGCCCGGCGAGCACAGCCTCAGCGTGAACTTGGAGTACCGCGGTCACGGCTACGGCATCTTCTCGTACCTCAAGGGCTACCGCTTCAAGGTGCGCTCGAGCTACTCCTTCACCGCACCCGAGGGCCGCATGGTGGCCCTGCGCGTCATCGCCTACGAGAAGGGCGGGCCCACCGCGCCCCTCGAGGAGCGCCCCGCGATTCGCTACTTGGAGCGCGTTCAGGATCGAGCAGCCGCTCGTGCCGCGGCGGAAGAGGCAGCTGAATGATGTCGAAGAGGACGACGTCGACGTCGTCCTCGGCCCTCGCGACAGCACCCGCGCAACGTCAGCGTAAACGCGGGTATGTGTCACGGGGGGCGCGGGCGATCAGTCTGTTCGGTCTGTTGGGGGTCTTCAGTGGCCCGCTGAGCGTCAGCGCTCAGTCGGTCGAGGAAGTCACCCGGGAGATCAACGAAATCGATAGTCGCGCGACTTCGTTGCTGCAGCAGCCGCTGCAGCGCAGCGCGTTGCGGAGCCCGACGTACGTCGAGGAGCGCCTCACCAACGGTGAGCTCTACTTCCGCATGGAGGACTACCTCCAGGCGAGCATCATCTTCTCGGACATCGTTGACAATTACCCGCAGCACCGCGCCTATCCCGACGCGCTGTTCCAGCTGGGTGAGTCGCTCTTCCACCTCGGCGACCACTTCGGGGCCCGTACGCGCTTCCGCGAAGTCCTCTCGCGGGCCAGCGAGTCCGGCTTTCGCCCGTACACGCAGCAGAGCCTCGGCCGCCTCATCGAGATCGCCATCCACGTCCGCGACTTCGACGGCGTGGACGCGTACTTCCAGCAGCTGAGCCAGCTCCCCAGCAGCGACCTCGCGGCCCACTCGCTCTACTTCCGCGCCAAGTACCTCTACAGCATGGCCGTTCCGTCGTCGGACGTCCTGGTCGAGGGCAGTGGCGTGCGCGTGGACACCGGTCGCCTCGAAGAGGCGCGCGTGGCGTTCACCCAGGTGCCGGCAGCCAGCCCGTACCACCTGCAGAGCCAGTACTTCATCGGCGTGGTCCACTCGCTCCGTGCCGAGTTTCCGCGCGCCATCGAGGCGTTCCGTCAGGTGCTCAGCACCCAGGCCACCACCCCCGAGCAGCGCTCCGTAGTCGACCTCACCTACTTGGCGCTCGGCCGCCTCTACTACGAGACCGACCAGCTGCAGCAGTCCATCGAGGCTTACCAGTCGGTCCCCCGCACCTCCGAGCACTTCGCCCACGCCCTCTACGAGATCGCCTGGGTGTTCATTCGCCTGGGTGACTCGATTCGGGCCGAGCGGGCCCTCGAGGTGCTCTCCGTGGCGGCTCCCAACAGCCACCTGATCCCGGACGCGCAGGTCCTCCGTGGAAACCTGCTGCTCCGCAACGGCCGCTTCGACGACGCGAACGCGGTCTTCCTCGAGGTGCGCACGACCTTCGCGCCGGTGCTCCGCGAGCTCGAAGACATCCGCACCAGCCACGCGGACCTGCCCGCCTACTTCCGGCAGATCGTGACCCAGAACATCCAGGACTTCGACGCCACGGACTTCCTTCCGGCCGCGGCGCAGCGCTGGGTCCAGCTCGGCGAAGAGTACGAGCGCGCCATGGGCGCCGTCAGCGACTTGAACACCGCGCGGCGCCTCATCCAGGAGACGGACGACCTGATCGTCCGCCTGAACGGCGCGCTGTCGGCGCCCAACGGTGCCGCCATCTTCGTGGACCTGCGGGACCACATGCAGGCCATCACCGCCCTCCAGACCCGGCTGGCCCTGGCGCGTCAGGACCTGATCGAAGCCGAGTCGCGAGGTCGCTCGGTCAGCCCCGAGGTCCAAGAGGTGCGCGCGCAGCGTCGGCGCATCGAAGAAGATCTCGGTCGGATGCCTGTCTCGGCAGACGACTTCATCGCGGCCGACGACGTCTACCACAACCGCTACCGCCGCCTCCGCCGCGAGCTCCGCGCCCTCGACGTGCAGGTCATGGGTCTCGAGGCGCAGATCGTGGCGACCGAGCGCTTCATGCAGGACACCCGCGAGACGCGTGAGTCCGAGCCCGAAGGGGTGGAGGCCGAGCTCGCCACGCAGCGGGCCGCGGTGGCCGACTACCGTGTTCGCCTGGACGAGCTGCGCCGCGCCATCGAAGTGGCGGAGCTGCAGGTCGGTGTGGGCGACGCTCGCTACGAGCGCGACGAAGCGCTGCGCGCCGAGTACGCAGCCCTCGTGGCGCGCGAGCGTCAGCTGACCGGCGGGGGTCGCAGCGACGTGGACACCGCCCTCGGGCGCATCAGCGCCATCGAGCAGCGTCTCGTCGATCGCAAGCGCGCCGTGGCCGCCATCTCCCAGGAGCGCATCGCCGAGATCCGCGTGATCGTCGACGAGGAGTCGGCGCACCTGGTGACCTACCGCGAGAGCCTGGCGGCGCTCGAAGGCGAGACGGAAGACGTGATCGGCGTCATCGCTCACCAGAACTTCATGGACGTGCGCGACCGCTTCTACGACATGGTGCTCCGCGCCGACGTCGGGCGCGTGGACGTGGCGTGGGCCGAGCGCGAGGAGCACCGCCTCCGCGTGGACATGCTCACCCGTGAGCGGCAGCGAGAGATGCAAGTGCTCGACGACGAGTTCTCCGACATCATGGACACCGTCGACGAAGACGAAGAGGAGACCGCCCAGTGAACCGGCGCTCGAACGCACTCTGGTTGGTGACCATCGCCATGCTGCTCGGCCACGCGCCGGCCGCGTCGGCGCAGCCAGCCAACCCTGACGCGGGCACGCCCGACGCGGGCACGCCTGTCGCGCGCGACGTCCCTCGGGACCCCAACGCGGCGGACTCGCCGTGGGGCAGCGCCTCCGACGTGGAGCTCCCCAGCTTCCTCGACACCACGGACAGCCGCGTCCAAGACACCCGTCCCCCGCCCACCCCCGAACAGCTCGAAGCGCTGCGTGCGCTCGAAGCCGAAGTGGGGAGCTTCACCGCTTCTGGCGAGACGTACCGCGACACCGTGGTGTCCTTGGTGCGTCGCGAGTACCTGCGGCAGCGTCGCTCGCGCGACCAGTGGTTCGCCCGTCAGATCCGCGAGGAGGAGCGCCTCACCAACGAAGCGCGTGAGCGAGCCATCGCCCTCTTCGAGCGCTTCATCCGGCGCTACCCGGACGACCCCAACTACACGCCGGACGCCATGTTCCGCCTGGGCGAGCTGTACTTCGAGCGCAGCGCCGTGCAGTTCCAGGAGCTCTACGACGCCGCCACCCTCGCGCGTGCCAACGGCGACGAGGACGCGATGGACGCGCTCCCGCTCGCGCCCAACCTCCAGCCCACGGTGGACATCTACCAGCGCATCGTGCGGCAGTTCCCGAACTACCGCCGCATCGACGGTGTCCTCTACCTCATCGGGTACTGCTTGAACGAGATGGCGCGCCCGGAAGAGGCGCGTGACGCTTGGCTCGCGCTCGTGTGCGCGAACCACTTCGCCTACGACCCCGACCAGGCCCGGTACCACGCCGCGGCCGAAGGTGGTGCGGCCGAGGGTGAAGACGACGCCGCCGCGCACCCCTCGCTGGGCCTCGGCACCGCCGTCGTGGACGTGACCACGCAGGTGTTCGTCAACCCGTACGCCGAGTGCACCACCATCATCCCGGAGGCGCGCTTCGTTAGCGAGACGTGGTTCCGCATCGGTGAGTACCACTTCGACGACTACGTCGACACGTTCGCCGTGGACAAGTCCATCGCGGCGTACAACGTGATCCTCCGCGACCCGGAGGACCGCAACTACGGCCTCGCGCTCTACAAGGTGGCGTGGGCCTACTACCGCGCCAACCGCTTCGAGCAGGCCGTGCGCCACTTCGGCATGCTGGTGCAGTGGTCGGATGACCAGATGGCGGCCACCGGTCGCGCGGGCTCGGACCTCCGTCCGGAGGCCATGCAGTACCTCGGCATCACGTTCGCGTACGGCGACTGGAACGACAACATGGTCCCCGACCTCGAAGAGGGCGGCCAGAGCGGGTTCCAGCGTCTACAGAACCAGGCGCTCCTCCCGCAGGACCGCGAGTGGACGCCCGACGTGTACTTCGCCACCGGCGAGGTCTTCTACGAAGAGGCCAAGTACCAGGACGCCATCACGATCTGGCAGTACGCGCTCGCGCACTGGCCGAATCATCGCTTGGTGCCGCACTACATCGACCGCATCGCCACTGCGTACCGCGACATGGCCGACCAGGAGCGTGCCCTCCAGGCGTACGCCACCCTCGGCGACTACGGCCCGGGCAGCGCCTGGTACCAAGAGAACATGGATCACCCGACCGAGCTGCGGGAGGCCGAGCGCCTCGCGGAGATGTCGCTGATCCGCGCAGCGGTCGAGATGCATCAGAACGCTCAGCGCACGCGCCAGCAGTGCATCGTCGACCGCGACATCGAGCTCTGCAACGAGGCCACCACGCAGTACCGCGCCGCGGCCGAGGCGTACGGCAGCTACCTCGAGCGCTACCCGAACACGCAGGAAGCCTACGAGCTGCACTTCAACCTCGCGGATGCGCTCTTCTGGTCGAACGAGTACGAGCAGGCGGCCACCACCTACGCCGAGGTGCGCGACTCGAACCTCGACGACCGTCACCTCCACGAGGCGGCGCGCATGGTGGTCGAGGCCATCAAGCGCCTCATCGAGGTGGAGACCGAGGCCGGTCGCTTGAGCGCTCGCGACGCGGCCCCCGACGCCACCGGCGAGCCGCCCCAGGTGCGTCCGCTGCAAATGCCCATGCTGCTCCAGCGCATGGCTCAGGCGCGCGAGCTGTTCCTGGCGCGCGTGGACGAGGACCACGACGCCGAGCGCCTGCGCCCCGCCTACGACTACAACAACGCGGTGTTGCTCTACCAGTACGGCTACTGGCCGCAGGCTGGGGAGCGCTTCCAGCGCATCTACGATGAGCGCTGCACCGGCGCACTGGGCGCGCCCGAAGGTCGCATCGCCTACCAGAGCCTGCGCAACATGGCCCTCCAGCTCAACAACACCGATGAGGTGGAGCGGCTGGCGCGCGACTTCCAGACCCGCCGCTGCACCTTCGGTGACGAGGAGCCGGTCGACTGCGAAGACCCCGAGAACCGCGAAGAGCCGCAGTGCACGGCCGACAACGACCTCACGGCCATCGAGTACCGTCGCGCCATCGCCAAGTTCCGCGAGGCCGAGGCGGCCACCGCCGGGCCCGAGCAGATCGCGCTCTACGAGTCCGCCGCCGGCATGCTGCTCGACGCCGTGGACCGCAACCCCTCGAACCCCGAGGCGCCCAAGGCGCTGATCTTCGCGGCCACCGCCCTCTCGCGGGCGGGTCGTCCGACCAGCGCTCAGGAGCTGTACCGTCGCGTCATCCGTGACGTGGGCGATCGCCGCGGTGCCAACCCGGAAGAGCAGGGCGAGCTCGACAAGATCATGGCGGAGGCCTTCTTCCGCTTGGCCGAGGCCGCTCGCAGCGCCTTCGAGTTCGAGGCCGCGCTCGAGAACTACCGCATCCTGGCGGACTCCCCGCGCTTCGCGAGCACCTCGAACACCGAGGTCCGCGAGTGGCGTGAGGACGCGCTCGTGAACTCGGCGCTCTTGCTGCAGCACCTCGGTCGCTACCGCGAGGCCACCGCCTACTTCACCCGCGTGGCCCAGTCCACGACCGACGAGAACGTGCGCCGTGACGCGCGCTACGCCATCGCCGAGATGGCGTACAACCAGAACTCCTACTCGGACGCCGTGCGGGACTACCGCGCGTTCATCCAGACCTACCAGCGCGACGCGGCGGCGGGCGAGCAGGTGGTGCGGTCCTACTGGCGCATCGCGCAGATCCGCTTGGCCCTCAACCAGCAGCGCGAGTACGAGGCGGCCCTCGCCGACGTCGTGCGTGCCTTCGCGGCCTCGGGTCAGGAGCCCGGCTCCATGGCCGCCGAGTACGCCGGCAACGCGCGCTTCATCATCGTGGACGCGGGCATGCCCAACATGGAGCGCTACGCGATGACTTTCGGGCGCCCCGCCACGGGCCCCGAGTTCCAGGCGCGCATGCGCAGCGAGATCGAGCGCGGCGTGACCCTGCTCACGGGCCTGCGCGACCAGTACACCACGGTTCCGCCGTACCGTCGTCCCACCTGGACCATCGGCGCCTTGGTGCGCACCGGCCGCCTCTACGAGCTGCTCACCCGCGGCATCCTCGAGGCCGAGGTCGTGGCGCCGGCGGACGTGCAGCGCGTCTGGCGTCAGCTGGACCGCTACGACCGTGAGGCCGTGCAGCTCGAGTTCGAGGGCACCGTGCGCGACGTCCTCGCGACCGAGGTCCGGCCGTTCGAGTGCAAGGCCATCGCGAACTACGCGCTCGCCGCCCGCGCCGGCCTCGCCGGCAACATCGACAACGAGTACACGCAGATCGCGGCCGACCGTCTCCAGGCGTACGGCGAAGAGCGCATCGCGGAGTGCATCGCCTCCGAGCAGGCGAACATCCCCGGCCTCGAGGCGGCTCGTCCCGGCGAGTTCGCGCGGTCGCCGGCCGGTCAGGTGCAGTCGATTCCCGCAGACGTCTCGCCACCCGCGCTGGCGGAGGACTGATGACCATGACTCGCAACGTCGAACCATCCGCCCCCGTGGCACGTGCAATCGCCTTCGCGCTGATCTTGACGGGGTCGTTCGTCGGCACCTCCGGCTGCGCCCCCACCGAGGGCGAGGGCGAGGGGACGTCGAGCACCTCCGAAGAGACCACGGGCGGCGAGTCCACCGGGACGGCCTCCGAGCTCGAGGGGGCGCCGGGCAGCGTCGCGCCGGTCGATCCGGACGACCCCATGTCGGACCCCAACCCGCAGACCGCCGGGACGCCGGGGACCTCGGGCACGCCGGGCGCGTCGGGCACAGAGGCTCCGACCACCAACCGCTGGGGTGCACGCGATGACGAAGCGTGCCGGGCTCCCGCCCGCGCTCCCATGAGCGCGGCCGCTCAGCCGCACATCCGCCGCGGTGTCGCCGCGGCGAACTCCAACGACGCGGACGCCGCTCGCACGGCGTTCATGGCGGCGCTCTCCTCCGACCCGCGCTCGTACCAAGCCGCGTTCAACCTCGGCGTCATCGCGGACCGCGCTGGCAACGAGACGCAGGCCATGGAGTACTCCCGTCAATCACTCCGCATCCAGGAAGACTACGAGCACGCCGTTCGCGGCCTCGTGGCCATCCAGCTGCGTCGCGGTGACCGGGCCGGGGCGCTCTCGCTGGTGGAGCCGCTGGCGCGTCGCTTCAGCGGCAACCTCGAGCTCCAGGCCATCCACGCCGAAGTGCTCGTGCAGAACCAGCGCTACGAGCAGGCCTGGGACGCCGCGCGCCGCGCGCTCCGCTGCGACGAGCGCTACGTGCCGGCGCTCCGCGCGCTCGTGAAGGCCAGCCTCGCGCAAGATCGCAAGGAGCTCGCCGCGTCCATCCTGGCCAACGCGCTCAGCGCCGCGCCCAACGACGCCGAGCTTCATTACTTGAACGCGCAGATCCTGGGGCGTGAGACCGGCCGCGCCCGCGAGGTGGTCGCCGCGCTCGAGCGCGCCGTCGAGCTGCGTCCCAGCTACTCCGAGGCCCGCATGGAGCTCGGCACCCTGCTGCTCCGCAGCGGCAACTACCAGGGCGCCCTCACGCAGTTCGAGGCCGTGTCGCGCCTCAACCCCACGCTGCCGGCCGTGCACCTGAACCTGGGCGATGCCTACCGCTCGCTCCGCCGCTGGACCGACGCCAAGGCGTCGTACGACCGCGTGGTCGCCAGCTCGCCCAACATGCCCGAGGTCTACTTCAACCTCGGCCTGATGTACCGGGCGGCGGGAGCCGAGTTCCCCGGCCTCGATCTGGTGCAGTCGCTCCAGCGTGCCCGTGAGGCGTTCGCCCGCTACCGCAACCTCATGGGGCCGCGCCTCGCCCGCACGGATCCCTCGGAGCAGTACCTCTCCGAGATCGACCGCGCCATCAGCCGTGCACAGCGCGCGTCCGAAGAAGCGGCCCGTGAAGCCGAGCGCGCCGCGAACCCCGAGCCGGCCGCGACCGAAGAGGAAGCTCCGGCAGCGGAGGAAGAGGAGTGGCTATGAGCAAGCTCGAGATCCTGACCCGCGCCTCGGGCGTTGCCCTCACCTTCATGGCGCTGAACGCCGTGGCACCGGACGACGCCGCCGCCCAGCCGCCGCGTCGCCAGCCCGCGGTCATCGAGCTCGAGGAGATCGAGATCGAGGGCCGCGTGCAGAAGCCGAACGCGTTCTACATCTTGAATCGCAGCAACCTCGGCTACGAGGTGCTCGACCTCCGGACCAGCTTCATCCGTGAGATCGTCGAGAGCGTTCGTCGCGAACCGTTCTGAGTAGATGCTGCCCGCGGTCCACGCCGCTCAGGTGGTGCTGACGCTGGTCGCGGCCCGCATGGTGGCTCGAAAGCTTCGCCAGCTGGGCTCCCCTCGAACGCACGCGCGCGATCGGGTGGCCGCTCGGCAAGCGCTGGCCGCCATCGAGACGGGCGAGGTGGACGAGGCGACCACGCTCGCCCTCGACGGCGCGTCCGACTATCACCACGAGATCCTGGAAGCTGCCATCGAGGCGCTGGAGGGGGAGGGCGACGTCGGCGCCTTCGTCCACACGGCCTCGCTGGACGCGCAGCACCGCACCTTGGCCGGGGTGAGGGTCATCCGAGGGTTTGCCACGCTCGCGGGGACGCTGGGCTTGCTCGGGGCGATGACCCACCACTTCTGGCTGCTCCACGCCGACCACGGACCGTCCCTCGACGGCCTCACGAGGGCCGAAGAAGACGCGAACGCCGGCGCGCTCATCAGCATGGGCATCGGGCTCGCCACGGGCCTCCTGCTCTTTCTCGCGTCGCGGGTCATTCGCGGCCGCGCGATCGCCAGGCTCGCGGAGATCGTTCGGTTCGCCGACGAGGTGGAAGCGACCGCTGCGCGTCGTCAGCAGTGGACCGGGGAAGCCAGAGAGTGATATTCTCGCAAAACCATTGACGCGAGATCGGAGGCCTGGGAACTTCCCCGTTCCTGTGGCCTCCAACGTTCAGACCTGCGGCATTTTCACGCCACGGGGATTCCTGAGCCGCAGCTTCGGCCACCGGTCGGCTGCTTCGAGAGAGACTTCATCGCCATGACCACTTCTCCACAAGGCCCGAATCAAGGCGGATCCCAGCAGCCCAGCGGTCGCGCCGGCGCAATGACGCAAGCCATGCAGGCCGTGAACGTGGCGCCCCCGGGCGGCCCGAAGGTGCTGCGCATCGGCCTCATCCAGAACGGCAAGATCGTCGAGGAGCGCATCATTCGGCGCCGCGAGACCGTCTCCGTCGGCACGGCCGAGAAGAACCACTTCATCGTGTCGGCCGAGGGCCTCGCGTCTCGCTTCGACCTCTTCCAGCTCGTCGGCGACGACTACATCCTCAACTTCACCGACGACATGAGCGGTCGTGTGGGCCTCGCGGGCGGTGTCCACGATCTCTCCGTGCTGCGCACCTCGGGTGGCGCGCGCAACGCCGGGAAGTACTGGCAGGTCAAGCTGACTGACAACTCGCGCGGCAAGGTCGTCATCGGGACCACCACGCTGTTGTTCCAGTTCGTGGTCGCACCCCCCGTGACGCCCAAGCCGCAGCTGCCGGCCTCGGCGCGGGGCGGCTTCGTGAAGAGCATCGACTGGTTGTTCACCACGTTCGTGGCGCTCTCCTTCATGCTCTTCTTCGGGTTCATCATCTGGCTCGAAGAAGCGGACTGGGAGATCGCGCAGGGTGTGGCTCAGCTGCCGGAGGGCCTCGCGCGCTTGATCTTCGACGAGCCGCCGATCCCCGAGCCCGAGACCGACACCGCGGTCGTGGAAGAGGGCGATACCGAGGCCGAGGCCGAGGCGGAAGCCGAGCGCCCCCGCAACACGTCTTCCAGCTCGTCGAGCGGGGGCCGCTCCGCCAGCAACGACAACAGCGAGCCGAGCGAGTCGGCCGCCGAGCGCAACGCCCGTCTCCGTGAGGAGGCGCGCGCCCAGGCCATGGCCCTCGCCCTCGGCGGCGTGGGTGGTGCCGACGGCGCGTTCGCGAACGCCCTCGCGGGCGGCGCTCCCACGGGTGACGCGGCAGACGTCATCGCGCAGGCCAACGGCGTCGGCGTGGCGTCGGGCACGGCGGGCGGCCTCCGCTCGCGTGACGGCGGCGGACGCGGCGCGGGCGATGGCACGGGCATCGGCGGTCTTGCCCAGACCGGCGATGGCGGCATGGCCACCGGCGAAGGCGGACCCGTCACCGAGCGCGTCGTGGGCCGTATGCGCATCAGCGGCGGTGGCGACGTGGGTGGCTCGGGCGAGTTCGACTCGCGGATCGTGGCCAGCCGCATCCGCGCGCAGTCGAGCGCCATCAAGCGCTGCTACGAGCGCGAGCTCGCGCGCAACCCCACCCTCCGGGGTGCGGTCCGCGTGGAGTTCACCATCCAGACCAGCGGCGCCGTCTCAGGAACCGCTGCGACGGAGAATACCGTCAGCCCCGCAGTGGGTTCGTGTGTGGTCGGCGTCATCGGGCGCCTCCGCTTCTCGCCCGGTCCCACGGGCGGCAGCGTCCGTTATCGCTTCCCGTTCGTGTTCGAACCGGGTGGTTGAATGAACTTCGGCCCGAGCAGGCGCAACCGAGCCTGCATCGGGTCGTGATTGACACCATCCCTGTGCTCGGTATACTCGGTCGGGCGATTGGGCAGATGTAGGTACCTATGCGTCATAGCTATCCATTCTATAAAAATGCGCTGCTGCTAGCGTCCATCCTCGGCCTTACGGCCGGTGTCACCCTCGCCCAGACGGCGGCGGGTGGCGAGGGCGCGCCCGGGGGGGCCGAGGCAGAGGTGCGTCGCTTGGCGGACATCACCGACGCAGACATGCTGGCGGAGGCCGAGGCGGTCGAGGGGCGAGCCACACGCCTCTCGTCTCGCATGATGCGCATGCTGGACCGGGTCCTGCTGATCGGCAAGGC
>CAZEAA010000062.1:0-9502 GCA_964510015.1 uncultured Sandaracinaceae bacterium
TATCAGTCGTTCGAGCGGGAGCCGCTGGCCACGGCCTCCATCGCGCAGACGCACCTGGCCACCACGCTCGACGGCCACCGCGTGGTGGTGAAGGTGCAGCGTCCGGGCATCGAGGACGTGATGCGCGGCGACCTCGACCTGCTGTACCTCGGGGCGCAGGTGCTCGAGGCCAGCATCGACGAGATGGGCCTCGCGAACGTGGGCGAGATCGTGGCCACCTTCGAGAAGGGCCTGCTCAAGGAGCTGGACTTCACCGAGGAGCTGTCGAGCTTGCTGCGCATGCGCAAGAACCTCGACCCCGAGCGCAGCGTGGTGGTCCCGCGGCCGCACGCCGAGCTCACCTGCAAGACCGTGCTCACCATGGAGTTCTTCCCGGGCAAGCCCGTGCGGAAGATCGAGCCCAAGTCCAAAGAGGCCGAGCACGCCGTCACGGAGATCGTGCACTCGGCTTGCAAGCAGGTGCTCATCGACGGCTTCTTCCACGGTGACCCGCACGCCGGGAACATCCTGATCAACGACCAAGGCGCGCTCTGCATGATCGACCTCGGCCTGGTGGGCAGCCTCACCGCCGAGCAGCGCGACGACCTGGTGACCTTGATCATCGCGGCCATCGCGAACGACTCGGGCACCACCGCGCGCATCCTCATGAAGATGGGCACGCCCACGCAGCGCGTGAACATCGCCGAGCTCAAGGCCGAGATCGAGCGCATCCGCGGGCAGTACCTGGTGGTGGAGAACATCGGTGACGTGGACTCCGGCGCCTTCGTGGAGGAGTTCGCGGACGCGGCCGCCAAGTTCCGCATCAAGCTGGGGCCCGAGTACGCGCTGCTGATCAAGGCCGCGGCCACGGTGGAGGGCATCGTGCGCAGCCTCTACCCCGACGTGGACCTCTTGGGCATCACGCGCCCCTACGCGGAGCAGATCATCGCCACGCGCTTCTCACCGCAGGCCCTCTTGCAAGGGGCCGTGGGCGAGGTGGCCGGGCTCGGCGCCATGGTGAAGAACCTGCCCACGCAGATCGACCAGATCCTGCACGACGCGCAGAGCGGCAACCTGCAGGTGCGCGCGGTCACCCCGGAGCTCGACGAGGTGCCGGCGATGATCCACTCGCACGCGAGCCGGCTGTCGCTCACGGCGTTCGCGGCGTCCATGACGCTGGGCGCCGCGCTGATCTTCCCGCCCAACGTGGAGGGGGCCGCGGCGTTGCTGCTGAGCGGCGTCGCGGCGCTGGCTGCCACCGTCTCGTGGCTGGTCCTGTGGGGCTGGCACTTCGTGGGGCGCGGCAAGCCCATGAAGGTCACACCGTTGCTGAAGCTCTTCCGACGCGGGTAGGCGCCGCGCGCTCCGAACTCACGGTGAGCGACGGTGCGACGACGTGTCGGGTCTTCGGCTCCCTCAAGCTTCGGCGCTGTCTTCGAGGCGCAGGCGCGCGGACCACTCTTCCAACTGGCGCGCGGCGGCGGCTGCGCCGGTGGGGCTGCCCGGATCCTTGAGCATGCGCTCGCGTAGCGCCTCGATGCCGCGGCGGAGGCGGCTGCGCACGGTGCCCTCGGGGATCTCCAGCACCAGCGCCAGGTCCGGCCCGCTGAGGTCTTGCCAGAAGCGCAATTCCAAGATGACCTGGAGCTCCAGTGGCAGACCGCGCAGCGCCTCGGCCAGGCGCGCCTTGTCCGTGCCGGCGTGCAGCAGGCTGCTCGGTCCCGGGTTCAGGTCCTCGAGCGACGAGATGGCGAAGTCGATGGCCGCGCCGCGGTGACGCGCGCGGAAGTAGCCGTACAGCTCGTGACGCGCGATGGCGTAGAGGAACGTGCGGAAGCTGCAGTCCCCGCGGAAGCGGTCGCGCGCCTCGAGGCAGCCCAGGAACGTGCGCTGCACCAGGTCACTCACGTCGATGGTCAGCTTGGACGCGAAGAAGGCGTAGATGGCATCGAAGTGCCGCTCGAAGAGCAGCTCGCCCGCCGCCGCGTCGCCCGCGCGCCACGCCTCGAGGAGGGCGCGCTCGTCATGGCTCGCGGGGCGTGGGGTGTCCGACATCGAGCGCAAGAATGACAACGCTCACTGCGGGCAGCAAGTCAGCGAGGTGTCCGGCCGGCGCAGAGCGGCACGAGGTCGTCGCGTCCTTGGCTGCTGGCGATCTTCTCGCACTCGGCGCGACGCCCATCCACGGCGAAGCCCATCAGGTACTCGGGCAGGGGGACCACGTGGCCGGTCGCGTCGAGCAGGTGTCCCGCGCCCAGGCCGCACTGCATCGGCTCGTCGGGGACCCCGTTCAGCTGCCGTCCGTAGAGACAGCTGGTGTGGGCCGCGGCCCCGCCCACCGACTGCGCGCACTGCGAGAAGAGCAGCGAGCGGGTGGTGCTGCGCTCGGCCTCCCAGAGCACCTTCATGCAGGCCTCGAAGCGCCCGGCGCGCTCTAGGGCGCGCGCCTCGATCACCACGGCGTCGCACTCGGAAGGTGGCGCGGGGTCTTGGCGAGCGGCCGCGCACGCCCGCTCGAGCCGGGCCTCGTCGCCCGACGCTCGCGCGCAGGACACCCACGTCGCCCGGCTGGTCTCGGTCGCGGCATGCTCGGCCAGGTAGTCCGCGCAGCCACTCCAGTCCATGCGGTCCATCATGGGGCGCACGGCGCGGAAGAGCGCCACGTCCGTGGCGTTGTCGGGGCCAGCGGCGACTGGAGGTGTCGCGTCCTCGCTCGAGGCGCCGGGGTTCCCCCATGGCTTCAGCACCAACAGCGTCGCACCCAGCCCGAGGATGCCTGCGAGCACCAGCCCCACCACGAGCTTTCGGGTGGATCCCCCGGGCGCGGCGATGGTGGCTCCCGCGAGCGCGACCTCGAGCGCGGCCAGCAGCGCGCTCATGTCCGGCCAGCGCGCCGCAGGGTCGGGGCGGATGGCTCGCTCGATCACCGGCCAGGCTGCCGCGAACACATGCCGCGCCGACGGCGGGGCCACCGGGGCGTCCGCGTCGAAGCGCGCCACCGCGAGTCCCTCGCCCGCAGTCGGTGTGACCAAGAACGGGTGTCGTTCGAACAGCACCTCGTAGGCCATCACGCCGAAGCTGAACTGATCGTTCTTGGGGGTGGGCGCCTCGGCGCGGCGTTGCTCGGGCGGCATGTAGCCCGGTGTCCCCACCACGCGTCCCACGCCGCTCAGGGTCCCGTGCTCCACGGCCCACACGCGGGCCAGGCCGAAGTCCGCGATGCGTGGACGGCCCTCGCCCACGAGCACGTTCTCGGGCTTGAGGTCGCAGTGCACCAGGCCAGCCCGATGGGCGCTGGCCACGCCCATCCCGATCCCCAGCAGCATGCTCGCGCGCTCCCGCGGCGCGTGGGGCTCGCGCAGCCAGTCGCGCAGCGAGCCCTCTCCCACCAGCTCGCTCACGATGTAGGCGAGGTCGCTCTCGTCGTTGACCTCGTACACCGTCAGCACGTTCGGGTGGCTGAGCTGGGCCAGCGCACGCGCCTCGCGGATGAGCGCGCGCCGGTCGGCCACCTGGGCCATCAGCACCTTCAGCGCCACGTGCCGCTCCATCTGCGGGTCGAACGCGGCGTAGACCACGCCGGCGGCCCCCTCGCCCAGCTTGCGCCGAATCTGGAAGCGCCCGAGGCGCACCGGGTCGGTCTTGGCGCCAAAGAGCCGCTGTCGGAGCACGCCGCGCAGTCGCAGTCGCTCCAGCTCGCGGACGCCGTCGAGGGCGACCGGGTCGGAAGGTAGCCCGAGGCTCGCGGTCATCGAGGAGGTGGTGGTCACGTGGGCCGCTTCGATCGCCGCACGCTATCACTTTCACGGGCTCAGCTGCGCAGCCCGAGCCGCTTCATCATCTTCTGCAGGCCGAAGCGGCTGACCCCCAGCTCCTGTGCGGCGCGCGTCTGGTTGTTGTCCGAGCGGCGCAGGGCCTCTTGGATGAGCCGGCGCTCGAGGCCGTCCACGTGCTCTCGCAGGCCGAGTGAGCCCGTGACCGTGACGTCGTCGCCCCCGGATGAGGCTGCGTTCGCGGGCGTCACGATGGGCGTCACGTCGCGCACGTCGATGGGATCCCCGGCCATGACCAAGAGGCGCTGCACCTCGTTCTCCAGCTGGCGCACGTTGCCGGGCCAGGGCGCCGACACCAGGCGTTGCATGGCGTCGGGGGTGATGCGCCGCGCGGCGCCCGGCTGGTGCTTGCCCATGAAGTGCCGGACCAGCAGCGGAATGTCGCCGCGCCTCTCGCGCAGCGGCGGCAGCTCGAGGGACACCACGGTGACGCGGTAGTAGAGGTCTTCGCGGAAGGTCCCGGCGGCCACCATCGCGCGCAGGTCACGGTGCGTGGCCGTGATCAGGCGCACGTTCACGTGGCTCACGCGCGAGCCGCCCACCGCGCGCACTTCGCCGTTCTGCAGCACGCGCAGCAGCTTGCTCTGCATGGCCGCGCTCATCTCGCCGATCTCGTCGAGGAACAGCGTCCCTCCGTCGGCCGCGTGGAACAGGCCCGGGCGCGCGCGATCGGCGCCGGTGAACGCGCCCCGCTCGTGGCCGAAGAGCGCAGACTCCAGCAGCGTGTCCGGGATGGCGGCGCAGTTCTCGCTGATGAAGCGCTGCGCCCGGCGGTCGCTGTGCTCATGGAGAAAGCGCGCCACCAGCTCCTTGCCGGTGCCGCTCTCCCCCAGCAGCAGCACGGGCACGGCCGAAGCAGCGGCGCGCTCGGCAAGCTCGAGGGCCTGACGCATGGCGCCGGGGCCCGCGATGATGCCGCCGCGCTCGGCGCTCGGGACCGCGCGGCGCAGGCTGGTCAGCTCGTCGCGTTGGGTCTCCACGTGGGCACGCAGCGCGGCCTCGGCGGCGGTCAACGCCTGCTGCTTGGCGAGCAGCTCCGCGGCGTCCAGGTTGGCGCTCAGCGCGAGCCCCGCCAGCTGCGTGCACGCGCTGAACACGTCCTCGCTGAGGGGGTCGAAGGCAGCCGGCCGCAGCCGGTCGTCCACGTACAGCACGAGCTCGCGCCCCGGACAGCGCAGCGGGGCGGCCAGCACGGAGCGCGTGCCGATGCCGAGCACGCTGCTGGTCCCGAGCTGCGCGTCGTCGAGCGCGTCCAGGGCCGAGATCACGCGACCCGTGGCGAGCGCACGGCTGGCCACCGAGCGCGAGAAGGCGAGGGCGGGACCGGGCGCCTCCTCGGTGCAGGCCAGCGTGAGCCAGCTGCCCGACGGCTCCCGCTCGATCAAGAAGCCTCGCTCGGCGCGCGTGAGGGCCTGCGCCGCGTCGGCGATGCGCTGCATGAGGCGCGCTGGTGGCCCTGCTTGAATGAAGCGCTGCACCCACGTGGGCAGCTCGCGGAACACGTCTCCTGCGCGGCCGGCGCTGGGGCTCGTGCCGTCGTCCAGTGGGGGGACTCGCAGCGCAGCGTGGTAGCGCGCCGTGCCGAGCAGCAGCGGGCGCAGCGCGTTCGGCAGCGAGTCGAGGGCCACATCCAAGCGGCTGCGGGCGCGACGCAGCGCGCTCAGCGAAGCGGGACCGTCGCCCAGGCGCTCCAGCAGCTGCGCCTGGAGCAGGGCCGCGTCCAGCTGACTCTCCCAGCCGCGTGCCTCGCGCGACCCGCTGGCCAGCGCGTCCACGGCCGCGCGGCGCTCCTCGAAGGTGCCGGTCAGCGCCAGGGTGCCGCGCGCGAGGTCCACCATCCGGGCGGCGTCCACCTGCTGGGACTTGTCGGCCAGCTCTGGCGCGCCCAGCGCAGCGGCGGCCCGCTCTCTCAGCCCGGCTTCGGCGAGGGCCAGCGCGGCGCGCGCGAACAACAGGGGGCGTGCCTCGTCCGAGCAGCTGGAGATGCGCTCGAGCGCAGCGTCCACGCGCGCGATGGACGCCTGCCGCTTGCCGCGCCGCAGCTCGATTCCCGCCCACGTGATGTCTGCGTGCGCTACGACCGACGGCTGGTTCGCTTCTCGAGCGCTGCGCTCCGCGAGCGGCAGGAGCTCGGCGGCCGCGTTGTCGTCACCGAAGGCCTGGTGGATGTGCGCCAGGTTGAGCGCGGCGTGCGCCAGCTGCCCGAGGTTGCCCAGGTCCGCGATCTGCTCGGCGCCCGTTCGCACGCGCGCGAGCGCTTCGCCCAGCTGTCCCAGCTCGAAGCACGCGAGGCCCAGGTTCAGGCCGAACGCGGCCGCCGCCAGCCGCTCGCCCGCGCCCTCGGCCAAGTCCACGGCCCGGCGCCCGTGGGTGTAGGCGCTCGCCGCGTCGCCACGACGCTGCGCCACCATCGCGCGCAGCGCGGCACAGCGAGACGCCTGCCCGGGCTGTCCACGTCGCGCGTAGAGCGCGCCCGCGAGCTCGGCCTCCGTGTCGCAGCCCTCGACGTCGGCGTGCTGCCACGCGCGGAGGGCCTTCAGCTCGTGCAGGGCCGGGGACTCGTCGAACTGGCTGGGGTGAGCCGCCGCGAAGTCCGCCAGCAGCTGGTCCGTGCTGACGCTCCACGAGGGCCCGGGGCTGGGCGCGCGCTCGGCCGACGTCCCGGCGCGTCGCTCGAGCTCGAGGGCCAAGCGTCCGGCCGTGCGCAAGAAGACCTCCTCTTCGCCGGGGGAGCGCGCGCGCGTGGCCACGGTCGCGAGCGCGCGCTGAGCCCCTTCGACATCGCCGCGCTGCCGCAGGATCTCGACGCGCAGCAGCACGGCTTCGGTGTCCTGTGCCGCGTCCAGCACCGACAGCGCCGCGTCGGGCTCGGCGCGGCGACGCAGCCACTCGGCCACCGCCAGGCGCGTGGCGGGGGACGGCGCGCGCAGGCGCTGCAGCAGCTCGACCAGCGACTGCGGCTCGACGTGGCGGAAGGCCTCCGTCCCGAGACGTCGGAGCGCGGTGGTCAGCTCTTCTTCAGCCTGCTCCGGTCGCTCGGCGGAGAGCGCGAGGTGGGCACGGGCCAGGGGGTCGCGCGTGCTGCTCAGCAGCGCCGTCGCGAGGCTGACCCGGCGCGCGCGCGTGAGGTTCCGAAGCACGCTCTCGCGCACGTCGGTGCGGGGCACCAACCAACCGCTCGCCGACACGGCCAGCAGCCCCAGCGTGAGGGCCGCCGAGAGACCCTCTGGCGTCTCGGAGTCGAGGGGCAGCCCGTCGGGGCTCACGCTCGCGCGCTCCAGCAGCTCGAGGGTGGGCGTGGGCAGCTTGGGCAACGCGCCGCGCTGGCCGTGCGGGCGAGCCGCCACCCGCAGGAGGTCGCGCGGGCGGGTCAGCGTGCCTTCGAGGGCGTGCACCGCCAGCGTGTCGCACAGCGACCCGAGCAACCCACCCGAGAGCGCGAGCGCCGCGTCCACCTCGGGGTCGCTCGGGGCTTCACCGAACGAGCGCGTCAAGACCGTGCGGACGTCGGCGGCGCCGACGGGACCGAGCGTCACGGACACGCGCCGGTCGCTGCTCGTCTCGGTGCCGTCGGCTCTCTCGTTGCGACGCACGATCACCGTGCACGGCGCGCGCTCCACTTCGGTCGCATCCAGGAAGCGCAGCAGCCGCGCGGCGTCTTGCCCGCCCTCGGCGTCGGCGAGCAGGATCGCGGGGTGCTCCGGCGGCACCCACACCGTGGCGCGAGCCACCGTGGGCACCGTCCATCCCGCGTCGAACGCCACTCGCTGCAGCCGCTGCGCCAGCTCCTGCGAGAAGCGCCGTCCGCCGCTGCCGGCGGGCCCGTAGACCTCCACCAAGGTGGCGGGCAGCGCATCCGCGGCGCGCGCCCTCACGGCCGCGACGGCGCGTGCCAGGGCCACGTCATGGCCCACGAAGGCCGCGTTCCGGATGGCGCTGGCCACGCGCTTCGGGCTGCGCTTCCCCCTCGGGTGCGCGCTCAGCAGGCCGCCGGTCTCGGCGTCGTCGGCTGGGACGCCCTGACCCTCCCAACGCAGGCGCCGGGCCACCTCGTCCGCGTCGTCGAGGCGGTCGGCGGCGTTGGGCAGCAGCAACGCGCGCAGCACGTCGCGCAGCGGCGACGGCGCTCCCAGCAGGCGGTCGTTCAGCTCGCGCCCCCACCGCATCGCCCTCTCGTGGGCTTCGGTCAGCGTGAGGCGTCGGGTGTCCGTGACCGGGCTTCCGGGCGCCACGGAGAGGAGCGTCGCTGCCAGCGAGAAGAGGTCCGTGGCTGGCGTCCGCGCGCCCGAGAAGGCCTCGGGGGCCATGAACGCGAGCGTCCCGGCTGCGCCAGCGCCCAAGGTGCGAGGGCTGCCCGCGTGGCCCAGATCGATCAGCACCGGCCCCTCGGGCGTGATCATCACGTTGTTGGGGGACACGTCGCCGTGGACCACGTCGGCCGCGTGCAGCGCTGCCAACGCGGCGGCGAGCGTTCCTCCGAGCGCCGCCAGCTCCTGCCACGAGCCACACGCGCCCGTCGCGGCCAGCGTGTCGCCCGGCACCCACGCCGTCACCAGCACCGCCGTGCCCGCGGGCAGGGTGAAGGGGGGGCCCACCATCTCGGGCAGCCGCAGCAGCTCGTGGGCCTGCAGGATGGCGGGATGGTGGACCTCGCGCAGGGCGTCCAGCTCGGCGCAGAGCCGTGCCGCGTTCGCCGGGTCCACGGCCTTGGCCACACGCCGCTCGCCACTCAGCGTGTCGCGCACGCGCATCACGCGGCCGCTGCCCCCCGCGGTCAGCTCGGCCTCGAACGCGTAGCGCCCCGCGAGGAGCGTCCCTGGACTCCCCTCGGAACCTGTCAACGCAGTTGACGTCGAGGGGCGTTCCACGAAAGGAAGCGTGGTTCACTGGGTCCTTGGCTGTCAACTAGGTTGCGCGAGCCCCGCCCACTGGCGCCGTGCAACGCGCGCGACCATCCTGCGCGGGCATGGAAAAGCCGAAGCTCAGCATCACCCTCCTGACGGTGGGGGAGACCCTCCGCATCTGCGCGCCCACCGTCCTCGAGTCTGCCCTTGGGCCGGTTCCACGCGAGCGCTGCAACGCCCGCCTCGCGCAGTGGTCCGCAGCGGCCATGAAGCACGCGGACATCGAGACGTTCGTGGAGGGCCTCGAGCACGTGGACTCGTCGCGCCCGCACCGGGTCATCTCCAATCACCAGAGCACCTACGACATCTTCCTGCTGATGCACCTCTTTCCCGGCACCCTTCGCATGATCGCGAAGAAGGAGATGTTCAGCATCCCGATCCTGGGGCCGGCCATGGCGGCCGCCGAGTTCGTGAACATCGACCGCGGTGATCACCAGCGCGCGCGGGAGGCGCTGGACACCGCGCGCAAGCACATCGAGTCGGGGATCCACGTGTGGATCGCCCCCGAGGGCACGCGCTCCGAGGACGGCCGCCTGCTGCCCTTCAAGACAGGCGGGTTCATGCTGGCGCTGCAGACGGGCATCCCCATCTTGCCGGTCACGGTCATCGGCACGAACGAGGTGCTCCCAGCGAAGCAAGTGAGGGTGCGTCCGGGCAAACGGGCGGGCGTGAAGTTCCATGCGCCGATCGACCCTACGAAGTACGGGCTCGAGCGCCGCGCGGAGCTCATGGAGGACGTTCGTCGCGTGATCGACAGCGGCCTGCCCGAGCAGTACCGCAGCTACC
>CAZEAA010000062.1:9602-20915 GCA_964510015.1 uncultured Sandaracinaceae bacterium
TCGATGGCCGGCCGGTCCACCACGTACTCGTACTCTTCCGAGCGGTAGCGTGGCGCGTCGGGGTAGCGCGTGAGCAGCTCTTGCAGGATGCGCAGGTAGGCCTCGTAGCTGCGGAACACCGCGCGGTCCGTCACGTGCAGCTGCACGCCACCACACCGCTGCTTCGCGTGCTTCTGGAAGGTGGGGAGGAAGTGCAGGGGGCGCAGCGCTGCGCCCGGCAGCTTGCCCTCGAGCGCGCGAGCCAGCGCTTCGCCATCCACCCACGGGGCGCCGAACACTTCAAAGGGGCGAGTGGTCCCACGCCCTTCGCTCAGCAGCGTTCCTTCAATCAGGCAGCCGCCCGGGTACACCACGGCGGTGTCCAGCGTGGGCATGTTCGGCGACGGATACACCCACGGCAGACCGGTCGCGTCGAAGTACATCTCGCGCTGCCAGCCCTGCATGGGCACCGTGACCAGCGCCGCGTCATCGAGGCCCAGGCGCGCGTGCACCATGCGCGTGATCTCCGCGATGGTCATGCCGTGCCGCACGGGCACGTCGTACAGACCCACGAACGAGCGGTAGCCCGGCCGCTGCAGGGCGCCCTCCAGCACCACCCCGCCGAGCGGGTTCGGGCGGTCCAGCACGACGGTGGGGATGCCCAGCGCCGCGGCCGCTTCCAGCATCAGCGCGGCGCTCCACACGAACGTGTAGTAGCGGGCGCCCACGTCCTGCAGGTCCACCACCACGGCGTCGAGGCCACGCAGCATCTCGGGGGTGGGGCGCAGCTCGTCGAACGTGGTCCCGTAGAGCGAGTACACGCGCAGCGCCTCCAGTGCCCCACCGTCGGTGCCCACCGGCGCCATGTCCTGGGCTTCGCCGCCGTAGCCGTGCTCGGGGCCGAACAGCGCCACCACCTTGGCGCCTGCGGCTTCCAGGACCGCGTGCGCGTGGGTGAGCGACCGCGTGACGCTGGCCGGGTGGGCCAAGAGACCCACGCGCCGTCCCTTGATCTCGCGCAGCGCGGACGGGTCGCCGGCCGCCACGCGATCGAGCCCCGTCGCGACGCGCAGACTCACGCCTCGCCCGGCTCGCCCGCCAGGAGATACAGCAGCGTCATGCGGATGGCCACGCCCGCTTCCACCTGGTCCAGCACCGCCGAGGTCTTGCCGTCCGCCACGTCGGGCTCGATCTCCACACCGCGGTTCATGGGGCCCGGGTGCATCACCAGCGCGTCGGGCTTGGCCAGCGCCAGGCGGCGGCGGTTGATGCCGAAGGTGCGCGAGTACTCGCCGAGCGACGCCAACAGCGCGCCCTTGAGGCGCTCGGTCTGCACGCGCAGCACCATCACCACGTCGGCCCCGCGCACGCCCTCTTCCACGTCATGGTGGATCTCCACCCCGTAGCCAGCGAGCTCGGGCGGCACCAGCGTGTCCGGTCCCACGAAGCGCAAGGTGCAGCCGATCTTCTTGAGCAGCAGCGCGTTGCTGCGTTCCACGCGTGAGTGCAGCACGTCACCCACGATGGCCACCGTGAGGCCTTCGAGCGTGCCGCGCGCGCGCCGGATGGTGAACGCGTCCAGCAGCGCCTGCGTGGGGTGCTCGTGCATCCCGTCGCCCGCGTTGATGACGCTGCAGCGCACGTGCTTGGCCACGAAGTGCGGCGCGCCCGAGGACGCGTGGCGCATGACGATGACGTCGGGGTGCATCGCCTCGAGCGTCTTCACCGTGTCGTAGAGCGTCTCGCCCTTGCTCACGCTCGAGCTCGCCACGCTGATGTTGATGACGTCGGCGCTCATGCGCTTGCCGGCCAGCTCGAAGCTGGTGCGCGTGCGCGTGGAGTTCTCGTAGAACAGGTTGATGACGGTCTTGCCGCGCAGCGTGGGCACCTTGCGGACCGGCCGGCGCGAGACCTCGAGGAAAGCGCTCGACGTGTCGAGGATGTGCTCGATGTCGGCGCGCGACATGCCCTCGATGCCGAGCACGTGGCGGTGCGGAAAAGCGTCCATCAGCTCACCTCCTCGGCGTTCGCGGTGGCGGCCCAGAGGAAGGCGCGGTCGCCCTCGCGTCCGTCGATCTCCACCGACAGCTTCATGCCGGGCTTCACGTCCACCGTCTTGCCCACGAAGTCCGGGTGCACTGGCAGCTCGCGGCCGCCGCGGTCGAAGAGCACCGCCAACCAGATGCGGCGCGGGCGCCCGTAGTCCAGCACGCAGTCGATGGCCGCGCGGATGGTGCGCCCCGTCTGCAGCACGTCGTCCACCAAGATGACCTCGCGCCCGTCGATGGGGAAGCGGATCTCGCTGGGCCCGATCTTCGCGTCCGGCAGCGCGGTGGCGGCGTCGTCGCGATAGAGGCTGATGTCCACGGCGCCCACCTTCGGGGCCTCCTCCTCGAGGTCGGCCATGGCCTCGGCCAAGCGCTTGGCCACGTCCACGCCGCCGCGGCCCACGCCCACGAGGCAGAGCTCCGAGGCGCGCTTCCCGGTGCGCTCCACGATGCTGAGGGCCATGCGGCGGAGCGTGCGCTGCATCGCGTCACCGGCGAGCAGGACCGTCGGGGTCGAGGTAGACACGGGGCCGGATCTACGCGCGAGGGGACGTGTGCGTCAAGCCGCGCGGGCTGCTATCAACGCCCCGTGGCAACCGCCGATCGCGCACGGCTCTTTCACGCTGCCTCGGGGCTGGCTGCGCGGGTCGCGCTCGTGCTGGCCGGCCTGCTGCTGTTCGCGCCCACCACGGCCCGCGCCTACGAAGACCAGGTCGCCCTCAGCGTGGACGCCAACTATGCGTACGCGCAGCACGGCATCCCCATGCACGGCGCCGGGGTGGGCGTGAGCGCGGGCATCGGGCTCGGCGACACGTTCACGCTCGTCTTCCGAGGCGGGTACGCCGCCCATCCCGGGCGCGAGACCACCGCGCACTTGCTCTCGGCCACGGCCGAGGCCCTCTACATCGTGGACATCCTCACGTGGGTGCCGTTCTTCGGCGCGGGCGTCGACGGGTACCTGCAAGTCCGGGATGGCACCCCGCGCGGCAACTTCGAGGTGCACGGCATCGTGGGCCTCGACTACCTGCACTCCCGCGAACTAGCGTTCGGGCTGGACGTGCGGGTGGGCTACCTGCCCTTCGAGCCCGCCACCGGGGTGATGCACGGGCTCCACGTCCAGGCCGGCTTCCGCGTGTCCTGGCTCTTCTCCCGCTGGTGACCCACTCGGGCCGGGTTCAGCTCCTGACCCGGCGGGGCCGGGTCCTGCTCCTGACCCGGCGGGGCCGGGTCCTGCTCCTGACCCGGCGGGGCCGGGTTCAGCTCCTGACCCGGCGGGCCCGGGTCCTGCAAACGCCAGCGCCGAGATGCGCTCGATGGTGCGCGGGCCGATCCCGCTGACCCGCGTCATGGCGTCCAGCGTGGGGTACGGGCCGTTGGCCTCGCGGTCGGCGATCACCCGCGCGGACACCACCGGCCCCACGCCGGGCAAAAGCTGCAGGGTCTGCGCGTCGGCGGCGTTCACGTTCACGCGGCCTCCGTCGCGCACGCTGGCGATCTGCGCGGCCACCCGGGCCGAGGGAGGCGCCGGGCGTACCGCCTGATAGGTGGCCGAGTTGAACTCCACGGCTTCGGGCTCGAGCACCGGAGGGGTCTCCGCCAGAGAGGCCACCGCGATGATCGCGGTCACCCACGCCGCCGCGCTCACTGGGCTGCTCTTGGACGAGGGGTGGTCCGGCACGCGGCCCTTCTCGGGCGCTACGGGCCGGAATTGCCTCCGCCCCCCAACTCGGGGTCAGCGCATGTTGAAGCCGGGGGGCGGCGCCGAGCTCCGCGTCCCACCGTAGGTGTGGCGCGCGCCGTGGTCCCGCGAGTGGGTCACGCACCAGGCGGCCGGATCGCCCGTTTCTTCGCGCTTGGCCGCGCAGTCGGCGCAGATCGGCGCGGGGAGCTCGCTCTTGCGGCGCCCCTGATAGGCCCTCGGCTTGGCCAGCAGCACGGGGCAGGGGGCCTCGCGCATGAGCCCCTCCGCCACCGAGGACCGCAGGATGCCGTGTCGCGCGTCCACCCCGCACACCAGCAGATCGGCCTCCACGTCCGTGCAGAACTGCACCAGCGCGGCCACGGCGGTCCCGATGCGCGTGTGGACCTCGGGGCGCACCAGCGGCCACACCTCCTCGCGCTCGCAGACCTGGTTCACGTACGCGCGCACCAAGTCGGGGTCGTGCTCGAGCACCTTGTCCTGCTCTTGAATCCGCGTGGCTTCGCGCAGGCCGTGCACCTCCACCGTGTGCACCACGTGCAGCATGTCCCCGAGTACGCACATCCGTACCGCTTGAAGCAGCGCTACGTCGGACGCATCCGTCAGGTCTACGGCCGCCACAATGACGCGTCCGCTCGTGTTCGACTCCATGGCATCCATTGGAAACCCCTTTCCTGGTTGGCTCATGGCGGAGTCGAGGGTTCTTCTGACTCCGTCTCCCCCACTCTAGCGGTTGATACAGCCAATGGCGAATCCGGTCGCCAGGCGGCACAAGCGGCGTCCGGGCTTGAGTCGGGCGCGCCGCCGTGAGAATTCCGACGGATGCCCAGTCCGGAAGCCCACGTCGCTCCGCGCAGCGCTCGCCCCGCGCCGCCCCCGCTCGTCTCGGGAGGCCTGCCCGTCATCGGCCACGGCATGGCGTTCGGGAAGGACCCGCTCGGCTTTCTGCGCACCTGTCAGCGTCAGTACGGCGACGTGTTCACCATCCGCTTCCCGCAGGGGCAGCGCACCTTCTTGCTCGACCCGCTCGACCACCCGGCGTACTTCAAGAACCGCGACATGTCGTTCGCCGAGGTGGGCGCCGAGATCGGCGGCCGCGCCTTCGGCTACACGCTCGAGGACGCGCGGCGCGGGGACATGGAAGAGATCTCGCACCAGGTGAACGTCTACATGAAAGGCGAGCCCCTCCAGGTGATGAGCGAGCGCATGCAGCAGAAGCTGGTGGAGCGCCTGCGCGAGCTGCCCGTGGGTGTCTGGCGCGAGGACACGCTGCACCGCTGGGCCAACGAGTTCATCTTCGCGGCCGGTACCGACGCGCTCTTCGGCGAGGGCGTCTACTCCGAGGCGCTCAAGCAGGCCTACACCACGGTGGACAAGAACTTCGCGTTCCTGGCCATGGGCGTGCCGGCCAAGCTGATCCCGCCGTGGGCGCGCGCGCAGCGGGCGCTGGGCGACCTGGTCACCAAGAAGGGGCCCCACCACGCGGAGCTGTTCGACATTCGCCACGAGCACCTGCGCAAGCTGGGCATGCTGGACTTCATCGGGCCGTTCGACGCCGGGCTCATGTGGGCGGCGCAGGCCAACACCGTCTCGGCCGCCTTCTGGACCATGCTCTACATCCTGCGCGACCGGCGTGCGCGCGCCGAGATCCTGGACGAGGTGCGCGGCATCTCGGGCGGTGGAGACCTCCTGTCGCCCGCCGGCGCTGTCTTCTCGCGGCACGACCTCAAGAACATGGTGAAGCTCGAGAGCGCGGTCACGGAGATGAACCGCCTGACCACCGCGCCGATGGTCCCGCGGCGCGCCTTGAAAGACACCACGCTCGAGCTGCGCAGCGGCACCTATCGCTTCGACGCGGGTCACGACCTGGCGCTCTTTCCGCCCACCACACACCTCGATCCGGAGATCTACGACGACCCGTACGACTTCCGCTTCGACCGCTTCCTGCCCGACAGCAGCGGGGCGCCGGCGCGCTTCTTCAAGGACGGTCAGCGCGTGCACTTCAACCTGCTGCCCTTCGGCGCGGGGGTGAGCATGTGCCCCGGGCGCTTCTTCGCCATCAACGAGTTCAAGATCGCGGTGGCCGTGCTGCTCTCGTGCTTCGACATCGAGCTGCTGACCACGTTCGTGCCCAAGCAGGACGTCTCGCGCACCGGCTTCGGCACGCTGCCACCCATGGACGACGTGCCCTTCCGCTATCGCCGCCGCGCCTGAACGCCGCGCTGGCAAAGGCCCCGCGAAACAGGCCATGCTGGGGAATGGCCCTGCTCGCCCAGCTCTCCGACGCGCACCTGATCGAGCTCGACCTCTCGGGGCGGCCGGCGGCGGACTGGGTGCGCCTCGCGTTCCTGTCGTCGTATCGCCCGTCGCGAGCCGCCAGCCGCGCTCGCAACCTGGCCGGGGCGCTCGAGCGGGCCCGTCGCGCGGGGGCCGACCACGTGGCCTTCACTGGCGACCTGACCGAGGACGCCGCGCCGGCGCAGTTCGAGCTCTTCGCGCAGCTCGTGGGGGAGAGCGGCTTCAAGCCCGAGCAGGTCACCGTGATTCCGGGCAACCACGACGCCTATCGAGGCCGCGCCGCGTACGACGAGCAGGCTCGGACCACGCTGGCCGCCGTGAGCCACGCCGAGGGCGCGCGCTTCGAGCTGGACGGCGTGCAGGTGGTGCCGCTCGACTCCACCTTGGACCAGCACTACGTGCGCGCCGCCGGCCTGCTGGGCCCCGAGCAGCGTCGCCACTTCACGGACGTTTCGTCGCCCACCCTGGTGCTTCAACACCATCCCCCGATACCGCATTCCGCGCGTGGTCTCGGCTGGTTCCAAGAGCTGGTGGACGTCTGTCAGGTGGAGGACGCCGTGGCCGCCGCGCCGGACGTGTTCGTGCTGCACGGGCACGTTCACCACCACCGCGATCTGGTCCCGCGGGGGTCCGCGCGGCCCCGGGTATTTTCTCCGCGAGCCA
Organism: uncultured Sandaracinaceae bacterium; assembly: GCA_964510015.1. Taxonomy (GTDB): domain Bacteria; phylum Myxococcota_A; class Polyangia; order Polyangiales; family Houyiibacteriaceae; genus JADJJE01. Next base: position 16,290 of record CAZEAA010000062.1, read on the forward strand.
TCGTTTCGTCCGATGACGCCATTCGCTTCTACGAGGTAGACGCGCGTGGGGTTCGTCCCGTGACCGTTTGACGGCTTTACAAGGTAACGAGGCGAGAAAAGTCAATTTCCGTTTGCCCCGCCCGCGTCAGTCGGTAGACTCCCGGCCCTGCCAACACGGGATGAGGCTCATGACCACTGCCCCCACGAATAATCCGACCCTCCTCGAGTGGGTCGAAGACATGGCGAAGCTCACTCAACCGGACGCCATCGTCTGGTGTGACGGCTCGGAGGCCGAGAAGGCCCGTCTCACGGAGCTCGCCGTCGCGACCGAAGTGCTCGAGCCGCTCGACCCCGTGAAGCGCCCGGGCTGCTACCTGCATCGCAGCAACCCCAACGATGTCGCGCGTGTCGAGCACCTGACGTTCATCTGCACGCCCACCCAGCACGAGGCGGGGCCCACCAACAACTGGATGGCGCCGGCCGACGCGTACGCGAAGCTCGGCGCGCTGTTCGAAGGCTCCATGCGCGGCCGCACCATGTACGTGGTGCCCTACTGCATGGGCCCCATCGGCTCGCCCTTCGCCAAGGTGGGCATCGAGCTGACCGACAGCGTCTACGTGGTGCTCAACCAGCGCATCATGACCCGCATGGGCCAGCAGGCCCTCGACATGCTGGGCAACTCGGACGACTTCAACCGCGGTCTGCACTGCACGCTGGACCTCGACCCCGAGAAGCGCTTCATCTGTCACTTCCCGCAGGACAACACCATCTGGTCGTGCGGCTCGGGCTACGGCGGCAACGTGCTGCTGGGCAAGAAGTGCCTTGCGCTGCGCATTGGCAGCTACCTCGGTCAGAAGGAGGGCTGGCTCGCCGAGCACATGCTCATCCTCGGCATCGAGTCGCCCGAGGGGCAGACGTCCTACGTGGCGGCCGCGTTCCCGAGCGCTTGCGGCAAGACCAACTTCGCCATGATGATCCCGCCGCGTCGCTTCGACGGCTGGAAGATCTGGACCGTCGGTGACGACATCGCGTGGATGCGCGTGGGCGACGACGGACGCCTCTACGCGGTGAACCCGGAGAACGGCTACTTCGGTGTGGCCCCCGGCACCAGCATGAAGTCCAACCCGAACGCCATGAAGACCGTGGCGCGCGACACCCTCTTCACCAACGTGGCGCGCACGCCCGAGGGCGACGTGTGGTGGGAAGACATGGACGGCGAGGTCCCCGAGAACCTCACTGACTGGCGGGGGCGCCCCTGGAAGAAGGGCTCGGCCGACAAGGCCGCGCACCCGAACTCGCGCTTCACCGCGCCGGCCAGCAACAACCCGTGCCAGAGCCGCGAGTCCAACAACCCGAACGGCGTGCCCATCAGCGCCATCATCTTCGGCGGGCGTCGCGCCACCACCATCCCGCTCGTGCTGCAGAGCTTCAACTGGGTGCACGGCGTGTACCTGGGCGCCATGCTCGGCTCCGAGACCACCGCGGCGGCCACCGGCAAGGTGGGCATCCTGCGCCGTGACCCGATGGCCATGCTGCCCTTCTGTGGTTACAACATGGGCGACTACTTCGCCCACTGGCTCTCGATGCGCAACAACCTCGAGAGCCCGCCCAAGCTCTTCTTGGTGAACTGGTTCCGCAAGAGCGACGAAGGCAAGTTCCTGTGGCCGGGCTTCGGCGAGAACATGCGCGTCCTCAAGTGGGTGCTCGACCGCGCCCACGGCCGCATCGGTGGCCGCGAGACGCCCATCGGCTGGGTGCCGCGCGAGGGCGACATCGACCTCAGCGGTCTCGACCTCGACCCGGAGCTCTTCGACCAGGCCACCGCCGTCAACAACGACGAGTGGATCGCGGACATCGAAGCCCAGCAGGAGTTCTTCGACAAGATCGGCGACTCCATGCCGAAGGCGCTCATCAAGCAGCGCGAGCTGCTGCTCGAGTCGCTGCGCACCACCAAGCCGGCCGCGGCGAAGTGACGTGAGCGGGCCCCGCGACATCGCGGGGTGAGAGCGCGAGACGCCCAGCTGGATGCTTCCAGCTGGGCGTTTCTGCGTGGTGCTCGATGTCTTCGACCAGAAGGTAGCTCAGCTCGCAGCGAGCCAAGGTGTCCACGGGCCGCAGTCGCTCCGGTTCTTGCGCAAGGTCGCGGGGATCACGATGGAGGAATCCGCGCGCTTGCTCCGAGTACTACGCTCCACCGTTCACCGCTGGGAGAAGGGCGACACCGAGATCCCCGGAGGCGTAATGGAGACGATCCGCGCGCTCGCCTTCGAGTCGACGCGAGGCGAGACCTTCACGCGCGATCGGCTGAACGCGGCGCTCGACGAACACCCGTCGACGGTCGAGATCCCTCTGCTAGACCGGACTGGCTGAACAGTGGGTCAGTCCGGCGTGCTGGCGCCCAACTCGAGGGAGAGCACGACCGAGCGGTAGTCCGGTCGGAAGTTCACGTGCTCGACGACGACGTAGCCCCGCCGCTCATAGAGCCGAATGAGGGCAAGCGCGTGTTCGGAGGTGTCGCAGGCTACGTGGGCCGCTCCCAACTCGGCGGCGCGGCGCTCCACCACGTCCATCAACCTTGCGCCGAGGCCTCTGCCCTGGTGGCTGGGGTGCACGCACAGCTGGTTGAACTTGGCCACGCGCGGGCTGTCGAGCCACGGCGAGCCGCCCGCTTTCTCTTTGGGCGACAACGTGATGGTGCCCACGTACTCATCGTCTAGCGTGGCGACCCACGTCTCGCCGCGCGCACAGCGGACGGCGGTCTCTTCCACGGTTTGGTAGCTGCCCCAGTAGCGCAGGCCCTTGGCCGCGAGCGGTGCGTAAGCGTGGTGAATCAGGCTCGTCAGCGCGACGAGGTCGTCAGCGTGGGTCAGCAACCGGACCTCCACGCGTGGCGAGGTCATGACGCGCAGAAACCTAGCATCAAGGTCAGAGCGTCGTCAGAGACCGAATCCATTCTTGAATGCACGTTGGTCGGGCGTTGCACTCCGGGAGCTCGGCGCACTGACGCACGCCATCCCTGACGTCGTGACGCAGCCAGCCGAGCCAGGCCGCGAGCGACCCGTCGGTGCAGCTGGCCCAGGAGGAGCCGCAGTCGTCGAGCGCATCGCACACGAGCTGCGCCAGTCCAGCGTCCGGCGTGAAGTTGTCGCAGACTACCGCCCCGCCGCATGGATGGTTCGCCACGCACTCGTAGAGAGCGGTGGTCTCGGTGCGTTCGGTGGCGGCGGCCAGCTCGCACGTGCCGGCAGGGTAGGGAGCCCCCTCACACGCAGCGTCACGGTTCGAGGCCGCCTGACACGTCTCGAGAATTGCGGGGTCCTGTTCCCCCAGCGCGGCGGCGAAACTCCAGGTCGCGCAGCCTTCGTTTCGACCGCAGTGCTGTGCCTGGCAGTCGGCCGTGTAGTTGCAGAACGACGAGCAACCCAATCCGCCAACCTGGTAGCAGGTGTTGCACGCCTGGGCCCCACGCTCCATGCACGAGTCGAACTCGTCGTTGCACCACGGGCGCTGACGGGTGCAGGTGCCTTCGATGCGATATGCGGTTTCGGGCGAGTTCCCGTACGCGGGTTCGTGCTCGCACGCGAGAAGCGTGAGCGCGCCGAGGAACAGGGAGAGTGAGCGATGGACGGTAGTCATGCCGGCCTTGTCGGCGGCCGCCGGCGGTGATTGCTCCACCAACGCGAATTGGGTCCCCGGGCTCCCGCCGACGGAAGCGAAACGGCCGGTTGAACCAAGGTCCAACCGGCCGACGAACACGTGCTCTGGAGCGGGCGATGGGATTCGAACCCACGACATCCAGCATGGGAAGCTGGCACTCTACCAACTGAGTTACACCCGCGAAGGAGCCGGAACGTAGGCCGCTCGTGTGGGGGTGTCAAGCGTCTCCGACGAGCCGCCCAGAGCCCCCAGAATGTGGGGAAACTGGCCACGATCGGCGAGATGGTTACACTCGACCGCACCGTGCCTCAGCAGCCACATGACACAGCGCTCGGGCTTGCACGCCAGCGCTTCGTAGACAGCCTCGGCCAGAAGGCGGGTGAGCTGCGTGGCGCGCTCGCGTTGCTGGTGGGGAGTCCGGATGCGCCCCGGCCGCGCGATGATTTTCGCGCGCGCCTGCAAGCGCTCTACGCGTCGGCGCAGGTGTTCCGCATGAACGTGCTGGCGGCCGCGCTCCAAGAGGGCACGGCCACCCTGGACGCGGCGCGTGACGAGCGCCGCCCCGTGTCCCAGAGCGAGCTGGACGAGCTGACGAACCTGGTGGCCACCATGGCGTCGTTGGTGGACGGCGGGGCAGCGAACGTGCGGCCTTCGATGGTGCCCGCCCCCGGGGCGCCCGGATCGATCCCGCCTTCGGCGGCCATCGCGCCCATCGTGAGCGTGGGGTCTTCGCCGCCGCCGGCTCTCCAGTCCGTTCCCGTGAGCGCCCCCGAGCGGCCGTCGGGCCGCCCTGTCGCGCGCCCGCACAAGCCCACCATGATGGGGGTTCCGGTTCCCGCAGGGGCCGAGCTGCGCGCGCCGGCGCCCCCCGTCAGCGGGGCCTCGGTGTCGCAGCGGCCCTCGGCGCCGGCGCCTGCGCCGATGCCCGCCGCGCCGAGCGTCCTGGCTCGTCCTGTGGCTCCAGGAGCTCCCACGCGCCCTGCTGCCC
>CAZEAA010000063.1:0-11548 GCA_964510015.1 uncultured Sandaracinaceae bacterium
GCGCCACCTGCGCGTGTGCCCTGGTGTCCAGCAGCGACCCCAGCCCGCCGCGCGCGCGCGCGACGGGATGTGCCAGCACGAAGCACGCGAACAGCGGCAGCTGCCCGTCTTCGGGAAGCGCGCCCGGCAGCGCGAGCGACAGCAGCACCACGCCGAGCGCGATGGCCAGGTCGCGCCGACCCACGGCGACCAGCCCGAGCCCCGGCAGCGCCAGCAGCAGCAGCGGCGCCATGGCGCGCACGGGGCTCGGACCGCCGCCGAAGGCCGCGTCCAGCAGCGTGACCAGCGTCTGGCTCGGCAGCACGGCGTAGGCCCCTTCGAGCCCGGCCGCCGCCACGCGCTCGGACGAGGTGGCGAAGGGGCGACCCCAGTACAGCAGGTTCAGCAGCACGAACACGGCGATGGGCGCGAGCCCCGTCACGGCCAGCTGGAGCGAGAGCCTTCGTCTCGTCTCGGGCGTGGTCGCGAGCGCGCGCCACGCACGCAGCGGGCGCCACAGCAGCACCAGCACGGCGGGCACGATCAGCAGCGGCGCCTCGAGCAGCGCCGTGGCGAGGCACGCGAGCGTCATGGCCAGCGTCACGCGTCCACGCTCGGCCGCCAGCAGCGCGCCCACGACCGCCGTCGCGCCCATCAGCGCGGGGCCACCGATGAGCACGCGCTCACGCACGCCCGGCAGCCACAGCAGCAGCACCACGCTGGCCGAAAGCAGCGTGGGCGGGCGCGGCGACAGGACCACCAACAGGAGCGCCAGCAGCGCCGCGAGCGCGATGTGCAGACCGAGGAGACCCGCTGGACCCAGGAGCGCGAAGGGCGCCGCCAGCACCGTGGCCACGGGCGACACCCGCGCCACCAGCTGGCCCGAGCGGTCGCGCGACACTTGCGTGCGCTCGTCGTCGAGCAGCGGCTGGCCCTCGGGCGCGAGCGGGGTCCCCGTGACCGAGAGCGTGCCGTGCGTGATCAGCTGCTGCGCTGCGATGGCGTGGGTGGCGCTCGCGAGGCGCGCCGTGGGCTGGGGCGTGATGGCCACCTGCACCACCAGCACGGCCACCACCGCGAGCGCGGCGAGACCGGCTTCACGCGGCAGGGCGAGGCGCGCCAAGGCAGCCTGCTTCTCGACGATGCGAGCCCCGGTCCAGCGCAAGCCACGCAGCAGCCCGGCGAAGCTGGCTGCGAGGGGCGGCACCAGCAGCGCGAGCGCGGGCCACAGGAAGCGGTCGCCCTCCCAGTCGTACTTCGCGAAGACCAGCACCGCGCAGCCCAGCGCCAGCACCGCGCCCAGCACGTAGCGCCACGCACCGCGGGCGAGCAGCACCAAGCCCGGCAGCGCCACGAAGAAGAGCGCGAACAGGCGCGCGATCCCGTAGTTCCCCAGGAACAAGCGGCGCAGGCCGTCGGTCAGCGGAAACGAGAAGGCGTCCACGTGGTCCGCGATGCCGGGCACGCCCTCCACCACGACGAGCGTCCGGTTGTAGCCGGCCCAGTGCGGCCGCCCGAAGAGCCACGTGTTGATCCCCGCGTAGACCAGCAGCACCACGGTGCCCGCCCCGACCGCGCGCAGGAGACCACGGCGGTCGAGCGCCGCCTGCGGCGACCGCGCCATCAACAGGAACGCGGGCAGCCACATCAGGCACGTGGGCTTGAGCGTCACCGTGAGCGCCAGCAGCAGGCCCGCCAGCACGCCGCGGCCCACGTGGATGGCCAGCACCCCACCCAGGAACAGCGCCAGCAGCAGCGTGTCCACGTGATAGTCGTAGGCGTAGCCGAGGATGCTGGTGCCGAGCGGCAGCGCGAGCGCGGCGATGGCCGCGGCGGCCTCGTCTTCTTCGTCCACGTAGCGGCGCGCGATGGCGAACGCGCAGGCCCCCGTCACGAAGAAGGTGAGCAGGTTGAAGAGCAGCTGCCCCGGCAGCCCGAAGGCGAAGAAGAACGGTGACGACAGCACGGGCAGCAGCAGCGGGTGCTTGGGCAGGTGCTCGCCGTTGCGCCCGAGCGCGATGTTGCTCCAGCCCGCGTCGAGGTTGTAGTTCCAGCCCAGCGTCCCGCCGTACCAGCTGCGCGCGTACGGCTGCTCGAGCGAGAGCGACTCGGTCAGCGTGGCGGCGGTGTTCGTGTAGAAGCGCCCGTCGCGCAGGATGAAGGTGTGCGGGACGTAGGACGACCACGCGAAGGCGCACGCCCCCAGCAGCGCCAGCAGCCCGAGCGAGATGGCGACGTGGCGCTTCGGGTCCCAGCCCCGGAAGCTCACCACGGAGCCTCGCCGGGGACCGGCTCGCCTTCCTCCAGGTAGCGGCGCCGATAGACGCGCCACGGACCCTCGTGGAATATCTCGGTGAAGGGGCCGCCGCGCGCGATGCGCCCCGGCCCGCCGCGCGTGAGGACGTAGTGGTAGAACGTGAGGTCGCGCTCCACGTCCACGCGCTCGGGCATCCACTCCCAGCGAGGCCCCACGCGCGGCGGCCGGTTGTCCTCACGGAACACCACCGGGCTCTGCGGGAAGTCGTCGAAGGTGAACATCACCGCGCCGCCGCGCCGCGCCTGCACCCACGCCACGCTGTGGATGAACGGCGAGAAGCCCACGTGGCGCGAGCCGCGGTCGAAGATGAGCCCGGCCGTGCGGCTGCCTTCGGGGATGACGGCGATGGCCGCGTCGAGGGCGCCCACCTCCTCGGTCTCGAAGGCCACGAAGGCCTCGGTGACCATCTGTGCCGAGCGCAGCGTGAGCAACGCCGCCAGCGCGAGCAGCACCCCACCCGCGGCACCGCGCACGCGCGGCAGGAGGGGGATGGCGAAGATCAACGCCAGCAGCGGGAAGCGCGCGTTGATGGGCCAGATCCAGTCGTAGGACGTGGGGGCCACGAAGTAGGCCAGCACCGCGAGCGGCGTGAGCAGGCCGACCACGCGCAGCATACGAGCGCGGCGGCGCCCCTCGGGGCTCTGGTCTTCCACGTCACGGCCCGCGCCGAGCCCGAAGAACAGCAGCACCAGCAGCACGTAGGCGATCAGCAGGTGGATGTCCGTGTCGCCGTGGAACACGTCGGTCAGCCACATGGGCGCCTCGCGCAGCGCGTCCCCGGGCGCCGCGAACTGCGGCTGCGGACCGGCGGCAGCATCCCCTACCGCCGTGGCGCTCACGGTGGCCTGGCCTGCGGGGCTCACGCGCATCCACAGCAGCGCGGCCAGCCCCGCGGGCACCAGCGCGAGCCAGCGAGTCAGGGTCGCGCGCGCGCCGTCCCCCACCAGCATCAGGGCTGCACCGAGGCCCAGGAACGCGAAGGGCACCACGTGCGTGTAGAACGTCAGCGTGCTGACCAACGCGAGCGCGACGGCCAGGCGCGGCGTGAACGCTTGGCGCAGGCGCGCGGCGAGGGCCAGGCCCACCAGCGCGAGTGGGATGGCCGAGATGAAGTTCAGGAAGCCCAGGATCAGGTGCGCGTTCCACGTGAGCGGCAGGGTCAGCACGCACAGCCGCTCGTCGCGCCCCAGCGCGCGCAGCAGCGCCCGCATGGCGTAGGGCGTGCCCACGATGGCGGCCGCCAGCACCAGCCGGTTGGCCAGCTCCACGGACATCACCAGGCCCAGCACGCGCACCACGCCGTAGTAGGCCAGGTACTGCGTGCGCAGCAGGTCCACCTCGAAGAACTCGGCGAAGCGCAGGGCCGGGTCGTGGTAGTCCACCAGCACGCGCATGGCGGCCAGGTGCTGCGGCAGGTCCTGGATGGGCGGGTGATCCACCACGAACAGCGGCCAGGCGCAGGCCATGGCCAGCAGCGCGAGGAGCAGTTCCGGGACGAGGCGACGCGTCACGGGCGCGACAGTAGCAGGGCTCGGGCGCCGTGCCCGACCAACTCGTGCGCACGGGAAGGGACAGAGCGCGTATGCTCCCGCGCGATGCCGACCCTGCTCCTCACCCAGTCACAAGTCCGTAGCCTGCTCCCCATGGACGTGGTGGTCCCCGCCGTGGAGCGTGCGTTCGCGGCTCATGGGCGCGGCGAGGCGCGCATGCCGTCCAAGGTCTACCTGGAGATCCCCGAGCACGCAGGCGACTTCCGCGCGATGCCGGCCTCGCTGGGCGATGCCGCCGGCGTGAAGTGGGTGAGCGTCTACGCCGAGAACCCCTCGCGTCATGGCCTCCCGAGCGTGATGGGCCTCTACATCCTGAACCACCCGGACACCGCGCTGCCGGCTGCCGTGCTGGACGCCACCCTGCTCACCGCGCTGCGCACCGGGGCCGCCGCCGCCGTGGCCTCCAAGATGCTCTACCGCGACGAGCCCAAGACGGTGGGCTTCATCGGCTGTGGCGTGCAGGCGCAGTCCATCCTGGACGCGCATCGCTTCGTCTTCGGGCCGGGCTTCGCGGTGAAGGCCGCCGACATCCGGCGCGACGCCGCCGAGCGCTTCGCGCACGAGAACGAGGGCGAGGCGGTCTCGCTCGAAGACGCGGCGGCCTGCGACATCGTCTGCACCGCGACGCCCACACGCATCCCCGTGCTGCGGCGCAGCTGGCTGTCGGGGCGCACGCACATCAACGCCATGGGCGCCGACGCGGCGGGCAAGCAAGAGCTCGAGACGTCCATCCTGCTCGAAGCCAAGATCTACGTGGACGACATCGAGCAAGCGCACCACAGCGGCGAGGTGAACGTGCCCATCGCGCGCGGGCTGCTCGACCCGAAGGCAGCGCGCGAGACGCTCGGGTCCATCGTGGCCGGCCGGCGGGCGGCGCCCAAGAACGCCGAGCTCACCGTGTTCGACTCCACCGGCCTCGCCATCCAGGACGCTGCCATCGCGCGCGTGGCCTTCGAGCAGGCCCGCAGCCAGGGCATCGGTCAGCAGATCGTCTTCAGGTCGTAGGGCCGCGCTCGCCCGAGGGCAGCAGCGCGATCGGCCGGTTGCTCGGGAAGCCCTTGCGCAGCACCTGCCCCGCGAAGCCCAGCAGCAGGCGCGGGAGCGTCTTGGCCAAGCGCCCGTACTGCTCCTCGCCGCTCGCGGCCAGCTGTTGCAGCGTCGGGTTCTCGAACAGCACGCGCAGCCAGCGGTTGGGGCTCGGCCCGTAGATCAGGTTGGCCAGCTTCTCCTGGAACCACAGGTTGCGACCCGGCAGCGAATACTGGAAGCCGCGCTCGTAGCCGCGGATCACACGGGTGTTCGCGTCGAGGGCCTGCTTCAAGCGCTCGGCGCCGTACATCGCGCTCTCGATGGACGGCGCGATGCCCTCGCCCAGCAGCGCGTCGATGCCCCACGCTTCGCCCACCAGGATGGCGCCCGGCACGTGCGCGCGCGTGCTCGCGGCGTAGTAGTGCTCCGGCCAGCCCGAGAGCTTGTCCTCCGCCAAGCGGAAGCCATTGCGCTCCGCGTACGCCATCGTCCAGCGCTTCAGCTCGGCGCCCGGCGTCACGCCGCGCCCGTCCATGATGCCCAGCTTGAAGAGCCCCGGCTCGACGGTGAGCGAGCCGTCGGCCGCCGCGCTGGGCTTTGGGTAAGGGAAGATCCACGCGTAGCCCGGGATGCCGTCCAGGATGGGGTCGAAGTCGAAGTACAGGATGCTCGGATCGTGCTGGCTGCTGACGGGCTCGAACACGGCCTCGATCAAGCGGCCCACAATGCCGGGCGCGAGGCCCAGGGCGCGACCCGTCACGCCGCGCGCGCCGTCGGCGCCCACCAGCCAGCTGAACTCGTGCGCGGTGTCCCGCCCGCTCGGGCCCGTGACCACCCGGAAGCCGTCGCTGCGCGGCGTGATCTCGCGCACGCGCTCGCCCTCGACGACGGTCACGCCGCGCCGCTTGCACTCGGCCAGCAAGAGGTTGTCGAGGTGCCCGCGGTCGTAGAGCCACTGGGGCCCACGCTCCACCACGTTCACGACGCCGATGGCGCAGCGGAACTCGAGCGCGCGCGTCTCGCCGCCACCAAAGGGATGGCCTCCGAGCAGCGTGTTCAGCAGCTCGGTGCCGCGGTGCGTGAGCCCGCCGCCGCACAGCTTGGGCCGCGGGAAGTGCGCCTGGTCCACGATGGTGATGTCGCGCGGGTCGACACCCTGGTTGGTGAGGGAGAGGGCGAACGAGCTGCCTCCTGGACCTCCGCCGATGACACCGATTCGTGAGCGCGACATGCGCGGGGACTATTCCACAGGCACGGCACATCACAAGACACCGCGCTGGCGCTGGCCAGGCCATCGTGCCCGGCGCATGCTCGCGCCGTGCTGGTCCACGGTCCCGGCTTCTTCTTCGAACCCGCGCTCTTCGCGGAGCACGTGGCCCGTCACGCGGCCACGTTCCCGAGCGCCCAGCCGTTCGCGCACGCGGTCATCGACGACTTCCTCCCGGCCACGCTCGCCGATGCGCTGGCGAGCGCCTTCCCGGCCCCCAGCCACCCGCACTTCCGGCGCGTGGACCACGCGGAGCAGGCCGGCCGGCTGGGGCATCTGCAGCGCGCCGACTTCGAGGGCGTGGACCCGCTCGTGCGCCACGCCTTGGACCAGCTGAACGGCGCGGTGTTCCTGCGCTTCCTCGAGCAGCTCACCGGCCTGCGCGGGCTGATCGGTGACCCGTCGTTCCGCGCCGCCGGGGTGCACGTCACGCTGCCGGGCGGGCACCTCGACCTGCACGCCGACTTCAACCGCGACCGCTTTCGAGGGCTCGCGCGCGCGCTCACGGTGCTGCTCTACCTGAACCCCGGCTGGCAAGACGAGTGGGGCGGCGCCCTCGAGCTGTGGCCGGCAGACCGCTCGGCCTGTGCGGCGCGCATCTCGCCGCAGCACAACCGCTGCGTGGTGATGGTGCACGCCGACGACGGCTATCACGGTCACCCCGAGCCCCTGCGCTGCCCTCCCGAGCGGGTGCGGCAGAGCCTCGCGGCCTACTACTACCAGAGCGACGACGTTCGGCGCGCCGCCGACCCGAGCTACACCCCGGACGCGGCCCATGGCGCGCTGTGGGTGCGCCCGCGCTGAGCACGAAGGCGGGAGGATGACCCGCGATCCGTTCGCGGTTACCCTCGGGCCCCGATGGCGTTCCGCGACGAGACCGAGGCCCTGCGTCAGCGCGCGCGCACGTTGCAAGCGTCGCTCGACGACCTGCGCAAGGAGCGCCGAGCGCTCGAAGAAGAGACGCGCACCCTCGCTGCGAGCGCCGACGAACGCGCCCGCGAGCTCGCGACGGGCCCTTCGCTGGTGACCGTGATGATCGGCGTCGCGATCGTGGCCGTGGCCGTGGCCGGGTTCGTGGCGGGGGCCAGCGGCTCGAGCTCGCGCACCTACTACGGACGCGTGATCCGCGCGTCGGGCGCCGCCCGGGTCCACGAGGGCGCGCGCTGCACGGCCTTCGTGTCGGAGCCGGACTCCGAGGACCACCGCCGCAAGCTCGGCGTGCTGTGCGACGGACGCGTGCTCTATGGCGGGGGCTCGCTCGGTTACGTGGGCTGCGATGACGACGACGGCGTGGCCACCCGCTGCGAGGACGAGAGCTTCTCCCGCGACGGAGGCGATCCGAAGCTGACCTTCGACAGCGCGGCGGGGACCCTTCGCCTCGAAGACGCCGACCCAGCCTGGCTCGTGGACATCGCGCTCGGGGCCGCGCCGCGATGAGTGAGCTCGAACGCTTGCGCGAGCGGGCGGAGGCCCTCGAAGCCGACGTGCGTGAGGCCACCGTGGAGCTCGAGGCCGCGAAGGAGGCTCATGCTGGCGCACGGGCCAACGCGGAGGCGCGCGCGCAGGCGACGGCGGCTGCCCGTGGTCGCAGGCGTACCCTGCTCCTCGTGATCGTCCTCGGCGTGCTGCCGGTCGTCGGCGTGCTGGCCTACACGGTGATGAGCTTGGTCGAGCCCGAGCGCCTGGTGCTGACCGTACGCGGGGTGGAGGGCCCCGCCCCAGCGCGGCTCGGCGAGACGTGCTCGCTGCAGGTGCAGCCGGCCTACTTCCCCTACAACGCGCTGCTGAAGCTCGACTGCGGTGGGCAGCGCATCTACGGCTTCGAGAGCTTTGGCCAGCTCACGTGCGAGGTGGACGACGGCCGTGTGACCGCGTGCCTCGACGACGGAGACATCGAGCACGGCGGCGACCCGCGCGTGCGCCTCGACCGCAGCGTGGGCCGCATGACCGTGGACGACGGCGACCGCTGGCGCATCGAGCTGTCCCTCGACCGCTGACCGCTCTAGGGCACCGTGGGCGGCACCAGACGCACGGACTCGAGCGCCTCCGCGATGTCTCGCGAGTCCACCGCGGCGTCCACGCAGGCCACGGCGAACGGGGCGGCCAACGTGATCTTGTCGAAGTAGCGCACCGGGAACGACACGTGCGTCGCCACCGTGAGGGAGCGCAGCCCGGCGCGCAGCAGCGAGAACCACATGCCGTTGCCCTCGAGCACCACCGCGCTGCATGCGGTGAGGTGCTTGTACTGCTCGGCCTGGTCGCGCAGCACGGCGCGGAACTCGTCGCTCGGCAGCGGCCCGATGGCGTTCTTGTCCACCACCACCATCAGCGCGATCCGGTCGTGGGTGCGCGTGATGGTGCGCATCCACGCCTCGCGCTCGCGCAGCGCCTCGAGCGGCGGTACCTGTACATAGTACGTGACCAGGATGTTCTCGAGCCCGAAGAAGTGATGGGTCGGTCCTTGGCTCACAGTCAGCATCGACACGGGCGCAGCATACCCGTCCGTCACGGCGTGTGGCCCAGATTGTCGCGAGGTTGGCCCGAGAAGGCGCTACTGCGGATGGCCCGCGAACCCCATACTGGACGGTGATGACGCCCACCCGCTTCGTGACGTCCGGTGATGTTCGGCTCGCGCTCTACACGTGGGGTGAGCCCACGGGCCGGCCCACGGTGCTGCTCCTCCACGGCTACCCGGACAGCGCGCACGTGTGGCGCGAGGTCGCCGAGCAGCTGGCGGTGGACCACTACGTGGTCGCCTACGACGTGCGCGGCGCGGGCCAGTCCACGCGCCCCGAGAACACAGCGGACTACGTGCTGTCGTTCTTGCAGCGCGACATGGAGGCCGTGCTCGACGCGGTGGCGGAGGACAACCGAGGCAAGCCGGTGCACCTGGTGGCGCACGACTGGGGCTCCATCCAGTCGTGGGAGTTCGTGTGCGACGAGCGCCTCGAGCAGCGCTTCGCCTCGTTCACCAGCATGTCGGGGCCGTGCCTCGATCACGTGGGCCACTGGCTGCGGGACCGCCTGCGCAAGGGCGCGCGTCACGACCTCGCGCTGGTCGCGTCGCAGCTGAGCCACAGCTGGTACATCGGCATGTTCCAGCTGCCCGGCCTCGCCCCCGCGCTCTTCCGCATGGGTGACCCCGCCGTCATGCAGCGCCGGCTGGCCACGCGCGAGGGGTTCACCCACGCGGAGCCGAGCCCCACGTTCGGGCTCGACGGTCGCTACGGCGTGAACCTCTATCGGGCCAACGTGCTGCAGCGCCTGCGCCAGCCCACGGTGCGCCGCACGGGCCTGCCGGTGCACTTGGTGTGCTCGCGCGGTGACCACTACATGATCCCCGAGATCTGGGACTCGCTCACCGAGTGGGCCCCGAACCTCTACCGCAGCGAGGTGGACAGCACCCACTGGCTGCAGCTGATTCAGCCCGGCGAGGTGGTGCGCCACGTGCGTGACTTCGTGCGGCACGTGGAAGGCGGTGCCGGAACCACGCTGGCCATCGAGCGCGCGCGTCACGACGGACGTCGGGGGCGCGCCCTCACGGGCTCGCAGCGCGGCAAGCTGGTGCTGGTGACCGGCGCGGGCTCCGGCTTCGGGCGCGAGACGGCCCTGCTGTTCGCGCGCGAAGGCGCCGACGTGCTGGCGGTGGACCTGAACGCTGACACCGCCGAGGAGACGGCGCAGCGCTGCCGTGCGCTCGGCCGCTCGGCCTGGTCGCGGCAGGTGGACGTGGGTGACCCGGCCGCCATGCACGCGCTCGCCGCCTGGGTGCAGCAGCAGCTGGGCACGCCCGACGTGGTGGTGAACAACGCGGGCATCGGGCTCGCGGGGTCGTTCTTCGACACCACCGACGCGGACTGGGACCGCCTGCTGCGCGTGAACCTCGGCGGCGTCATCCTCGGCTCGCGGCTCTTCGGGCAGCAGATGAAGGACGCGAAGCGGCGGGGGCACATCGTGAACGTGGCGTCCATGGCGGCCTTCACGCCGTCGCGCACCGTCGCCGCCTACGCCACCACCAAGGCCGCCGTGCGCATGTTGAGCGACTGCGTGCGCGCCGAGCTCGCGGACGACGGCGTGCACGTGAGCACCATCTGCCCCGGCTTCTCCATCACGAACATCACGCAGACCACGCGCTTCGTGGGCCGCAGCGCCGCCGACGAGGCCGAGCAGCAGCAGAAGGCCACGCGCCTCTACCAGCGCCGCAACCTGCGCCCCGAGGCCATCGCGCGCGCCATCCTTTCGGCCGTCGAGCACCGCCGCGACGACGTGCCCGTGGGCACCGAGGCGCATGGCGCGCGCCTCTTGGGCCGCCTCTCGCCCACGCTGCTGCGGCGCCTCGCGCGCGTCGAGCTCGGCGCCTGAAGGTCCGCTCCCGCTCGCATTTCACCCCTTCCGGAAAGCCTCATGACCGCTGTTCACGCAAGCTCGCCCCGTGTCGCCGTCCCCGCTCCCTCGGCTCCAACTCGGGCTGGTCGCGCGGCGCCAGCCTCCCGCACCGAGGGCCACCTGGTCGCGCGGCGCGTGCGCTTCGACTTCCGCCACACGCCGCTCGAGTGGATCCCGGGGCAGCCCTTCGCCAGCCACTTCATCAACGAGATCAACCTGCTCCTGCCCGCCGGCGAGCGCTGGTTCTGCAAGGTCTTCAACCAGGCCCTGCCGCTGGTCACCGACGCGAAGCTCGCCGAGGACGTGCGCCTCTTCATCCGCCAGGAGGCCATGCACGCCCAGGCCCACAGCAAGGCCATCGCGGAGTACCTGAACGCGCACGGCATCGAGACGCAGAGCAACCTCGACCAGGAGGACTGGCTGTTCTCGGTGCTGCTCGGTGACGAACCGGCGGGCATGAAGCTGCCCGCCGCGGCGCAGCACCAGTGGCTGCTCTTCCGCCTGGGCATCATCGCCGGCATCGAGCACATGACCTGCGTGCTGGGGAACTACGCGCTGCGCAACCAAGCCTGGGACAGAGCGGGCGCCGACCCCACGCTGCTCGACCTCCTGCGCTGGCACGGCGCCGAAGAGGTGGAGCACCGCAGCGTGGCCTTCGACCTCTACCGCCACCTCGGCGGCGGCTACCTCTCGCGCTACTACCTGGCCAGCATCGTCATGCCCGCCATCTTCGGCCTGTGGGCCCACGGCGCCGCGCACCTCATGAAGCAGGACCCGCGCTTCGCGAAGAAGCGCCCGAGCGCCTTCCGCCCGTGGATCTGGCTCGAGTGGGAGCGCGTCGCGCGCACGGGCATGCTGCCGTCGTTGAGAACGCTGGCGTGGCAGGAGCTGTCGTTCTTCAGCCCGTGGTACGACCCCCGGCGCGAGGGGTCCACGGAGGAGGCGCTGGCGTATTTGGCGCGGTCGCCGGCCGCGCGGGCGAGCAGCGCGGTGGTGTGAGCTGGATCGAGAGTCTGCGAC
>CAZEAA010000063.1:11648-20811 GCA_964510015.1 uncultured Sandaracinaceae bacterium
CGACTACGACCACGACAACGTCAACGTAGACGACCGTCTGAGCCAGACGCTGAAGTCGTAGTCGTAGGTCTCGACGCCTCTACCCCGCGCACCCGTCGCAGCGGCCCCGCACGTGCACTTCCACCTGGGCCGCCCGCATCGCCGCCGGCAGCGCGGCCAAGCGCCGGTCGATCTTCACCGCGCCCTCCGGCAAGCACGCCACGTTGCCGCACACCATGCAGACGAAGTGGGGATGCACGTCGGCGTGACCGTCGACGCTGACGGTGGCCTCGAAGCGCCAGATGTGGTCGCCCACGTCGCTGCGCCGCGCGAGGTTGGCCCGCGTGAGGTCCACCAGGTTGCGGTAGACGGTGGCGCGGTCGAAGTCCGCACTGCCGATGATGGCGCACACGTCGGCGTGCGAGACCGGGCCGCTGGCGCTGGCCAGCGCGCGCAGGACGGCCACGCGGGCACCCGTGGCCCGCAGCCCGGCGGCGCGAATGCTGGCGCGTAGGGCGTGGTCGTCGACGGGCTCCGGCATCGCGCCATCCTGTTGCACGAACATTGCATTTGCAACTCGGGTGGGCGCTTGTCAGGCTGCCCGACCCACTTCGGCTGCCCATCTCGTGATCAAGTATCTCGGCTCCAAGCGGCTGCTCGTGCCGCGCATCGTGTCCGTGGTCACCGCCCTCGGCGGCGGCCGCGTCATGGACGTGTTCAGCGGCACCTCGCGCGTGGGCATGGCCCTCAAGGCGCAGGGCATGCAGGTCATCGCCAACGACCAGCTGAGCTATGCGGCCACGCTCGCGCGCTGCTACGTGCAGGCCGACGCCGACGAGGTGCGCGACGAGGTGACGCGCCTGCTGGCCGAGCTGCGCCAGGTGCCTCCCAAGGCCGGCTACTTCACGTACACCTTCTGCGAGAAGGCGCGCTTCTTCCACCCGAAGAATGGCGCGCGCGTGGACGCCATCCGCGACCGCATCGCGGCGCTCGCCCTGCCGCCGGACGTGGAGGCCGTCTGCCTGGTGTCCCTGATGGAGGCCGCCGACCGCGTGGACTCCACCACCGGCGTGCAGATGGCCTACCTCAAGCAGTGGGCCCAGCGCGCCCACAACGACCTCGAGCTGCGCATGCCCGAGATCCTGCCGGGCCGCGGCGAGGCCCTGCAGCTGGACGCCATCGACGCCGTGCGCGCCCGCGAGGTGGACGTGGCCTACATGGACCCGCCCTACAACCAGCACCGCTACCTCGGCAACTATCACATCTGGGAGACCCTGGTGCGCTGGGACGCCCCCGAGACCTACGGCGTGGCGCAGAAGCGCATCGACTGCCGCGAGCGCCACACGCCGTTCAACTCGCGCAAGCAGATCCACGACGCGCTCGCGCTGCTGGTCCGCGAGGCGTGCGCGAAGCACCTGGTGGTTTCGTTCAGCAACGAGGGCTTCGTCAGGCTCGAGGAGATGACGGCCCTGCTGGCCCAGCGTGGACACGTGGGGGTGGTGGCCACCGACATGAAGCGCTACGTGGGGGCCCAGATCGGCCAGTACAACCCGCAGGGCGAGCGCGTGGGGGCCATCAGCCACCTGCGCAACAAGGAGTACCTGTTCGTGGCCAGCCCCGACCCGGAGGCGGTGGCCGCAGCCATGACCGCGCTCGGCGCCGAGGAATACAGCGCGACCGGATCCGTCCAGTTGCACTTGACCCCAAGTTCGCGTTAGCTCAGCCCCGTGGATCAAGGCGCCGATCTCATCCGTGACATCTTGATCCTGGAGGCGCGTCAGGCGACCGGCCAGCTCGAGGTGGCGAGTGAGGGCATGCACACGCTGCTCTACTTCGTGGATGGCCAGCTCGTGTACGCCGAGGGGGGCACGCTCACGGACACGCTCGGGCGTGTGCTGACCCGCGAGGGGACGCTGACCCGCGAGCAGTACGTCGAGGTGCTCAAGCAGATGACCGATGCGCTGGTGGAGCACGAAGAGATGCGCTTCGGCGAGGTGGCCATCCGGCTTGGTCACTTGACCCCCCAGCAGGTCACCGAGTCGCTCGCCCGACAGGTACGCAGCCGGCTGCTCGGGTGCCTGCAAGCGGAGAGCTCCGTGCGCTACTTCGACGAGGGCAGCTCGTACACCGGGCGTGTGCCGCGCTTCCCCGTGGAGATCGGCCCCACCATTCGGGCAGGCCTGCAGACCTTCTACGACGAAGCGCGCCTGTTCCCGCTGCTGGCGCTCTCCCTCGAGCGCCGGTGGCGGCTGCGCAACCCCACCGACCTCGGCAGCGCGCGCTTCGCGTTCACGGGCGACGACCTGCAGGTGGTCCGCCAGCTGAAGGAGCCCACCCGCGTGGCGGACTTGATCGGCGAGGGGCCCGCCGAGGGGCGCATGCGCGTGGCGCTGCTGCTCTGGCTCGCGGGCCTGGTGGAGGACGCCGACTCGCGCGAGGCCGACGGCGCGCGTCCTCACAGCGAGCGGCCGCCGCTCGAGCGCGCTCTCGAGGACGACGTGGCCGACCGCTCGCTGCCGTCCCTGCGTCCACCTCCGCCAGCGGGACACGAGCTGCCCGGGCTGGACCTCGAGCTCTCCGACATGCCCACGCTGGAGCGCGCGAGCCCGACCGGGTTCGAGCCCGCCGCCGCGGCGGAAGGGCCGGCCACCCCCAGCGGTCGGAACATCGCCGCGGAGCTGGCCAGCGCTCGCGCCCGCGTGCTCAAGGGCCTCGTGGGAGCGGGCGCCGGTCCACGTCCGGGGGCGCCTGCGCCAACACGAACGGGGGCCGCCGAGGCCGTGGCCTCCCTGCGGGACCGCCGTCCGGGCTCGTCTCAGACCCTCGCGCGGGCGTCCAAGGTCGACCCCCGCGTGGAGGCCGAGAGCGCCTTTCAGCGAGGGCGCCTGGACCTCGAACAGGGGCGCCTCTCGGCGGCTCGGCAGCAATTCGAGGCGGCCTACGCCGCGCATCCTTCGGACGAGTACGGACTCCACGTGGCCTGGGCCCGCTTCCTGACTGCCGAGGGGCCCGCGGTGGCGGAGCATCGCGAAGCCGTCCAGATCCGTATGCTGGACTGCCTCCGCGCCGACCGGCGCATGGCGTTCGCGCACTACGTGGCGGGCCGGCTGGCCCTCATCGACGACCAGCTCGACGTGGCCGAGAAGTCGTTCAAGCGCGCGGTTTCGTTCGACGAAAGCCTGACCGACGCCGCCCGCAGCCTGCGCTTCGTGCAGCAGCGCCTGGCCGCCAAGAAGTAATGAATGCCGGACCTACCGGGGTGTTGCACAACGTGGCCGAGCGTTTCGGCCGTTTGACTGGTATCTTCCGCCCCCTCCCGGCCCTCGCCCGAGCCCCTGCCACATGAACTACGTCTGGTCCGCATTCTTCGTTCTCGTCGTCGCGCTCCTGGCGCTCGACCTCGGCGTGTTGAACCGCAAGGACCACGTCATCGGGTTCAAGGAGGCGTCGCGCTGGACCGCCCTGTGGATCACCATCGGCGTCAGCTTCGGCGGCATCGTCTACCTGATCTACGCGCAGCACTGGTTCGGCATACAGCTGGCCCAACACGACCCGAACGTCCCGGACGGCATCGAGGCGCTGACGCTCTACATCACGGGCTACCTGCTCGAGAAGTCGCTCAGCATCGACAACATCTTCGTCATCGCGATGGTCTTCGACCGCTTCGCGGTGCAGCGCGAGTACCGCCACCGCGTGCTCTTCTGGGGCATCTTGGGCGCGCTCGTCATGCGCGCCATCATGATCTTCGGCGGCATCTGGCTCATCGAGAAGTTCGACTGGATCTTCTACTTCTTCGGCGCGTGGCTCATCTGGCAGGGCATCTCCAGCGTGCGCGGCGGCGACGACGACGAAGACGTGGACCCCGAGAAGAGCCTGATCTTCCGCATGGCCAGCCGCGTCATGCCCCTGCGCGGCGGGCCGCACCACGGCCACTTCACCACCCGCGAGGGCGGCAAGTTCGCTTTCACCACGCTGGCGCTCACGCTGGTGGTGGTGGAGTGGACCGACGTGGCGTTCGCGCTCGACTCGGTGCCCGCCGTGTTGGCGGTGACCACCGAGCCGTTCATCGTCTTCACGTCCAACATCTTCGCCATCCTCGGGCTGCGCGCGCTGTTCTTCATGCTCGAGGGCATGCTGGCGGAGTTCGAGGTGCTCGAGTACGCGCTGGCCGCCATCCTGGTCTTCATCGGCCTCAAGATGATCCTGCACAACTGGGTGCACGTGCCGAACCTGCTCTCGCTCGGCATCATCGCGGGCATCCTGGTGGCGGCTGTCGTGGGCGAGCGCATCCTGCGCTCCCGCAAGGCCAGCGAGCCCGCGTCGGGAGAGCCGGCGGACCCCCCTTCCGACGGTGGCGCTGACGCCCCGCACGAGTCCTGATTTCCCGTGCCACCGTGCCAACGCGGTGGCCCGAACCCCCCGGCTGCTGGTACGCTCCGCGAGTCCCGAGCGTAGGGGCCGAGAACAAGGCGACCGATGTCCGATTTTGGCGTGAACCAAGGCCTCGTCGAGGAGATGTTCCTCGCGTGGATGAGCAACCCCACCGCTGTCGACCGCGCGTGGCGCGACTACTTCGACCGCCTCCCGCAGGCCGACTGGCCACAGCTCACCAGCGCCGGCACCCTGGCCGCGCCGCCCGAGCTGGTGCCGCCCGCGCCCGCCAAGAGCAGCGGAGCGGGCAACGGGGCCGCAGCGTCGAACGCCAGCGCCGACACCCAGCGTCTCCCGCGTGAGGCGCCCTTGCCCGGGACGGCGTCTCCCTCGGCGTTCTTCCCGCCCGACTCGGAGAACCTCTACTTCGTGCGCGACCACGTGCCCGGCCGGCCGTCGTTCCCGCCCAGCAGCGAGATGCTGGCCGCGACCCAGCTGCAGGCGCGCCTCTCCGCGCTGATCAACGCCTACCGCGTGCGCGGTCACCTCTACGCCAAGCTCGACCCGCTCGGTCTCGGCGACCTGGCGCCCACCGAGCTGGCCCTCGAGCGCTATGGCCTCGACACGGTGGACCCCGCCACGGTGTTCTCCACGGACGACCTGACGGGGCCGCCCACCGCGACCCTCGGCGAGATCGTGAACCGTCTGCGCGAGACGTACACGCGCACCATCGGCGTCGAGTACACGTTCATCGAGGACAAGGAGTCGCGCGAGTGGCTCCAGAACGCGATGGAGTCCACCAACAACCACACGCAGCTGACCGTGAAGGACCAGATCCACATCCTCACGAAGCTGACGGACGCCGAGATCTTCGAGCAGTTCCTGCACACGAAGTACATCGGCGCGAAGCGCTTCTCGCTCGAGGGTGGTGAGAGCACCATCCCGCTGCTGGACCTGCTCATCGAGCGCTCGGCCGAGCACGGCGTGGACGAGATCGTCATCGGCATGGCCCACCGCGGCCGCCTGAACGTGATGGTCAACATCCTCGAGATGGACGTGCGCGACATCTTCGCGGGCTTCGAGGACAAAGACCCGCGCAGCAACATGGGGCGCGGCGACGTGAAGTACCACATGGGCTTCTCGACCGACCGCAAGACCGCGAGCGGCAAAGACCTGCACATGACGCTGGCCTTCAACCCGAGTCACCTCGAGTGGGTGAACCCGGTGGTGGAGGGCCGCGTGCGCGCCAAGCAGGACCGCAAGGGCGACAAGACCCGCGCGCGCGTGCTGCCGCTGCTCATCCACGGGGACAGCGCCTTCATCGGGCAGGGCGTGGTGGCCGAGACGCTGAACCTCAGCGAGATCGGCGGGTACCGCACCGGCGGCACCGTGCACGTGATCATCAACAACCAGGTGGGCTTCACCACCAACCCGGAAGATGCGCGCTCCACGCGCTACTGCACCGACATCACGCGCATGCTGCGCTGCCCCGTGTTCCACGTGAACGGCGAGGACCCGGAGGCCGTGGCGCAGGTGGCGCACCTGGCGGCGGAGTACCGCCAGCGCTTCGGGCGCGACGTGGTGGTGGACCTCTACTGCTACCGCAAGTACGGGCACAACGAGGGCGACGAGCCGCGCTTCACGCAGCCGCTCATGTACGCCGCCATCGATCAGAAGCGCACCGTGCGGCAGGTCTACATCGAGAAGCTGGTGGAGCTCGGCAAGATCACGCGGCAGCAGGCCGAAGACATCGAGAACCGTCGGCGTAGCTTCCTCGACACCGCGCTCGACGAGGCGCGGCGCGGCAGCTTCGCGCTCAAGCCGTCGGCCATGCTGGGCGTGTGGGGCGACTTCGTGGGGGGGCGCGACGCCGACACCCCGCGCGTCCAGACCGGCTACCCGCGCGAGAAGCTGGTGGAGCTGATCGACAAGCTGACCACGCTGCCCGAGGGCTTCACGCCGCACCCGCGCCTGCAGCGCTTCGTGCTCGACAAGCAGCGCGAGATCATGAAGACCGGCGTGGAGATCGACTGGGGCACCGCCGAGAACCTGGCGCTCTCCAGCTTGCTGGTGGAGGGCACCCCCTGCCGCCTCACGGGCCAAGACGTGCGTCGCGGCACGTTCAGCCACCGTCACGCCGTGATCTTCGACTCGGTGACGGGCACCCGCTACACGCGCCTCGGGCACCTCACCAAGGACCAGGCGCGCCTCGAGATCGTGGACAGCCCCCTCAGCGAGGCCGGCGTCGTGGGCTTCGAGTGGGGCTACTCGCTCGACACGCCCGACGCGCTCGTCATGTGGGAGGCGCAGTTCGGCGACTTCGTGAACACCGCGCAGGTCATCATCGACCAGTTCATCTCGTCGTCCGAGGACAAGTGGCACCGCTTGAGCGGCCTCGTCATGGCGCTGCCGCACGGCTTCGAGGGCCAGGGCCCCGAGCACAGCAGTGCGCGCCTCGAGCGCTTCCTGATGCTGTGCGCCGAGGACAACATGCAGGTGGTGAACCTCACCACGCCCGCGCAGATCTTCCACGTGCTGCGCCGCCAGGTGGTGCGCAAGTGGCGCAAGCCGCTCATCATCATGACGCCCAAGAGCCTGCTGCGTCACAAGCGCGCCGTGAGCACCCTGGACGAGCTGGCCACCGGCAAGTTCGACCGCCTGATCCTGGACAGCAAGACCACCGTGGACGGCGCGCCCAAGGACCCCGCGCAGGTGAAGCGCGTGGTGCTCTGCAGCGGCAAGGTGTACTTCGACCTCGAAGAGGAGCGCGAGGTGAAGAAGGCCGACCACGTGGCCATCATCCGCCTCGAGCAGCTCTACCCGCTCGACCCGGCCGAGATCCGCGCGGCCCTCGGCCCCTACGCCGACGGAACGGACCTCGTGTGGGTGCAGGAAGAGCCCTGGAACATGGGCGCCTGGTACTTCATCCGCGCGCGCATGCCCGAGATCGTGGAGAACCGCCTGCCGCTGCGTTGCATCGCGCGGGCCGAGAGCGCCAGCCCGGCCACGGGGTCGAGCGGCGCGCACAAGATCGAGCAGCGCCTGCTGATCGACGAGGTCTTCGCGGACTGACGCTCGGAGCGGGCCGAGGCGCCTTTCGAACGCGTCTCGCCCGCCCGGTGCGGCCGGTCCGAGAGGACCGTGATCACTCGACGAACACGACCGAGCCGTTCACGCCGTAGTGGTCGTACGACGTGGAGGGCTCTTGGCTCCGGACGCACACGCCCACTTGGGTGTTCCCCGCGCTACCGAGCGAGCTGGCCGTGACGGTCCCGGACACGCGGATGTGTACGCGGTCTTTGTCGTAGAACTGGAGAGGCACGAGCGGCTGGTTGGCGAGTGCGACCATCACGGGCGCTGCGGTCCCGCGCCGGGTGCAGATCGAGAACGCGAAGCTCCCGCCGGGTTCGCTGCCGAAGGCGACCGTCGCCGAGACGGTGGCGAGACTGGTGGTACCAAAGGCGAACGTTGGTGCTGTGCCGAGGAAGGCCGGCGCGCCGTTGCTCGGGGAGATGAACCGCGCTGGAGCGGGCGAGGGTTGTTGGTTGAGCGACACCACCTCCCCAGGGCCGGGCAGGCCTTCGGGGCCTTCGGGGCCTTCGGGGCCTTCGGGGCCCTCGGGGCCAGCCTCGCCCTGTGGACCCGCCATGCCCTGCGGGCCGGTCATGCCCTGCGGGCCGGTCATGCCCTGCGGGCCGGTCATGCCGGTCATGCCCTGCGGGCCGGTCATGCCGATCATGCCCTGTGGGCCGGTCATGCCGATCATACCTTGCGGGCCGGTCATGCCTGGCGCGCCCTGTGGACCCGTCATGCCTGCCGGTCCCGCGGGCCCCGCTGGACCCGCCACCCCGGCCGGCCCCTCTGGACCCACCGGGCCTGCTGGACCGGCTGGACCCGTCGCCCCGCCCGCACTGCCACACTCGATCATCGAGACGAGCCCGATGACGCCCCACGCCGCCTTGAACATGCCGGGATGCTAGTCGGCGATGGAGGGATCGTCAACGGCGCGGCCGGAATGGCGGAGCTAGCCTCTCGCCCGAGGCGCCTCGGACGGCTGGTTGGGGGTGACCAGCGGGTCGTTGTCGCCTTCCACCTCCATGAGCGCCTCGATCTGCCACTGGTGCCAGTGCACCGTGCGCTGCGCGTCTTCGAGGCGCGCGTCCAGCAGGCGCATGCTGGTGGCCGCGCCCACCATGACGGCCGCGTTGATGAAGACCAACGTGGCCCACGTGGCGACGGGCGGCAGGTGCGTGACCAGCGGGGTGATCACGATGGTGCCGTCGGCGATGCTCATGTTCGCGACCTGTCCCGTGGCGAGCAGCTCCCCCAGCGGGGCCAGGGCACCCACGATCAGCATCCCCATCATGGCGTAGCGGGTGCGCTTGTCCGGCACCATCGCGAAGAAGGTCATGTGCGCCACGAACACCGCGGGAGCCACGCCGAACGGGCCGAGCCAGCGTCCCGAGAGCGCGACGGTGGCGGTGGACAGCACGCCCAGCCCCAGCATGGCCCACGTGCGCGGGGGCTTGCGCCACAAGAACGCCAGCAGCCAGGCGATGGTGGCCACACCGAGCCCCAGCAGCGCGGCGGTGTAGCCCACGTCGCGGATGCCCATCCACCACATGAGCGGCACGCACACGACCCAGCCGCACAGCGCGAGCGCCAGGCCGCCCACCGTCTCGGTCGCCAGCACCTGCCGCCAGGTCTCGATGCGGCTCGCCAGCAGCACCTTGGCGTCGGGCGGAGGTGGCTCCTGCAAGAGGCTGCGGACCGTCTCGCGCGTGGCCTCGTCCGCAGGAGCGAGGCTCATGGC
>CAZEAA010000064.1:0-20736 GCA_964510015.1 uncultured Sandaracinaceae bacterium
CGGTGCCCAGCGCCACCCCCACGGCCGCGGCGAGAGCGCTCAGCGTGCCGACCACGGCGAGGTGCGGCCTCACCAGGTGCATGGCGCTCAAGGTGAAGGGCTTCTGCAGGAGGACGCGATGCGCGAGGACGGCCCCCGCCAGCCAGACCAGCGGTGTCACCAGGCTGGCGGCGTCGAGCCCGCTGAAGCTGCGCTTGGTGGCCCCGAGGCCCATCAGGGTGAGCAACATGGTGAGCCCCAGCAGGCCCGTGGTGCGGGCCTCGTGATACAGGCGCTGCCGGCGCGCCGCGTCGCCGGCGTACGCCGCGCGCTCGAGCAGGCGTGCCGGTGGCGGGATGTCGAAGCGCGTACACACGGAGGAGCGCGGCGTCGGGAGCCCACTCGCCAGCGTGATCAGGCGCGGGATGCACTCGGGCGGGAGGTCCTCGTGGAGGCCGGGCTCGAGACCCTCGGCGCGCAGCGCGAAGGGCGCTCGCTGAACCTCGGGTTCATCACCGCCGTGGCCACCCGCCGTCACGTGGCCATGATCGGCGAGCACCAGCGCCACCAACGCGGGCTGCTCGCGCTGCCGCTGGTGAAGCGCGGCGATGAGCGCGTCGGCCCGGGCGAGCGCGGCGCGGTGCGCCACGCTGTTCACGCCTCCCTCGTGGGCACTCTCGTCGACCCACAGCAGGTGGGCCACCAGCAGCCCGGGCGCGTCGCTCGCGGCGAAGGCCTCGAGGTCGCGCTGCACCGTGGCGTCGAACTCGCGGATGGGCACCGTGTCTCGCGCCGCGGGTGACGGCGTCAGCAGCTGCAGCAGCCAGTCGAGGTCCTCGCCCACGTACCGCTCGCGCCCGCCCAACGCGCGCACGCGGTCGCCGAGCGTGTCCACGCGCGCCACACCACCGTTCGTGAGCACGTGATAGCGGTTGGTGGAGACCCCCGTCAGGTGGTTCGGCGCCCCCGTCACCAGCGCGTGATAGGCGCCCGTGGAGAACGTGGGACTCGGGAAGAGCAGGTTGCCCGTGCGTGCGCCCTCGCGGAACGCCTGCATGGCCGGCAAGCGCGCGGCTTCGTCCACGCGCAGCCCATCCAGCAAGAGGATGGCGACGGGTCGCACCGGGTTCGGCGGCCGCGGCGGCTCGGGATCAGCGAGGCGCCGCAGCGCCCGCGTCGCCTCGGTGGCCACGTCGGCGTCACGCCAGAGCGACTCGGCCAGCCACCAGATCATGAGGGCCCCCGCGCACGCCACCAGCACGAAGCCC
The DNA here is from genome assembly GCA_964510015.1 of uncultured Sandaracinaceae bacterium. Taxonomy (GTDB): domain Bacteria; phylum Myxococcota_A; class Polyangia; order Polyangiales; family Houyiibacteriaceae; genus JADJJE01. The sequence goes on from CAZEAA010000064.1 coordinate 1,248, forward strand.
TTGGCGGCCGCGCGCGGATCGATCACCCGCGTGGAGAGCGCGCGCACCTCGTCGGACATCCCACGGTCACGGGCGCGGACGTAGGGTTCGAGCGGAGCAGGCACGCGCGGACTCTAACCTTCTCTGCTCGCCGGACCACGCATCGGGTGTCGTAGGTCCCGAGCGCACACTTGCGTACATGAAATTTTCGCTCCATAGAGGAAACTCTCTTCGTGGAGTGGACGATGCGCGCAAACGTTCTCTGGGGCTCTCTGGTTGCGGTGATGGTCGTCGGTTGCGGCGACACGACGGTCGTGGGGCCACCCGTGGACGCGGGCCCAGGCACCCACGTGGTGGTCGTGCGCGTGCTGGGCGACGGCGCCGGTCACGTGGAGGGGGACGGCATGCTGGACTGCGACGGCGACAGCGGCGGGCGCTGCTACGCGATCGTGGAGCACCACGCGACCCTGCACCTCGAGGCCGGCGCAGAAGAAGGCTCCGTGATGGGCGCCTGGAGCGCCAGCGCGTGCGGCAGCGACGCCACGTGTGACCTGACGGTCGACGCGGACATGACGGTGGAGGTGACGTTCACGCGGGTGGACGACGGCCGCGCGGCGCTGCGTTTGCTGACCGCCGGCAACGGGGAAGGAGACGTGACCTCGGCGCCGGTGGGCCTCGACTGCGACGTGGAGTGCAGCGCGCGTTTCACGCTGGGCGAGGTGGTCACGCTGACGGCCAGCCCGCGCGTGGGCTCGGACTTCATCGGCTGGAGCGGCGCGTGCAGCGGGTCCGCCCCCGAGTGCTCGTTCACGCTGACCGAGGCGTCCCTCGCCGTCGCCGCGTTCGAGGCGCGCATCTACGACATCGACGTGGACACGCTCGGCGCGGGCCAGGGCGCGATCACCTCACAAGACGCCGACATCGACTGCGGCAGCGCCTGTCACGCTCACGTGGCGCACGGCGACGAGGTCACCCTGCACGCGGTCCCCGAAGCGGGCAGCTCGCTGCTGAGCTGGGGCGGCGCGTGCGCCAGCGCGGGCACGGCGCTCACCTGCCAGGTGACCGTCACCGAGGCGCTCAGCGTGACCGCCAGCTTCGGGCTCGCGCGCTACGACGTGGTGGTGACGCGCACCGGCGACGGCTCGGGCAGCGTGGCCGCGACCGGCATCGCGTGCGGCAACGACTGCAGCGAAGAGGTGGGCCACGGCGCCGTGCTGACCTTCACACAGACCACGGCCACGGGCTCGGTCTTCGCTGGCTGGGGCGGCGACTGCAGCGGCACGGGCGCGTGCAGCGTCACGGCCAGCGACGACGTGAACGTGTCCGCCGAATTCGACCTGCTGCGCTACACGCACACGGTGAACGTGGTGGGCGAGCGCAGCGGCGCGGGCCGCGTGACGTCCACCCCCGCGGGCATCGACTGCAGCAGCGGCACCTGCACGCACGACTTCGCGCACGGCCAGCTGGTCACCTTCACCGCCACGCCGGAGGACGGCTCCACCTTCACCGGCTGGACCGACAGCGCAGGCACCTGCACGGGCACGGGCCCGTGTGCCGTCATGGTGGGTCAGGCACGCACCCTCACCGCCGCCTTCGAGGGGCACACCACCGTCACCCTCGATCCTTCGCACCGCGATCCGCAGATCCGGCTGCGCAGCTACGACCTGCTCGCCGCGGATCTCGATCTCGACTTCGGCGGAGTGCGCTCGAACGTGTCCATCGCCCCGGGCTCGGGCGTGTTCTACTTCGAAGGGCACCGCCTCACGAGCGAGCGCGGCGCCTACGGGGTGGGCGTCTGCAGCGGCACCTACGACCTGGTGGGCACCAACGTCGGCTCCACCGACCAGGCCTTCGGCGTCACGGCCACCGGCGGCATCGACGGGAACGGCATGTTCCAGGGGTTCTTCGACGGTGCGGCCACCGAGTACTACGGCATGGTCGTGGACTACCGCGGCGCGAACCCGATCGTGCACGCCATCACGCGCGACCCCGACTGGAGCACCGGCATGGTGCGCCCGCACGTGGTCGAGTCGTACACCATGAGCGCGGTGACGACGCCCGTGTTCATCCTGGTGGCGGGCCAGCGCACGGTCACCGGCGAGGAGATCGAGATCAACGCCGGCAACGACACGACCAACTTCCCGTTCCACTACGACGTGGACGCCATCCTGCGCGCCGAGGGCCTCGCCGACGAAGCCGACGAGCTGGTGATGGGCTGGGGCAGCACCTACGCCGCGCTGCTCGACGACGCCCCCACCGTGACGGTGTCGGCCAACAAGAGCGTTGGCAACGGCGCGAGCGCCACGGTCACGGCCAGCGCGCTCGACGCGGAGGACGGCGACCTGACCGCGTCGATCACGTGGGAGCTGCTCTCGTCGCCCTACTACCTGGGGCGCGTCACGGGCAGCGGCGCGAGCTTCACGTTCACCGCCCGAGGCGTGGGCATCCACCCGGCCCGCGCGCGCGTGGTGGACTCGGCCGGCCACGTCACCGAGAGCATCGTGCGCGTCACCGTCGGCGGCCCCGTCGCTCACCAAGCCACGGTGCAGCTCGCAGCCGACTCGCTCAGCGGCGCCGGCGTGGTGCTCGACGGCACCGGCACCCAAGCGCGCTACACCGGGTTCGGCAAGATGGGCATCCGCGCCAACCAGAGCTGCTACGGCTGCTTCGGCTACTACGAGTTCTCGCGCCTGCACAGCCCCGGCAACATGGGCGGCGGCCTGGTCACCGGGCTCGGCAACCTGAACCCCTTCGACCCCAGCGACGTCCCGCAGAGCCTCGCCATCAACGTGCAGGGGGGCGCGTGGCGCAACCTGATCCCGAAGGCGAACTTCCCCGGCCCGGCCAGCACCGTGGACACCTACGGCGTGGCGGTGGACTACCGCGGCGAGCACCCCATTGTGTACGTGATCGTCGGCGGCGAGCTGATCTACGAGCGGGAGCTCGACGACGTGTGGACCGAGGTCTACCCGATGCTCTACGGCAACCCGCTCGGCACGGCGGTGGGCAGCTACGACGAGAGCATCAACTTCGGCGGGAGCCCGTTCGTCTACGACGCGGTCACCATCCTGAACGCCGAGGGCGTGGACACCACCGGGCTGACGCTGGGCTGGGACTGAGCTGGCTTCGAGCCCTGCGGGGGATATTGGGTGATACTTCTATTGCCATACAGGTAGGAAGGGGTAGCCTGGGTCGATAGCAGCGCGACCCAATCGTTCCGTGGTGGGCAGGGTTCGAGCGGGTCGCCAACAGGAGGCGACATGCAAATCTCAGAAGTCATGACCAAGGCGCCGCTCGTCGTCGAGACGAGCTGCCGAGTTCGGGACGCGCTGCAGGCCGCGCGAGAGACGGGCATCGAGCACCTGCTGGTCTGTGACCACGGTGAAGTGGTGGGTGTGGTGTGCGCGCAGTGCGAGCTGGGCGACGCGAAGCTCGAGCGCTTGGTGGGGGAGTACATGGTGCCCGCGCGCGGCATCGAGATGAGCGCATCCCTCGAAGAGGCGGTCGCTCGGATGCTGGCGTTCGACGCGGGCGCGCTGCTGGTGAAGAACCACGGCCATCCCATCGGCGTGGCCACGCGGGGGGATCTGCTGCGCGGCGGGGTCGTCTTCGCGGAGCACACGGCCGCGCGCTTCTTCTGCGCGTCGTGTGGCGCCCACTCGCACGTGCACGCGGACCCGCACACGCACGCGGTGGCCTACTGCTCGAGCTGCATGGAGCGCGCGGCGCCTCCGGGCCCGATGGACGACGTGGGCATCGGCGACTGATTCGTAACGGGCTGGGCGCCCGCGGCCCGCACACGTGGGTGTGTGTCAGCGCGCACACGCGCGTGCGGTGCCGTTGGCCGCACCGTTCCTCGATCAAGCGCGGGTTTCGCCCAGAAACAGGGCACTCCGTGACCTGGCACGCCTCCTGCGAAGGAAGCGTGGCATGACCACGAAACGACACTCCTCCCTGCTCTTCCCTCTCGTGCTGGCCCTCGCGGCGCCCTTCGTGCTGCACCCGGAGAACCACGCAGCCGCCTCGACCCCCACCGTCGCGGGCGCGGTCAGCGTGCGACGCCTGGTCATCGCCACCGACATCGTCGAGCGCGAGCCCGTGGTGGGCGCGACCATTCGCACCACGCAGGAGCGCGTGTATGCCTTCGTCGAGGCCCGCAACGCCGGTGCCGAGCAGCGCGCCGTGCGCATCTACTTCGACGGCCCCGGAGGGCGCCGCGTGGGCAACGTGACCCTCGAGGTGCCCGGCACGCAGCGGCGCTTCCGCACGTGGGGCTACACGCGCTACATCGACACGCCGGGCACCTGGCGCGCGGTGGTGGTGGACCACGAGGGAAACGAGCTCGCCAGCCAGGAGTTCGAGGTCCACTAACAAACGCGGCGCTCGAACCGAGCGCTCAGCGGTACGGGTTCTCGCTGAGCTCCATCGCGGGCTGACGACGGGTGCTGGCGGCGTCGCGGCTGCGATACGGGTTCGGCACCAGGAACGTGACCACGGTGCGCGGACGCTCGGGCTCGGGGCGCGTGCGCGCCGGGGTGGCGTCCCGATACGGGTTCACCCGGACGTTCATGCCGCCATCGGCCGGGATGTTCACGGACGGGCCCACCAGCGCGAGCAGCAGCGCCACCAGGCGGGGATGCGTGATGTCCCCCTCGAACGTGAGGGTCTGCTGCACGGCCGGGTGGTCGGGCGTGGCAACGACGAGGATGCTGATGACGGCTTGCTGGGCGGTGAGCGCCACGGTGATGGTGGCTGACGGAGGCACGCCGAACGCGTCGGCCGACTCGGTGGCCACCACGAACGCACGCAGCGTTCGGGCCAGCTCGAGGCGCACGGCCGAGGCGTCGATGCGCGCGCTGTCGTCCGCTTGGGCCGCGGCTTGGGTCAGATCGAGGACCACCACGTCCGCCTGCGCAGCGACCTCGGCTGTGCCCGACGCCCACACGGCCAGCGCCAGCAGGGTCCCGACCATCCTCGTTCGCAGCGAACGCGTCACGCCCACAGCCTAGCTCGCTGCAGCGAGGGTGCCCACATTTTCGCGGGAGCCACGCACCGCCGAAGCGGTCACTCGGGCGTCAGCAAGAAGTGCGCGTTCGCGGCGGCCACCAGCGAGCTGGGGTCGTCCTGCCAGCAGAACGTCCGCACGTTGGCCACGCGGCGCCCGTGCCGGATGAACTCGGCGCGCGCGTAGGTGTGCTTGCCGCGCTCGGCCTTCTGCAGGTACTCCACCGTGATGTTGATGGTCTTGGGCACCCGCACCGTCTCCGCCGACCAGAGCAGCTTGAAGATGGCGGTGAACTCCATCATCGCGCCCAGCGTTCCGCCGTGCAGCGCGTCCACGGAGCCGTTCCCAATCAGGTGCTCGGCGTAGGGCATGGTGACGCGCAGGTCGCCGTCCACGATGGACACCTCGAAGCCCATGAAGCGCGCGTAGGGGATCATGGCCAGCAGAGACGTGAAGTCGTTGGTGGCGCGGGCGTGGTGCAGCGCGGTCGACAGATCGGTCACTTGCCGTCCCCCCGGAAGATGATGAACGTGCCGGCCGACGACGCGACCGGATCGCTAGGGTCTCCGTCGTGCGTGATGGCGCGCGTGAAGGCCACGTTCTTGGTGACGCGGTAGCACTCCGCGCGGCAGATCAGGTCGGCGTCGCGCTTGCCCGGGCGCAGGTAGTCGATGCGCAGATCCAGCGTGGCGATGCGCATGGGCTTGCCGAGCCGGATCATGACGGCGCCGCCGCAGGCGGCGTCCATCAGCGTGGTGACCGCGCCGCCGTGCACCGCGCCGCTCTCGGGGTTGCCCACGATCTTGTCCGAGTAGGGCAGGCGCAGCTCCAGGAACTCGGGCTCGAAGTCGATGAGCTGGATGCCCAGCGCCACGTTGTGCGGCACGCCGTTCACGAACACGCGGTCGATGAGGACGCGCACCTGCTCTTTGTTGGGGATGCCGCTCATCTCACTCCATCTCACTCGTAGCGGACGATGACGTGGTAGCCGAAGGGGGACTCCACAGGGTCGCTGACCTCGCCGATGCGTAACGCGAACGCCGCGCGCTCGAAGGCCGGCACCATCTGGCCACGGCCGAAGACCCCCAGGTCGCCGCCGTTTCCGCCGGGATCGTCGCTGTACTCGTCGGCCAGCGCCTCCCAGTCGTTGGGGTCCGTGCGCACCAACTCCACCAGCTCGGCCGCCAGCTGCAGCGCCTGCTCGCGCGTGCGGGTGGTCTCCGCGGTGGCGCCGCGCGCGCCCACGTAGCTGAGCAGGATGTGACGCGCGCCGATGGTGGTGGGCCCGGTGTCCGGGTTGGGCTGGCGGCTGATGATGTAGTAGCCGTTGGGCGTGTCGATGGCGCTGCTCACGGTACCGACGCGCAAGGCGAAGGCCGCCTCCACGATGGTGGCAGGCAGCGTGTCCGTGTCACGAGTCAGGCGCAGCGCGTCGTCGCGCAAGTCGGAGTACTGCTGGGCCAGCTCGCGGAAGCTGGTGCCCGGCTGGTGGGCGAGCCCCGCCACCACGCCGGCGCGCGCCTCGGCCTGAGGACGCGTGCGGGTCACCTCTTCGCGCGCTCCCTCGGCGCCGGCGAAGCTCACCAGGATGACGCGCACGGCGATGAGCTCGACCTCGGCGTCAGGCACCGCGGCCTGATCGCGCTCTGGATAGATGTCGCCGTGGTCCACGGGGGCCGGCAGCCGGCAGCCGGCGGCGAGCGCTGCGGTGAGCGTGAGCGTTTTGGCCCAGGCGGGGAGCACGGACGAGAGGCGCGTCATGGGAGCGAGGTACCCCGAACCTCGAGCCCTGTCGAGCGCGCCGGCTCTCAGATGGGCTGGGGCGCCGAGGGCCGCGGACTGGGCGACGCCGCGAGCAGCTGCCGGATGCGACGCTCGTCGAAGCCCGTGAGGATGGTGCCGTGCACGTCGATGACCGGGATGCCGGTGGTGGGCACGCCGGCGGCGCGCGCTTTGCGGTTCATCTCGTCCCGCGCGCCCGGGTCGCGCTCGATGTCGAGGTCCTGGAAGGCCACACCCTCGCGCTGGAAGAACTGCCGAGCCTGGCGGCACGCGCCGCACCACGAGGCGCCATAGACCACCACGTCGCCGGTCGCCGCGGTGGCCACCGTGCCGCCTGCGCCCCCCGTGCTCCCAACGCGCGCCGTCCCGCTCGTGCGCTCCACGTAGGCGTCGAAGCTGGCGCGTGAGACCAGGCGCGCCTCGCGCGAGTCGGCCGGGCGCTCGCGCAGGTCTGCCACGTAGACCTGGCCGTCGGCGGGGCGCTGCTCGGGCGAGAGCGTCAGCGAGTCCACGCGCACGAACTGGCGTGCTGCCTCGGGCACGTCGCTCGGGCGCTGCACGGTGTGCGCGCCGGTGGCGTCGGCATACGTGAGCATGAGGTCGGCGGTCGCGTCGGTGATCGCGAACGGCAGCTGCGCCGGCTGGCCACCCTCCTCGAGGCTCTGCGCCTCACCCGTCTCGCTCTCCCCCGAGAGGGGATCGCGGCCGTCGCCGCACGCCAGCGAAAAGAGAGCGACCAGGCTCAGCACGAGCGGCCGGACCGCCGATGAAGGGTTCCGTTGGGCTTCCATTCGGCGCGCAGTCTATCAGGTGGAAGGCCTCGGCGCAGATCCCGCCCTTGCCAGCCTGGCGCAGCTCGCCCCCATCGCCGAGCGGTCCGTGGCGGGATAGATTCCCCGCCATGAATCCCTATTGGACGACGGGCACCCTGCTGGTCTGCAGCAACGTGTTCATGACCTTCGCCTGGTACGCGCACCTCAAGAACATGGCGCAGCAGCCTTGGATCCTGGCCGCGTTGGCCAGCTGGGGCATCGCGCTGTTCGAGTACCTGCTGCAGGTGCCGGCCAACCGCATCGGTCACGACGTGATGAGCGTGGGTCAGCTGAAGATCATGCAGGAGGTCATCACCCTGCTGGTGTTCGCGCCCTTCTCCATCTTCTACATGAAGGAGAAGCTGACCCTCGACTACCTCTGGGCCGGTCTGTGCATCCTGGGGGCGGTCTTCTTCATCTTTCGCAGCAAGCTGATGTAAGTGGGCGACCCGCGAGAAGGCTGAACACCTGCGCTCTGGTCTGGGTTATCCTGGCCGCTCACCGTGACTGCCATGTCCGAAAATTCCGTAATCGATGGCCCGAAAAGCCGGCTCGCGGACGGGCTCGGCGCGCGCAGCGGGATGATCCTCGGGCAGTACGAGCTCGTCCGACGCATCGGGTCCGGTGGCATGGCCGAGGTGTACGAGGCGGTGCACCGGGGGCTCAAGAAGACGGTGGCCATCAAGGTGCTGCTGCCGGACGTGGCAGAGAGCGTCGACCTGCGTGCCCGCTTCCTCCGCGAGGGCGAGGCGGCGTCGCGCATCCAGCACCCGCACGTGGTGGACGTCACCGATGTGGGCGAGCACGACGGGGTGCCGTTCCTGGTCATGGAGCTGCTGACCGGCGACACCCTCACGCGGCTCATCCGGGAGCACCGCCAGCTCTCGCTCGTGCGCACGCTCGACATCCTGCTGCCCATCGCGGCCGCGCTCTCCGAGGCTCACCGCAAGGGCGTGGTGCACCGCGACCTGAAGCCCGACAACATCTTCATCGCGCGCACGAGCGGCGGGAAGCTGGTGCCGAAGCTGCTGGACTTCGGGGTCTCCAAGATGACCACGGCCGGTATCCCGAGCGAGACGTCGCGCTCGGCGGTGCTCGGGACGCCGCACTACATGGCGCCGGAGCAAGCGCTCGGGACCAACGAGGTGGGAGCGCGCGCGGACCAGTACGCCTTCGCGCTGGTGGTCTACGAGTGCGTGACCGGCGTGCTACCGTTCGTCAGCGAGAACATCATGGCGCTGCTGCATGAAGTCTCGCGCGGCGTGCAGCGGCCTCCGTCCATCCACGCGCCGGACCTGCCGCGACCGCTCGATGCCATCCTGTTGCGCGCGCTCTCGGCCGACCCGCGGGACCGCTACGCGGATCTCGACGAGCTCACGCAGGAGCTGCTGACGTTCGCGTCACCGCGCGCCGCCGATGGCTACGCCGCGCTGGTGGAGCGCGACCCCGCCGAAGCGTACGGCGTGCGCGCGGTCGGGTCCGAGGTGACGGGGGACTTCGAGCGGCAGTCCGCCTCGCGCCCCCGCAACATCGATGAGGGGGCTGCCACGGTCTTCCTCTCCGCGCAGGGCTCGCACCCCAGCAACGAGCCCCCATCGGCCAGCGCCATGACCAGCAGCATCCCCGCGATGACCAGCGTCGCGGCGGGCCAGTCCTCGTCACGATCCGTGCAGCGAGCGGCCGTCGCCGGGCTCGCCATCGCCGCCGTCGGGCTCACCACATGGGGCGTGCTGACGTCGCTCGGCACGTCCGAGTCGCCTTCGGCGCCGGTCCCCACCGTGCAGCCGGCCACCGCGCAGCCGCCCCCGGTGACCGGCCCGGTGGAAGCCAACACCCCGCCCGTGACCACCGCCCCCCCTCCCCTCGGAGAGGCATCGCCCACCGCCACCCGCATCGTCGTGGTGGCGTTCCCGTCCGATGCCTCGCTCACGCTCGATGGCGAGTCGGTCGGACACGGGTCGCTCGACCTCAGCCTGGTCCTCGATGGCACGCCCCACACGCTGGTGGTGCAGGCCGCAGGGCACCAGCCGCAGACGGTCAGCTTCACCACCGCGCCTCCGCCGGCGCGCATCCAGCTGGTGCGCGCACACCGCCCGGTCTCGTCCATGGCGGGTGCCGGCGTTCCCGATGCGCCCCCGCCCAGCATGCGCCCCCCCGCCGACGAAGAGCTGCGGGACTCGAGATAGCCATGCGGGGCCGCTGCGCGCGCTGCGCGTTCCTCATGTTGCTCATGGGTTTCCTGTCCCTCACGCCCGGTGCCTTCCCCGGCGTGGCCCACGCGGACGGCACGGCCGACGAGGCCGACCTGCACTTCCGTCTCGGCAACGAGGCGTACCGCGCGGGCGAGTTCCTGAGCGCGCTCGAGCACTACCTCGCATCGAACCGCCTGGTGCCGAACCACAACGTGGTCTTCAACATCGCCCGCACGTACCAGCGCCTCGGGATGTTCCCGGAGGCCTACCGCTACTACGCGTCAGCGCTGACCAGCGAGACCGACCCCGGCGCACGCGACCGCATCGCGGCGGCGCTGACCGAGCTGGCCGGGCAGGTCGCGCTGCTCGACGTCACGACCACCCCTCCGGGTGGCACGGTGTTCGTGGACCGCATCGATCTCGGGTCGGTCGGCACGGCGCCTCGCACCCTCGCGCTCGTGGCAGGGACCTACCGCATCATCGCGCAGCTCCCGGGCCACCACGACGCCATCAGCGAGCCCGTCCAGGTAGGCCTCGGGCAGCGCACCGCGGTGCGCCTCGAGCTCACGCGCGTCGTCGGCACCCTGCACGCGGGAGGCGCAGTCGGCGCCGAGCTGCGGGTCGATCGGGAGGACGGGGAGGCCGACTGCACCATGCCCTGCTCCATCCCCGTGGCCCCCGGCCCTCACGTGGTGCACGTGCGCCTCGCGGGTCATCAGTCCCAGGCTCGCGCCATCGCGGTGGTGGAAGGTCAGACCACGCTCCTGGACGTCACCCTCGCCCCGGAGACCGGGTCGATCGTGGTGCGCGGCGACGTCGAAGGGGCCCTCGTACAGGTGGATGGCGTGGCGGTCGGCTTCACGCCCGTGGTGGCGTCGGGGATCCCCGTGGGCACCCGTCGCGTGCGCATCAGCGCGCACGGCTACGAGGCCCAGGAAGCCGACGTCGAGGTCACCACGGCGCATCAGGTGGAGCTCACCAGCGTGCGCATGCGGACCCCGCGACAGGTCAGCGCGGCGTCGCGCGTGGTGGAGGCGGTCGAAGACGCCCCCGCGTCGGTGTCGGTGATCTCCACCGCCGAGCTCGAGGCCTTCCGGTACCCCACGCTGTTCGAAGCGCTGCGCGGGCAACGCGGCTTCGCGCTGACCTCGGACAGCACCTACTCGAACGCGTCCGTGCGCGGCATCGGTCAGCCCAACGACTACAACACCCGCCTCCGCGTGCTGCAGGATGGCGCGAGCCTGAACGAGAACATCCTGCAGCAGGCGTTCATCGGCTACGACGGACGCGTGGACCTGGGTGACGTGGAGCGCATCGAGATCGTGCGCGGCGCGGGCTCGGTGCTCTACGGCACGGGCGCCGTCTCCGGCGTGATCAACCTGGTGCCCGCGAGTCATCAAGATCCCACCTCGGTGCGCTTCGACCTGTCGCTGGCCGACGGAAACGTGGGCCGCGCGCGGGGCGCCTTCAACGTCCAGCTGAGCGACACCGCAGGGGTGCGGGGCTCGGTCGCCGTGGCCCAGTCGGGCGGCCGCGACGAGGTGCTGGTGTTCGACTTGGACGGGGACGGCACCCCCGAGCCCAACCGCGCCGAGGGGGTCGAGGCCTTTCAAGCCGTCACGGCCTCGGCGCGCGCGTGGGTGGGCCCGTTGATCGTGCAGGGCTTCTTCACGGCCCGCACGGTCGACATCCCCGCCGGCGTGTTCGGCACGCTCTTCAATCGGCGCGAGAACAGCTTCGACGACCACCTGGGGCTCTTGGAGGTGCGCTACGAGCCCCGGCTCTCTTCGCGGGTGGAGCTGCGCACGCGCGTGTACGCGGGCTACACCTACTACCACAGCGACTTCCTCTACGCGGCCGAAGACGAGGCGACGATGACCGCCTTCGAGCAGCTCTATCAGGAGACGTACCGCGGGTTCTGGGCCGGTGGCGAAGCGCGCGTGGTGGCCCAGCTCCACCCCACGCTGCGCTTGTCGGCGGGTGCCGAGGCGGCCCACCACCCCATCGTCACGATGCAGGTGAGCGACCAGAACCTCGACGGGTCGGAGAACCCGGTCCTGGACGAGAGCCGGAAGTTCAGCACGGTGGCCGGCTATGCCCTGGCCGACTGGGCACCCGTGCCGGCGGTGCGCGTCTCGCTGGGCGGCCGTGTGGACGCGTGGCTGCTGCCCGAACCCTCGGACAGCTTCGTGTCGTTCAACCCGCGGCTCGCGGTGATCCTGCATCCGACCGCGCGCGACACGTTCAAGCTGCTGGCGGGCCGCGCCTTCCGTGCGCCGAGCGCCTACGAGCAGTTCTACCAGGACGGCGGGCGCACGTCGCTGGGCAGCACGTGCTGCGGGGCGGCGCTGCGTCCCGAGACGCTGTACTCGGGGGAGATCGAGTACACCCACCGCTTCGACGACGAGTGGTCGCTGCTGCTCTCGGGCCACCTCCAGTACGCCCAGGACTTCATCGAGACCCTGCCGGTCCCCGCCGCGAACGACCCGGAGATGCTGGGGCTCACCTACAGCACCAACAGCTCCACGGACCAGCGCAACCTCGGCGCCGACGTGGAGGTGCGCCGCGAGCTGCTCGACGGCTGGATGTTCTCCGCCACGCTCGGCACGCTGACGTCGCACTACCTCGATGCGCCCACGGCAGAGGGGGCCACGGCCAACCGGGACGTGCCGAACGCCCCGTACCTGTTCGGCTCGGCGCGGGCGATCTTCCCCATCCTCGACCGCCTCCTGCGCGGCGCGCTGCGCCTGAGCGTGGAGGCCCCGCGGCGCATCGATCTCCGCACCAACGACACCTCGGGCTGGGCCATCATCGCGGACCTGGTGGTCACCGGCAGCGTGGACGACCTGGGCATCCACTACGCCTTGGGCGTCTACAACCTCTTCGACTGGGACTACGCGCTCCCGGTCTCCGCGTTCCCCACGACCACCCTGCCCCAGCGCGGCCGTCGCCTCATGGTCTCGCTGAGCCTCGAGCTCTGATGCCCATGCTCCTCCCACCCGCCTCCTCGGATGCGTTCGTCATCGCGGTCTTGCCGGACACGCAGATCTACCCCGACCACTACCCGGACCTGTTCCTCGCGCAGGCTCGGTTCCTGCGTCAGCACGCGCGGCGGCTCGGTGTGGCCGCGGTCGTCCACGTGGGCGACGTGACCAACCGCAACCACCCGGACGAGTGGGAGGTGGCGCGCGCCGCGTTCGCCGAGATCGACGCGGCCAGCCTCCCGCTCGTCGTGGTCACCGGGAACCACGACCTGGGGCCGAAGGGCGGGGCCAACAACCGGACGACCGGCCTCGACGACATCCGCCAGGTGCAGGCGTCGCACGCGTCGCTCGGGTTCCTCGGCACGTTCGACGCGAGCGTGGCCAACAGCGCCTACGTCATCAACACCACGCTCGGCGAGGTGCTCGTCATCGGCCTCGAGTTCGCGCCGCGCCCCGCGGCCGTGGCCTGGGCCAAGCAGTTGCTGACGGACACGCCGCACGCGCTCGCGGTGGTCGCCACGCACGCCTTCACCTATCACGACGACACGCTGTACGACCGCACGCGCCACGACCAGGAGTGGTGCCCCAGCGCGTATGGCGTGGGCAAGGCCGGCGGGCTCGACGGCGAGCAGCTGTTCGCGGAGCTCCGCAGCGCGGGCAACGTGCAGATCATCGTGTCGGGTCACGTGCTGGGCCGCGGCGTGGCGCGCGTCTCGCGCACCAACCATCTCGGCCGGCCTTGCCACGCGCTGCTCGCCAACTACCAGCATCGCGAGCGCGGCGGCGACGGCTACCTGCGCCTGCTGGAGTTCGACCCCGTGGCCCAGCACGTGCGCGTGTACAGCTACTCGCCGGCCATCGACGCGATGCGCTGCGCCGACCCCGAAGAGCGCATCGACCTCCCGCTGTGAACCCGCGCCTCGGGGCTACTCGGACCCGCGCCGCGCGGGGGCGTAACGCGCCCGCAGCGCCGCCGTTCCGTCCACGCAGCCGTCGCGGTGCGTCACCACGCGCCCGGCAGCGGCTTCGGCCGCGGTGAAGGCCCGCTCGAGCCGCTCGAGGTCCTCGCGCGACGTCTCTTCCGTGGGGGACCCGATGGTGCGGATCAGCGCCTGCTGGATGTCGGCCTCGAGCAGCGCACCGTGCATCTCGGCGCACGCGTCGCGCACGGCCACCAGCGCCTCGCCGCGCAGCGGCAGCGCACGCAGCACCTCCACCCGCTCCATGCGGGCCTCGAAGGCCTGCTCGGGCACCCCCTCGAGCGCCGTCACGCGGTCTAGCAAGAGGCGCGCGTCGTTGGCTTCGCTGTCGTCCCCCCCGCAGCCCACGAGCAGCACGCCCAGCGCCGCCATGAGCGCGAGTCCGGTGGTGAGAGGCCGTGGTAGCGTGGTCGACACGCGGCGAGACATAGCACCTTTCGGCCGGCGCACCCGACACCGAGCACGCCGAGAGTCCGAGGTGAGGCTCACACGAGCGCGCTCATGACCTGCCGAATGGCCTCGCGCTCGTGCTCCTCGGGGTGGCCCCAGGTGGGCTCGTAGCCGAACACCTCGCGCGCTGGCCGTGCGGCGAACCCGTCCACGATGTCGAAGTTGTCGAGCGCCACCACCCCGGGGTGCACCTCGCCGCACGCGTGCGCCAGCGCCAGCGTCTCTTTGCGCAGGGTCATGATGTAGTTCGCGAGGCGCGCCGACTTGAGCGTGGGGTCGAGGCCCTTCACCAGCCACGGCTTCTGGGTGGCGATGCCCGTCGGGCAGTGGCCCGTGTGGCACTCCTGCGCCTGGATGCAGCCGATGGCCAGCATGGCTTCGCGCGCCACGCTGACCAGGTCACACCCGAGCGCGAGCGACAAGAGCACTTGCTGCGGGAAGCCGAGGCGCCCCGCGCCGATGAAGACCACCTTCTCGTGCATGCCGCGCTCGGCCATGGCGCGATACACGCTGGTGAAGCCCAGCTTGAAGGGCAGCGACACGTGGTCGCTGAACACCAGCGGCGCCGCGCCCGTGCCGCCCTCGCCGCCGTCGATGGTGATGAAGTCGGGCGCCCGCCCGGTGGTCTCCATCTGCTTGGCGAGGTCGTGCCAGAAGCCCATCTGCCCGACGGCCGCCTTGATGCCCACGGGCAGGCCGCTCGCGTCGGCCAGTCGCTCGATGAAGTCCAGCATGGAGGACACGTCTGAGAACGCGCCGTGCGACGCCGGGCTGATGCAGTCCTTCCCCATGGGCACGTGACGGATGGCCGAGATCTCCGGCGTGATCTTGGCCGCGGGCAACACGCCCCCGAGGCCGGGCTTCGCGCCCTGGCTGAGCTTGATCTCGATGGCCTTCACCGGCGCGCTCTGCACGCCTTCGAGGAAGCGGTCCATCGAGAAGTTCCCGTTCTCGTCGCGGCAGCCGTAGTAGCCCGTGCCCAGCTGCCAGAGCAGGTCACCGCCCTTGCGATGGAACGGCGAGATGCCGCCCTCGCCCGTGTTCTGCCAGGCCCCCGCGATGGCCACCCCGCGGTTGATGGACTCGATGGCCGCGCCGCTGAGCGAGCCGTAGCTCATGGCCGAGGTGTTGATGATGGACTGCGGCCGGAACGCGTGCTTGCGGCCGCGATGCGCGCCCATGACCTTCGCGCACGGCACGCGATACTGCGGGTCGTAGCCGGGCATGCCCTTCACGGGCGAGCTGATCGGGAACGTGCTCTGACGAATGATCAGGTAGCCCGAGGTCTGCTCGAGCTCGTTGTCCGTGCCGAACCCGAAGTAGTTGTTCTCGTTCTGCGCCGAGGCGTACACCCAGCGGCGCTGGTCGCGCGTGAACGGGCGCTCCTCGTCGTTGCCGGTGACGATGTACTGGCGGAGCGGTCCGCCCAGCGACTCGAACCACTGGCGAAACCGCCCGATGACGGGGAAGTTCGCGACGATCGTGTTGGTTCGCTGACGCCGATCGTGGATCGCGACGCAGGCCAGCAGGACGACCGGGACCAAGAACCAGACAGCCCACATGCCTGCGAGGTTATCCGTCAGCAGAGTGTGTGTCTACGCTTTCGCCGCCCCGGGAGCGCTACGCTTCGAAGCCCTCGGGCAGCGGCTCGCGGGCTTCGCGCATGAACGCGGGGATGCCGGCCACCCCCACGCGGCACGCGAGGATGCCCCCCACGATGGCGCAGGTGGTGTCGCGGTCGCCGAGCGCGCTGACGGTCTCCCACATGGCCTCTTGGAAGTCGTCGGGATGACGGCACACGAGCCAGCAGCAGAGCGGCACGGTGTCTCCCGCGGTGATGCCCGAGCCGTTCCCGAGGCGCTGAGCGGCCAAGGCGACGCTGCGCTCGCCCAGGGTCTGGCGCGCCTCCTCGATGCCCTCGCGCACGTAGGTGCCCGGCGTCTCCCTCAGCACGTGCGCCATGAACGCGGCGGGGTCGAGCCGCTCGGTGCGGGTCCGGCAGACGAAGCTGGCAGCCGCGGCGATGGCGACGGTGCCCGCGATGCCCTCTGGATGGGCGTGGGTGATCGCCGCGCTGCGTTCGGCCTCGGCGCGGCACTTTTCATCATCATCACAAAAGAATGCCCCGAGCGGAGCCACCCGCATGGCGGCGCCGTTTCCGAAGGACCCCACCCCCCGAAAGAGGGCTCGACTGACGTCCCGCCAGTCTTCCCCCAGCTTCAGCCGCTCGAGCAGGCGCTGGGCACCGGGGCCATAGCCGCGCATCGGGTCGAAGCGCGCCACGAAGCTCGCCGCGAGGGTGTCCGGGTCGATGGTGCCGCGCTCCCGCAGCACCTCCACGATGGAGAGCGCCATCTGCGTGTCGTCCGTATAGCGCCAGGGCGAAGGGGGAATCGTGCGTCCCTCGATGGCGGCATGCAGCGCCGCGTGCGGCATGAAGAAGCGCTCCCCAAAGGCGTCGCCCACCGAGAGTCCCAGCAGGGAGACGAGCGCGCGGTCGAGAGCTGGGCTCACGGGAGCCCGCGGCTGGCGCGGGGGTGTGCGTTCATGCCCCATGAGGATGCGGCGCCTTCGGAATCGCTGTCAACCGAGGCTCCGGGCCCCCACACACAGCGGCCCTGAGCGCAAACTCCCTTGACCTTCGGCCGAGTGAGCCAACACTCCGGCGCGTTCGGCCCGGGTCTGCCCGCCGAGCCCCAGGAGCCTCATGACACGCAACCTCACCGCGGCCACCGTCGCCTTCGCCCTGCTCGGGATGTTCTTCGCGAGCTACGCGACGCTCGACTTCGCCAATCATCTCGACCGCCAGGTCCACAACATCCACTGCTCGTTCATCCCTGGGGTCGAGGCCGCGGCGAGCGACAGCAGCGGCTGCCAGGTGACCCTGATGAGCCGCTACTCGTCGGTGCTCCGCACCAAGGTCTGGGGTGGCATCCCGGTCTCCCTGCCCGGCATGGCGCTGTTCGCGTTCCTGGGCTTCTGGGGGTCGTACCTGCTGGCCAGCAAGCGCCACACCGAGCGCACCGCCGCGTACTTCACGCTGCTCGCCTGGACCGTGCCGCTGCTCACCAGCTGCGTCATGGGCTACCTGGCCCTGGTGGAGCTGGACGCCGCCTGCAAGCTCTGCATCGGCATCTACACGTGCAGCACGCTCGGCTTCCTGACCTCGATCGGCTTGGTCTGGGCGGCTCGCAAGGAGCCCGTGGCCCCGAACGCCGACACGAGCCCGCGCCGCGAGATGATCGCTGCCGCCGTGGGCGTCGTGTTCATCATGCTGCCCATCGCGGGCTACGTGGCCTCCATGCCGGACTACTCCGAGTTCGCGGGCGGCTGCGGCGAGCTGCGCAACCCGCAGATCCCCAACGACCTGCTGGTCTCGCTCGGCGGCTCGGCCACCGGTCGCGCCACCATCGAGGTGCTGGACCCGCTGTGCCCCTCTTGCAAGGGCCTCGAGGGCCGGCTCCAAGCGTCGGGCCTGGACGCGCAGCTCAACCGCAAGGCGCTGCTCTTCCCCTTGGACAACGCCTGCAACTGGATGGTCAGCACCTCGCTGCACCCCGGCGCCTGCGCCATCTCCGAGGCCATGCTGTGCGAGCCGAGCCAGGCCAACGCCATCCTCGCCTGGGCCTTCGAGAACCAGCCCGCCATCACCGACGCCGAGCGCGCCACGGAAGGCAGCGCGGCGCGCATGGTGACCGAGCGCTTCCCGGACGTGCGCGGCTGCGTGGGCTCGGCCCGCATCGGTCAGCGGCTCAACCGCGGCCTGCGCTGGGCCGTCACCAACCAGATCCCGGTGTTGACGCCGCAGCTCTTCGTGGAGGGGCGCAAGGTCTGCAACGAGGACACCGATCTCGGGCTCGAGTACACGCTCAGCCGCATGCTGGAGACGCCCGCGGTGGCGCAAGGAGGTGCGCGATGAAGACCCCAATCCTGTTGCTGCTCGGCGCCGTCTTCCTGGGCACGGCCACCGCCCTGCCCGTCATCTGGGTGAAGCAGTCCGGCGAGCGCATGGTGGCTGCGGCCGCTGCGGCCCCGCCTCCCGCCGCCGCGGTGGCCGAGGCCGCCAACGCGAACTACTGCACGCCGGAGCTGAAGGCCGTGCTGCGCCGCGTGCTCCAGAGCTGCGGTCTGCTCGAGGCCGGCGGTGTGCGCGGCTGTCAGCCCGCCGACGCGCGCCAGGTGGCCAGCCTCGCCGGAGCCGACTTCAACGCGCTGTTCATGCCCATGGCCGAGCGCGCGGGTGTCATCCAGTTCGAGCAGAACGAGGGAACGCTCGACGCCGCCGACCAGGCTCTCGTGGACCGCATCTTCGCGGACCAGCAGGGCGCCAGCTACTTCTTCGTGGTGTCGCGCTCCTCGCCCGAGGGCAGCGTGCGCTACAACCGCGAGCTCAGCGAGACGCGCGCCAACGCCGTGCTCGCGCACCTGCGCGCCAACTACCAGGACCCCGACCTCGACCGCGAGGTGGGCCTGCTCTGGCTGGGCGAAGAGTTCGCGCAGCTCGATGAGCAGTTCTGCTCGTGGCAGCGCTCGGGCGCCGAGGGCGAGTGCCGCACGGCCGACCTCAACCGCAGCGCCTTCATCGCCTGGATCGACTGCCAGCTATGATCCGCCGCACCGCCTCCCTGCCCTTCGCGCTGCTGGTGCTGAGCTGCGGCGGCGAGCCCGCGACCGACGCGCCGCCGCCCTCGCGCTTCGAGTCCGTCACCACGGCGCAGGGCGACATCGACGCCGTGCTGCGTGACGTGTGCGACGTGGCCAACCCGCCCGAGCGCGCCCCCGCGTGGCAGTACCCGCAGGCCACCGAGCTGCCGGAGCCCAACCCGGGCAAGTGGACCTGGGTCAACGTGTGGGCCACCTGGTGCCGTCCGTGCCTCGAGGAGATGCCGGTCCTGCAGCGCTCCTTCGCCGAGGGCCCCATCGCGCTCCGCTTCCTGTCGGCCGACACCACGGACGACGTGATCACCCAGTTCCGCAGCGCGCACTCGTTCACCGCCGCCTCCCCGCGCCTCACCGACCCCACCGAGCTGCCGCGCGTGCTGGCGGCCGCGGGCTACGAGGGTGCAGGGTCGCTTCCGGTCCACGTGCTGGTCGACCCGGGCGGACACGTCCGCTGCGTGCGCGCCGGCCTCGTGGAAGAGCGCCACGTGGAGCGCATCTTGGGGGCCCTGGGCACCCAGGTCGCTCCGAGCATTCGCTAACCCAAAGAAGCCGCAACGCCACGAAGTCGTGGTCGTGGTCGTGGTCGTGGTCGTCTGACGACTCATCACAAGTCCGACGGGAAGGCGTCTATGGCGAAGCGCCT
>CAZEAA010000065.1:0-20539 GCA_964510015.1 uncultured Sandaracinaceae bacterium
TCCACGTCAACATGCTCAAGGAGGGCTGGGACGTCACCAACCTCTACACCATCGTGCCGCTGCGCACGGCAGACTCGCGCACGCTGGTGGAGCAGTCCATCGGCCGTGGCCTGCGCCTGCCCTACGGCAAGCGGACCGGCGTGGCCGCCGTCGACCGGCTGACCATCGTGGCCCACGACCGCTTCCAAGACATCGTCGACGAGGCCAAGAAGGGCGGCTACTCGTTCAGCACCGTGACCATCGGCGTCGACCTGGACGAGACCCCCAAGCAGACGGTCATCGTGGTGCCGGGCTTCGAGCGAGCGCTGGGCATCGCCCCGCCCGCCCCCGCGGCAGGACCCCCCGCGCCAGCGCCGGGCCCCGGCGTGAAGCCCGCCACCGCCGTGGTGGCGTCCCCCCCGAAGTTCACCAAGCCCGAGGAGGTGGCCGCGGCCAAGGCCACGGTCGCGGCCATCAACAAGGTGGTGCGCAACGCGCAGCTGGTCCCGGGGCCGACGGCGCTCGGGAGCGAGGAGGTCCAGAAGAAGCTCGTGGAGGTGGTGAAGGAGAAGACCTCACGCGGCCAGCTCGCGCTCTATCCGGAGCTGAGCGCGCTCACCGAGGAGCAGCTGCAGCGCGTGGTGCGCGAGACGACCGCCGTGTACGTGGAGCAGACGATCGCCATTCCGCGGGTCAACGTCATCCCGAAGGGCGACGTGCGCGCCGGCTTTCGCGACTTCTCGCTGGACCTCAGCTCGCTCCGGCTCCAGCCCGTGTCGCAAGAGATCCTGGTCCGGCACCTCGAGAGCGGCAGCGAGCACGTCATCGGCGCGAGCTCGGGAGGGGTCACCGAAGAGCGCATCGAGGATTACGTGGTGCGCGGCCTGATCGACTTCGACGACGTGAGCTACGACGAGCAGTCCGACCTGCTCTACAAGCTGGCGAGCGAGGTCGTGACGCACCTGCGGTCGTACCTGGCGGGCGAGGAAGACGTGCGCAACGTGCTCATCTTCCACGCCAAGCGCATTGCGGACCTGGTCCACACGCAGATGCAGCCCCACGCGTGGGAGGAGGCTTCGTCGTACGAGGCGGAGGTGAGCCAAGGCTTCTCCGAGATGCGCGCGGAGGCCTACTCGGCCCCCGCCTCCGAGGTGGTGCGCCAGTTCGACACGCCCATCGCCAACAAGGTGGACATCCGCAAGATGCTCTTCGGCGGGTTCAAGAAGTGCCTGTACCCCGCCCAGAAGTTCGACTCGGACACGGAGCGCCGCTTCGCCGTGGTCATCGAGAAGGACGAGCACGTCATCAAGTGGTTCAAGCCAGGGAGGGAGGTGTTCCGGATCCGCTACACGAACGACAACGACTACGAGCCCGACTTCGTGGTGGAGACCAAGACCGAGAAGCTGATCTGCGAGCCCAAGGGCTCGGACCGCATGGAAGACGACGTCGTCCTCGCCAAGGCGCGCGCCGCCGCCACCTGGTGCAAGCACGCCACCGCGTACGAGCTGGCGAACCAGGGGAAGCCCTGGCGCTACCTGCTCATCCCGCACGACGTGATCGCGGACAACATGACGCTCGCGGGGCTGGCCAAGGAGTACACGTTCGCCGCACCCGAGGAGGAGAAGTAGCCGCTACCATGACACGCGCCTCACACCGCCCGCAGGAGCACCGCGTCTGATGCCGACCAAGCGCTTCGAGCCCAGGAAGCTGATGGAGCTGGCCGTCGACGTGATGGTCAACTCCACCCAGGAACCGCGCGGCGATGGGAAGGCCAGTCCGCTCGTGGGCGCGGTTCTCTGGAACGATGGGGTGGTCGACACCGCCAGCCGCAGCGAGCTCCGCGACGGGGACCACGCCGAGTACACGCTTCTCGAGCGCAAGCACCGCGACAGCAAGCTGGACAATGCGGTCTTGTTCAGCACGTTGGAACCCTGTGCTCCGGGGGCGCGCAAGCATCCAAAGCTCCCCTGTGCCGAGCGCATCGTCCTCGCGCGAATCAAGGAGGTCTGGGTGGGCGTGGAAGACCCCGACCCGACGGTGGATCGCAAGGGCATCAAGTATCTCCAGGACAACGGCGTGAACGTCCACCTCTTCGACCGCGACCTGCAGGAGCGCATCCGCGACGTGAACCGCGAGTTCATCGCGCAGGCCGAGGTGCGCGCGGCCTCCGCGCGGGAGGGTGGAGGCCAACAGCCCGCGTCGTTGTCCGAGTTCGAAGCCGCACAGCGCCATGCGAGCCTCGCCGACCTCGACACCCGCGCGCTGCGGGAGTACCGCGCAGCACTCGACGTCAGGACGCGCACCGTCGCGCAGTTCCACGCATGCCTCGCGCAGCAAGGGCTGCTCGTGGAGCAGAAGGGAGAGCTGGTCCCCACGGGCTTCGGCACGCTGCTGTTTGGCAAGCAGCCGCGCGACCTGCTTCCGCAGGCGGGCCTTCTCGGCACCATCCACTACGAAGACGGGCGCGAGGAGCTGCGCGACTTCGACGGCCCTGCCATTCAGGCCGCCGACCAAGCCATTGCGTGGCTGAAGGACAAACTTCCGAACCCCATCTCCCGCAGCGCAGCCAAGCGCAAGGATGTCCGCCAGACGTTCTACGAGCTGCTCCGCGAGGGCATCGTCAACGCGCTGGTGCACCGCGACTACGCGATCAAGGGAGCGAAATGTCAGCTCATCGCCAGCTCGCACAAGGTCGTGCTGATGAGTCCGGGAGCGCCCGTCACCCCCATCACGATGAAGCAGCTGGAGGCCTTCGACGCTCCGATGCTGAGCCGCAACCCGGTGATGCACTTCGTCTTCGGCAAGATGAAGCTGGCCGAGGAGCGCGGGCTCGGCCTGCGCTCGATGCGTGAGCGCGCCTCCGCTGAGGGGTTGCCGCTGCCAGCGTACACGTACCACGCACCCTACGTGGTGCTGACGATGTATCCGGACGCCGCCTCTGTGATGGCAGCTGACAGCGGCAACAAGGTCCTGGCGGCGCTCAGCGACGCCGAGCGTGTTGGGTGGGCGTGGCTCGTCACCCGCGAGACGGTCACGACCGCTGAGTACCAGGAGGCCATGGAGATCCCGAATCGCACCGCGAAGTTTCACCTGAAGCGGATGACCGACTTCGGGCTGTTGCGGGTCGTGGGGGCCGGCAGAGCAACGCGCTACGAGGTTCTTCCGTGATCCTGGCGGCAGCATGGCGTGTGCCTGGCCAGGGCCGAGAATCAGGCAACGAATCGGGCAACTGTTGCCCGATTCCCGAATTCGACTCCTTCATGTGGGGGAATCAGGCAACGAATCGGGCAACTGTTGCCCGATTCCGGCCGCCAAGCGGGCACCACCGAAGACAGCGATCTCGAGGCGCAGCCACTCTTCGAGGGCCGTGCGCGTCCTCACCGCCGCTTCGGTGAACCCTTCTTCTTGCGCTTGGCCTTGCCCTTCGCCTTCGCCTTGCGGGGCTTGGCCGGGCCGGCGCTCCCCGCCATCCCTGCGGCGGCGCGCAAGATGCTCTCGAACACGGCGCCACGCGGGTCGCCACCAAGGACCTGTTGCAGCAACACCAGGTCGTCCGGGTCCAGGCCTTCGAGCTCCTCCAAGACGTCCAGCTCCGAGAGGCCGTCCAGCTCGTCGTCATCATCCAGCGGGGGGCCCTCCATCAGCTCCGCGAGCGAGACCGTGCCTTCCACGAAGCCGCCCACGAAGTCGCGCACCCGCCGGAGCTCGTCGCGCTTCTGCACTTCGTACGCGAGCAGCATCTCGAGGGGTGGGTCGCTGCGGTCGCGCGCGGCGCGGCGAGTGTCGACCACCAGCGTGCCGAGGAAGCTGGCCCGCATGGCGCGGAGCTCCGCCTTCAGGTTCTCGTACTGCTGCACCAGCTCTTGGAGCAGGCCGGTGCCCGCCACCAGCCCTTCGACGTCGACGCCGAGCTCACGGCTCAGCTCCAGCAAGCGCTGCGTGTCGCCGCTGTGGTAGGCGTCGTTCACCTGGCGCATCACGTCGCCGTGGGCGGCGCGCTCTTCGTCGTCCTCGGCCCGGTCGGGGTGATACTGCCGGGCCAGCTTGTGGTAGAGCGCCCGCAGGCCCTTGTCGCGGTCGGGCTTCTTCGCCGCGGCGTGGTCGGCCGGCGCGTTGCCCCCGGGCCGCCCCTCGAACGGAGCGCCACCGAACGGGGCCCCGTCGAACCCGGCGAAGCCATCGGTGCCGGCGTCCGCTTCACTCGCGTCGCCTCGCGCGGCGCGGGCCGCCGTGCACGCCGGGCAGGGGCAGTCGTCCGCCGCGTCGGTCGCATCGGCAGGAGGGCCGATCACCCCGTCGAGCACGAGCTCTTCGTACAGATCGCGGACCTGCTTCCGCTTCGCCTTCGACAGCCCCGGCTTGGCCATCGCTTGCTGGAAGCGCGCGTGCACCTCGCCGTCCACCACCTCCGTCTCCCGAGCCGCCTCGCGGAGAGGCCCCATGGCCAGGTCGAGCTGCTCCATCTCCTTCTGGAAGCGCTGCTTCTCGGTGGTCTTGCGGCGGATCAAGCCTCGCAGCCGGGCGACCGGGTCCACGTTCTTGCTTGGGGTCCGTAGGAGTTCGCTCACGGCGCAATCCTGCCATGCCTCGCATTCGGATTCACGCTTCCGCCCCTCGCGCGACTCGTGGCAGCCTCGCCCCCCGAAGCCCCCACGGAGACCGCATGACCCACTACAAGCTCACGTACTTCGACGTCCACGGCGGCCGCGCCGAGTCCATCCGCCTCGCGTTCCACATCGGCAACATCCCGTTCGAAGACGAGCGCTGGTCGTTCCCCGAGTTCGGTCAGAAGCGTGGCGGGACGCCCTTCAACGCGGTGCCCGTGCTGACCATCGACGGCGTGACGGTCACGCAGTCGAACGCGATGAACCGCTACGTGGGGAAGCTCGCGGGGCTCTACCCGGAGGACGCGCTGCAGGCGCTGTTCTGCGACGAGGTGATGGACGCCGTCGAAGACGTCGCGCACCACGTGGTCCGCACCTTCGGGCTCAAGGGCGACGCCATGCGCGAGGCGCGCGAGGCGCTCATGAAGGGGCCGCTGACCACCTCGCTCGAGGGCCTCGACGGGCTGCTCACGCGCGGCGGCGGCCAGTACTTCGCCGACGGGCGCCTGACCGTGGCGGACCTCAAGGCCGCCGTGCAGGTGCGCAGTCTGCAGAGCGGGCAGCTGGACCACGTCCCGCGTGACTTCGTGGAGAGCGTGGCGCCGAACATCGCCGCGCACGCCGCCCGCATCAACGAAGAGGCGGGCGTGAAGTCGTACTACGCGAGCCGCGGCAAGTGAGCTGACGCGGAGCTACGACGCCGTGGCCAGCGCCTTGATGCGCCCGACCATGGACAAGAGCCCGTTGCTGCGGCCCTGGCTCAGGTGCTGGTCGAGGCCCAGCTCGGCGAAGGTGGGGCGCGGGTCGAGGGCCAGGATCTCGGCGCGCGTCTTCCCGCTGAACATCACGAGCAGGATGGCCACCAGGCCCCGCACGATGTGCGCGTCGGAGTCGGCCTCGAACACGATGCGCTCGGGGTCGTCGCTCTCGGCCACCACCAGCCACACCTGGCTCTGGCAGCCCAGCACCTTGTTCTCGGCGGTGCGCTGTGCCTCGGGCATCTCGGGCAGGCGCTTGCCCAGCTCGATGATGTAGCGGTAGCGCTCCATCCAGTCGTCGAGGAACTCGAAGTTCTCGAGCAGCTCGGGGAGCGAGACGCCGATGGGGTTGTGCATCGGCTGCCTCAGCGCTTGGTGATGGAGACGATCACGTGCTGGCCACTGCTCTGGCGCTGGAACGTGAAGCGCACGGCGTCGTTCACCGCGAGGCCGTCCATCTGGGTGGCGGCGCTCAAGCGGAACGGCATGGTCATGGCGGGCATGTAGCCGGGCACGTCCTCGTGGCGGATGACCACGCTCAGGTCCTCACGGTCGATCTCGCGCACCACGCCGTTGGTGGTGTACTGCGTGCTCTGCTGCGCCTCGGCGCTCGCCGCTTCCCCGCTGGCCGAGTCGGGGCTGAGGCACGCGCTGGCGCTGAGGGTGAGGAGCAGCGCGAACAGCGCGCGAGGCTTGGTGAGCAGAGACATCGCGCTTAGTCTGTGCGGGCCCCGGCGGGTCGGCAACCCCGACACCCGCGAGCGACCCCCCAAGCCAGCAGGAGCCCTCTTGCCCGAAGCGTCCCCCAAGAAGTCTGCCGTCGAAGCCTGGGTGGAAGAACACCGCGAGCTGGTGCTGCTGGCCGGTGTGCTCCCCGTGGGCAAGCTGGTCACCCTGTACGAGCGCGCGCAGCGCAGGCGGCAGGCGCCGCGCCCGCAGGACCACGACCAGCGCGTGGCGCGCGTGGTGGCCGACGTGCAGCGCTACGCGAAGCTTCGCCGCGAGGGCCATCCTGCCGGCCAGGCGCCGCTGCGCACGGACCGCAAGGGCACCGACGCGCTCAACACGCGCGTCTCGGACAAGGACCAGTCCGTGCGCGTGGCCATGCACGACCTGCGCGCCATCCTCGGCGTCAACCACGCCGCCAAGACCGTGCGCGTGGAGCCGTTCGTGACCATCGGCGAAGTGGCGGCGCACCTCGATACGCAGGGCCTGCAGCTCGAGACCTGCATCGAGATGGAGGGCGCCACCATCGGCGGCCTGGTGCTGGCCATCGGCATGACCACGCACTCGCACGTGTCCGGGCTCATGCACGACATCGTCGAGGCCTACGAGCTGGTCACCGCCGAGGGGCAGCTGCTGCGCGTGACGCGCGAGGGCGAGCACGCTGACCTCTTCCGTGCGCTGCCGTGGAGCCACGGGACCTTGGGCCTCTTGGTGGGCCTCGAGCTGCGTGTGGTGCCAGCGCCCACGCACGTGCGCCTGGTGTACCGGCCCTTCTTCAGCCTGGACGAGTACTGCGCCGAGCACGAGCGCTTGCTGCGCGCAGAGAACACACCGTGGTTCTTGGAGGCGCAGGTGTTCGGGCGGGACCGCGCCGTCATCCTCGAAGGCCACTTGGCGAGCGCTGACGAGGTGGCCAACGGCTCGCTGCCCGTCAACGACGTGAACCAGTGGCAGAAGCCGTTCTTCTTCAAGCACGTGGAGAGCATGCTGGACCGGCCCGCGGGAACGCAGGTCACCGAGCTGGTGCCCACCTACGCGTTCCTCATGCGGCACGAGCGCAGCATGTGCATGACCATGGGGCAGATCATCCCCACCGCGAACGCGCGCTGGTTCCGCAACACCATGGGCTGGACGCTGCCGCCCAACATGCCGCTGCTCAAGAGTTCGCGGCCTCCCGAAGAGCGCGCGCGCGCCATGCGCCGGCAGGTCTACCAAGACTTCGCGTTCCCGGCGCAGCACCTGCGTGAGCTGCTCACGCACCTGGACGAGACCTTCCAGATCTACCCGCTCTTGGTCTACCCCTGCCGCGTGGTGGACCGCGGCGGCATGGTGCGCGTGCCCGGCCAGCACGGCGTCCCGTGGGACGGTGAGACGCGCAGCGCCATGTACTTGAACCTGGGCATCTATGGGCCGCCGCGCGCCATTCGCGAGGGCGACCTGCGCTACCCCACGGTCACCAAGGTGCGCGAGCTCGAAGGCATGATCCGCGCACGCAGCGGCTTCCTGCACACCTACGTGGACGTGCTCAGCACCGAAGCGGAGTTCGAGGCCATGTTCGACCACGGCCTGTGGCGTGCGATGCGCGAGCGGTATGGCGCGAACGGCGTGTTCCCGACGGTGTACGAGAAGATCCGGCCGGAGCTGGACTTCCGGCCGTTCCTCGACGAAGAGGCCGCCTGGGCAGCGCAGGACACCCGCTAAAGCGGAAGAGCGCGGTGGCCTGCGGCGTCAGGTAGGGTTCGCGTTCAACGCCCGCGCGGTCAGCGCATCCCAGGCGACCACACGCTCGTCGTCTTCGCCCATCATCTCCACGATCCAGCGCCTTATGTAGGTGCGGTCGAGGCGGTCACCGCGGACGGCCACGAGACGCTCGAGGTCCACACGATCCTTCAGACGGAAGAACAGGAGCTTGAAGACGGCGATGGCCTCAGGTGAGAGAAAGCTGCCTTCCCAGCCGTCCACACGCACCACCACGCGCGTGGTGGCTGCCTCGTGGGAGAACGGGATGCTGGGGACGAACACGTCGATGCGCATCCCGTCCCACATGCCGATGAACATCCCGTCGGTGCGCGCCGCGTCGACGGCGGAATCAGGGTCCACCTCGACCCCGAGTTCGCGAAGGACCTCGATGACGTCGGGTACGCGTTCGGGTTCCACGAAGACGTTGAGGTCCACGTCCTGGGTGCCGCGCGGAACACCTGCGACACCCAGCGCCAAGGCACCTCCGATGGCGTGCGGCAGGTTCCGATCACGAAGCGCATCCGCGATGGCGCGCGCGGCCTCGGCTGCCGTGCGGGGGGGCAGGGTCATCGGATCCGCAGGCGCTCGAGCGCGAGCTGCGTGGAGCGCGGGAGGGGTTCCTGGTAGGCCAGCGCGGCCTCTCGGACGTCGGACGCCGCGAGAGCCCACATGGCATCGCGTGCGCATGCCTCGGTGAGGCGCCAGAGTTCTTCGGGAGTGGCGTTCACGTACGGCGCCATCTCGGCGCGGATCGACGCATCGTCGTCCACGACCCACTGCGGCAGCGCTCGATCTCGCATGGCCCCAGGATAGCACGCGACGTCGTGAGGCTTCACGCGTCGATGAACACGGGCGAGGCCCAGGCCATCTCGCCGTCGTGTTGCACCACGCGGGCGTACACGTAGTCGGCGGTCACTTCCGCTTCGAGCTGCGCATCACGGCCGTTGCCCTCTGCAGATGCGACCACACCATCACGCGTGATCAGCTCGAGGCGCGCCACGCTGCTTTCGCCGTGGGCGCGCGCGCTCACCGTCACCGGGCCGCTGCGCCGCAGCGTGCTGCCCATCGGCTCGCCGTCCACGCGCATGTCGAGCAGGATCTTGGCGCCGCTGGTGCCGTAGCAACGACGCGTGCGCAGCGCCTCGAACACGGCGTCGCGTGTGAGCGCGGGGGCCTGCACAGCAGTGAGGCCCGTCCGGTACGGGTCGCGCTTGCGCGCCTCGCCGTGGTGGTAGAGCAGGCCGTGGCTGTCGCTCGACGCGGTGAAGCCGAAGCGCAGGCCCTTCTTCAGCATCACGTCGGCCAGCTGGTGCACGTGCTCGCCGCGCATGCCGAGCGGGTGGTCGGCGTGCTCGTAGCAGCCGTGGCACGAGCAGATCTCCCACACGGGTTGCCCTTCCGGGTCGTGTCCCGGCTCGTCGCAGCCGGTCCAGCCGATGTGATGCGGCGACGCGATGCCGCCCAGCTCGCGAACCGCACGCACCAGGTCACCGCCCTCGGGCAGGTCGTCGCGCGAGACCAGCGGCAGGCCGCGCCGCGGCAGGTACACGCACTTGTGGCCGGGGCCCGGGTACATCTTGCCGGTCCACTCGTAGGCGATCAGCGTGGTGAACGCGCCAGGCTCGTCGAAGCGGTCGGCCACGTCTTGCAGGTAGGCCCACTCGCCCGGCCCGGTGCGCTTGCCCAGGAAGGACTCGTGGTCGGTCAGCGCCACGAAGTCGTCGTCGTAGCGGTAGCGCGCGCGCAGATACACCTCGTCGGCGCTGCCCACTCCGTCCGAGTGCGCGCTGTGCTGCTGGATGTCGCCGAAGTAGGTGTGGAGGCCGTGAGCTTGCGCGGGGTCGGCACCTTCCGCGTGCGTCACGAGCGAGACCGGCGTCACATGGGGACGCACCTCGGCATGAACCCACGCGGGCGCCGCGCCGAGCGGGGCTTCGAGCGACTGCACCAGCACACCCCGCCGGTCGCGCTGCGCCGTGAGCAAGCGCGGGCCGTGCTGGTCCTGCACCGCAGCCACCGTCACCCAGCGGCCGCGCGAGCCCCACTCGCCGTCGCTGAGCGGCACGCGCGCATGGAAGCCGGTGGCGTCGAGATCCTGCCGCCAGAAGTTGTGTGAGCCACGCCCGAACAGCGCCACGGCGCCACGCGGCCCCACGGCCAGCGCAGGGAACTCGAAGCTCTGCTCCACGTCGGCGCGGTCGCGGTCGCGGTCGGTCATCGCGGCCGCGGGCTCCAGCACCTCACCGCTGTCGCGCACCAGGCGCAGCGCGATCCACTTGGCCACGTCGGTCTCGAGGCGGTCCTCGCGCAGGTCGTGGTGGAACGCCACCAAGTGACCCTCGGGCCCGCTCAGCACGGCGGGGCCGGCCACCATGCAGGCGGCTTCGAACACGAGCACGCGCTCGGCGTTGGGCAGCGTCAGCCACACGCGGCTCAGTCCCCCCGCGTGCTCCACCGTCACGCGGGCGCTCGTTGCGGGGTCCACGGCCGTCAGCAGCGCGGCCGAGTCCTCGCAAGGCTCCGGGCTCTCGGCCGCGAGGGCCATCACGCTCGGGAGCAGCGGGCCGGCGTCTTCACCCAGCACCTCACCGGCCGAATCGAGCCTGAAGCGCAGCACCCGCTCGCCCTGCGACGTCTCGGGCGCGCGCGGTTTTCCGGCCTCCCACGCGATCACGTGCAGTGTGGCCCCCGCGCCGGAATCATGGGCGATCAAGCGGGGCGCGCGCAGGTAGCGCTCAGGGGACTGCGGCAGCAAGGGCATGCCTTCTCTCTGCCACCGCCGAGCGCTGGTGGGCAACTTTCGGATCGAGCCCCGAGGCGCAAAGCGCCGTGAATGGGCGGCGAAGACCTGGTAACCGCGCTGTTGCTCGCTAGCATTCGCGCATGACTGCTCGCTTGCTTGCTCGCGCCCTCGGGCACTCCGCCCTCGTCTCCCTTCTCCTCGCCGGCTGCGGGGACGGCGACCCGCCCATCGACCCGCCCCCCGAGGAGGACTGGAGCGGCTGTCCCACGGCCCAGGACCACGTCGCGGACCCGGCGTGGACCACCACCTTCGTGGAGGCCGAAGACCTCGTCGTGTGCACCACGCCCAGTGAGAACAACGACGCGCGTCCCATCGCGGAGGTGTTCCGCCAGAAGCTCATGCTGCGGCTCCCGGCAGGCACGTATCGTCTGCCAGACGAGGAGGAGTCGGGGCCGTACACGCTGCCACTCTGCACGCGCACCGAGCAGGGAGGGGCGGCGCAGGGCATCGACGTCACCGGCACGATCACGCGCGAGGGCTCCATCGTCGCCACGTTGCCACTCATCATCGGCGAGGCGCGCATGTCCATCTACGACGTGGCAGCCGGCAAGACCCTCGAGGTGTGCGTCGACCGCGACGACTGCAGCTTCGACGAGGGCCGGAACGTGCGGGTCATGGGCTCCGCGTGCGAGCCCGATGCCTCCGCGTGGGACACGCCGCGGCCCGAGGTCTTTCGCCGCCGCAACCTGACCGTGGCCTTCGAGGGCGGTGAGCTCACCTTCGACGTGGTCACCATCGTGGGCTCGGAAGACGGCGACATCATCGGGCTCTACCCGGTGGCCGGGCCGCTGCTGTCCGTGCAGGGCACCTTCGAGGGCACGACCATCAGCACGAGCAACTACTGGGAGATGGCGTACTGGGCGGCCCACCACGTGTTCGGTCAGTACTTCGGCGTGGTGCTGCCGTCGCCCGTGGGTGACACCTGCGCGCTCGAGGTGGCCGAGGGCGTGTTCGCGGAGCCGCCGAGCTACACGGTGTACCGCCTCGACTGCGACTTCGAGCGCATCGGCGAGCTGGCCTTCGAGTCGGTGACGTCCGAGGACTTGTAGGGCGCAGCGACCTGTATGCTCGGCGCGTGACGGTCTTCACCTTTCACCTCGCGTCGCCGGGGGTCCTCAGCGTGATGAGCGCGCTGCTGCGACCGCCCACGGCCGAGACGGTCTCCGGCCTGCGCCACGCGGAGTGCATGTTCCCCATGCAGCTCGGTGCCGCCATCCTCTCGCCCGGACGCTGGCAGCTGGGGCGCCTGGCGGTGTTCGCCGCGTGGGAGAGCGAAGCCGCGGTGGACGCCTTCCTCGCGAGCCCGGGCCTCGGCACCACGCTGGCCGCGGGGTGGCACGTGCGGCTGCGCTTCCTGCGCCGCTGGGGTCACCTGCACGCGCTCGACTGGCTGCCGGCCACGGACGGCGAGACCGACCTCGACGCGCCCGTGGTGGCCGTCACGCTGGCGCGCCTGTCGCTGCCCCAAGCCCCACGCTTCATCCACTGGGGCAAGCCCGTGGAGCGTCAGGTCCGCGATCACCCGGGCACCACCCTCGCGCTCGCGGCATCGAGGCCGTTCCGCACGCTCTCCACCTTCACGGTGTGGCGCTCGGCGCGCGAGATGCTCGAGATGGTGCACGGGCGCCGTCAGCTGCCCGCGGGGGAGGGTGACCGTCACGCGGTGGCGATGGTGGAGCGCACCCGCAAGGACTTCCACCGCGAGTTCATCACCCTGCGGTTCAACCTGCTCGGCGAGGCCGGCTCCTGGGAGGGCCGCACGTCCATCGTGCCTCGTGCACCAGAGGCGTGAGCTGCCGGCTGCCGGCGTCAAGCGCCCGCTCCACTGAGCCTGCACCCATCCGCTCAGCGTTGATCTCGACATTTTTCACGAGCCCCCCTTGCGCCTCCGCGGGTCGTGGTCACTTTTGGACCGACTGTTCCAAAAGACCGGTTCCCTCTTCCATTTCACCGCGTTCTCCACTTGGGGGGCGGGGGCTTCTGCCATGAATTCAACGCTCGTCATCGACGCCGACCTGATCGCCCTCCACCAGCCGGCGCTGCTGAGCTATGCGGCCCGCCACGTGCGGGAGCCCGAGCTGGCTCGGGATCTGGTGCAGGAGACGTGGGCAGCGGCCATCACGGCGGCCGACCGGTTCGAGGGGCGCGCGGCGGTGCGCACCTGGCTGACGGCCATTTTGCGCCGGAAGATCGCGGATCATCATCGCCGTCGCCGGCCCTCGGTGAGCTTCGAGGAGCACCACGCGGAGCCCACGCTGCCGCCCGCCCGCGAGCGCCTGGACGACCTGGCCGCGCTGCGCGTCATCGACGTGGAGCTGCCCGCGCTGCCCCGCCGCGAGCGGGAGGCCGTGACCCTGTGTGACGTGGAGGGCGTCTCGCGTGACGACGCCGCCGACAGCATGGGCGTGACCCGCGGCGCCCTGCGTGTCCTGCTTCACCGCGGCCGCGCCAAGCTGAAGAGCGCACTGCTGGAGGCCGAGCGCCTGGCTGGCACCTTCGCGGGCGACGGTCTCACCGGCTCGTACGCCTGAGCACGCCACCGAAGGGCAGGGCGTTCCCTAGACGCCCGTCGCGTCCGGCGCCCAGATGTACTTGTGCATCTGGAGCTGCACGCGCACGGGCAGCGCGTCTTCCATGACCCAGGCCACCAGGTCGCGCGGGGCGAGCTCGTTGAACACACAGCTCATCAGCACACTGGCCACGCGCTGGTCGAGCGCGTGCTCGCGGATGACGACGCGCGCCCACTCGTAGTCCTCGCGGTGCGACAGCACGAACTTCACTTCGTCGCGCTGGGTGAGCAGCGGGATGTTGGCCCAGCGGTTGCGCTCGTGCTCGCCGCTGCCGGGCGCCTTGAGGTCCATGATGCGGTGCACGCGCGGGTCCACGGGGCCGATGTCGCGCTCGCCGCTGGTCTCGATCAGCACGGTGCGCCCCGCATCGGCGAGGGCCGTCATGAGCGGGAGCACCCCCTTCTGCAGCAGCGGCTCGCCGCCGGTCAGCTCCACCAGCGGGGTGCCGGTGGCGAGCGCGGCCGCAAGCACGTCCTCGAGGCTCATGCGCGTGCCACCCGTGAACGCCTGCGGCGTGTCGCACCAGCGGCAGCGCAGGTTGCAGGCCGACGTGCGCACGAACGTGCAGGGCAGCCCGGCCCACGTGGATTCGCCCTGGATGGACGCGTAGATCTCGTGGATCAGGAGCGTCTCGCTCACGGGGGAGTCTCGTCGACCAGCGAGAACAGCACCGGCGCGTCGTGCAGGTCACGTGCCGACCGCGGGTCCACCTCCACCACGAAGTGATGCAGCCCCGGTGTCAGCTCGAACACGTCCTCGGGGGTGCCGCCGCCCTGGCAGCTGGCCGCGTCCACCGTCTCGCCGAGGTGGTAGATGCCCACGTGCACGTCGTCGTCCGGCGTGACCACCGAGGCGCGGATGCGGATGGGCTGGTCCACCAGCACGCGGTAGACGCGCTCGGGTCCGGGAGCACCCGCCGCCTCGCAGCCGTCGTAGCCGTCGAGGGTGGCCATGCTGGGCGACAGCCGCGCCGCGAAGGGCAGGCTCGCGATGGGCTCGGGCGACGCGACGGTGCCTTCGCCCAAGGGCGCCGGACGTGCGCTGCTCTCGGCCGCGCCAGCCGGCCCGTCGAGCGCCTCGCGCACCTGATGCAGCACCTGCAACGTGAGCAGGTTGCGCACGTTGTGACCGCCGCTCAGGCCCTCGTCGGTGAGGTCGCAGGGCAGCCCGCGCGGGCCACGCCGGAAGACGTTGGGGTGCACACCGTCGGCCGCGAGGCCCATGCCGGGCAGCGGCAGCATGGCCTGGTGGAAGTCCACGTAGGGCAGCTGGAACGCGTGCGCCACGGACGCCGTGATGCTGTTGTAGCGCTGCACCCAGGGCTCCATCTCGCGGCTGCGACGGGGCTGGATGGCGCCGAGGATGGGGATCACGCCCTGCTCGATGAGGTCTTCCACCAGCGCGATCAGGCGGCGGGCGTAGACGCGCGGGTTCATGGCCTGCACGTCGTTGCCGCCGAAGAACGCCAGCGCGAAGCGAGGTCGCAGGGTGCGCAGCTCGCGCTGCACGCGGGAGGGCCGCCCGGTCATGCCCTGGCGCAGGCTCCAGCCCACGCCGGCCGCCTCGCTCTCGCGCAGGAACACGTTGCCGCCCGCCACGCTGGCCGCGCGGAAGGCATCGAGCGTGGGCTGCAGCTCGGCGTGCGGGCCGAGGTCCACGTCCGGCCCCGCGAAGCAGTGCAAGTAGGCCGAGCTCACGATGCTGGAGCCGCCCATCTTCGCGAACACGTCGTCGCGCAGGTCGGCGTTGCGCGACGCGATGCGCCGCAGGTTGGCGCGCATGGAGGCGTCGATGGGCGAGATCAGCGGCAGCGTGGTGCGCTGCACGGGCGCGAGCGGCGGCGCGCTGTCCGGCTCCTGGTCCACCTCTTGGTCGCCGCCCTGGGTCTCGGCCGCGACGGGCTCGGCCTGCTCGCTGCCGGCGCCTGAGTTGGGGGCCGACGGCGCCTGGCTGCTGGGCTGCCCCTCCGAGAGACCATTGCTCCCGCACCCCGTGACCCCGAGGAAGACGGAGATCAGGACGGCCAGGCGGCGGGACACGAGGGAAGGAGGCGGTCGACGGGACATGCGGGGAGGCAAAGGAGGCAAACGGCGGGCAGTATGGGCCGAGCTGGGCGGACGCGCGATCCGAAGGGTGGGCCGGGGAGGATCCCGCGGTCGGCGGGCGACGTCCACATCGTGACTAGGGCCCGTCGCCGTCGCCGTCCGTCGCCGTCAACGAAGCACGAGCACGAGCACGAGCAGGTCAACGAGCACGCGTACGTCGACGTCGACGACTACGTCCACGTGGGCGGCTCGTGTCCGAGGGGGTCAGCCCTTGAAGGTGCGGGCCCGGGCGCGGGCCACTTCGCCGCGCATGTGTTCCACCAAGGCCCGGCGCGACGACAAGGTGTGGCGCGGGCCCCGCCCCTCGCTCAGCTCGATGAGCTGCGCGTAGAACCAGGCGGCTTCGGCCTGGTTGTTGAGGCCGCGCACCTTCGCATTCTCGCTATTGGGCCCGAGCGCTCCCGGGCCAAGGCGCAGCTCGCGCTCGGGGGTGGGCAGGACGTCTTGCGTGCCGGCGAGCAGCTGCCGCGCGAGGTCGGGCTCGAGGCAGAAGGGCCGCGCGATGCCGATCACGTCCACCTCGTCGTCGCGCAGGGACTCGCGCATGAAGGCCGCGCTGCGGAAGCCGCCGGTGACCATCATGGGCAGCTCGGGCGCAGCGGCCCGGATGGTGCGCGCGTAGTCGAGGAAGTACGCCTCGCGCGCCTTGGTGGACTTCGCGCGGCCTTCGTAGCTGCGCATTCCGTCGTTGATGAAGGCCAGCGCTTCGTAGGTGCCGCCCGAGATCTCGAGCAGGTCGATGCCCTCGTCGGCCAGCCAGCGCGCCACCGTGGCGGACTCCACCGCGGTGAAACCGCCCTTCTGGAAGTCCGACGAGTTGAGCTTCACGGCCACGGGGAAGCGCGGACCCACTTCGCGGCGCACGGCGCGCACCACCTCGAGCAGGAAGCGCGCGCGCTTCTGCAGCGGGCCACCCCAGGCGTCGTCGCGCAGGTTCACGATGGGCGAGAGGAACTGACTGATCAGGTAGCCGTGCGCCGCGTGGATCTGCACGCCACTGAAGCCCGCTTCCTTCGCGAGCCGCGCGGCGTTGGCCCAGGCGTGGATCATCGTCCCGATCTCGTGCTCCTTCAGGGCGCGCGGCTGCCCGAACAGCCCCAGCAGGTCGAGCCCCACCGCCGAGGGCGCCAGCGGCTCCAGCGACGACGCGCGGTTGCACTGTCGCCCGGGGTGGTTGAGCTGCATGAACAGCGGCGTGCCGTTGGCCGTGCCCGCCTTCGCCCAGGCGCGGAACGCGTCGAGCGACGACGTCTGGTCGAGCACCACGTTGCCCGCGCGCTCGAGGTGGCGCCGGTCGATCATCACGTTCCCTGTGATGGACAGCCCGAGGCCCCCGTCCGCCCAGCGCTTGTAGAGGCGGTCGAGGCGCTCGCCCGGCTGGTCCCGCGGGTCCGCCAGGCCCTCGGTCATGGCCGCCTTCGCCACCCGGTTGGGGAGCGTGACACCACAGGCGAGCTTCAGCGGACGAGCGAGAGGATCCTCCACCCGGTCATCCTGCCCGAAGCGGCTGACGGGATCCATCGGCGCGATGTTCGCCCTTGTTTTTCAGCGCTCGATGCGCAGTCGGATGCCATGGGACGGACTGCGCACGGGGTCGCCCGCGTGGTCCCACGCGGCGGGCAGTCGGTGGCGGAGCGCGCAGCGGCGCGCCTCCTCGTCGAACCCGTAGCCGTACTGGCCGACGACGCGCGCGTCCGTGATGGAGCCGTCGGCCTCGACCGTCACCCGCATGGTCACGTACTGCACGTCGACGTCGAGGTCATCCGCCGCGCGAGGCCACGCACAGGTCCACGCCCGCGTGGGCGGACCCACGGGGCGGGCGCGGCTCTGGGGCGGGGGCGTACCCGTACCCGTTCCGTCCGCGACGCCCCGGCGAGCGTCCACGTTCTCGCCCTGCACGGCGCGTGTGCTGGTCCCGGTGCTGGCCGTGACGCCGCCCGCGTAGACCTCGCCCCCGCCCGTGACCGCGGTGAAGTCCACGGGCTCGGCCGGGCCGGGTGCGGGCGCAGCGGTTTCCACCACGTCAGCTGCCATCGCCGGCGCCGCGGGCGCGGGCTCGGCGGGCGCGGGCTCGGCGGGCGCGGGGGCGGGGTCGGTCGGTGCCTCGCGGCTCGGCCTTGCCTCGGCTTCTTCCACGGGGGGCTCCGGCGAGGCTTCCACAATCTCCTCGGGTGGCGGGGGCAGCTGCACCTCACGCGAGACCGAGATGCGCACCGGCTGGCGCGCGAGAACTGCGGGCGCCGGCGGCGGCAGCATGGCGCTCGCGAGCCCCACGCCCAGGTGCACCGTGATGCCCACGCCGAGCGCGAACCACCGTGCGCTCCAGGCGGGCGCCTTCCGGTTCGACAGCACGATGCTGGCGATGCTCGACGTGGACTTCGGGTCGACGTACGGCGTCATGGGACCACGTCCTCTCGGGCCACCGTGCCTGCGACCGGCGGACGGACACTCGCGGTGGTTCCGTCGGGACGCAGGGCACCGAACGCCACATGGGTCAGGCCACCCTCGCTGAGCGCGTCCAGGATGCTGACGACCTGACCGTGCGGCACGTTCTGATCCGCCGAGATGATCGCGCGGGCGTCCGGGTGTTCCGCCAGCGTGGCGCGTGCGTGAGCGGCGAGCGCTTCCACCGTGGTTGGCTCGCCATCCACGAGCATCTCGCCCTGGCGTGGCACCACCACCGACAGCACGGTCTGCAGCTCTTCCGCCGCGGCGGCCTGCGGCAGCTCGAGCGGCACCGCCGGCGTGACCACGATCTTCGCGGTGACGATGAAGATGATCAGCAGCACCAGCACGATGTCCACCAGGGGCGTCACGTTGATGCCCTCGATGATCCCCCCACGGCGTGGGCCCGAGCTCGCCATGCGCTACTCCCCCTCGGCGGCCAGGGCCGCGTCTTCCGGCGCGTCCGAGAGCAGGTAGGCGAGCACCAGGTTGGAGACCGTCTCCGCATCGTCGAGGAGCACCGCCAGCTTGCGCTGGAAGAAGTTGTAGGCGGCCACGGCCGGGAGCGCGACGGCGATGCCCACCGCGGTGGCCACGAGGGCCTCGGCGATGGCAGACATCACGGCACCCGAGGCCGCCTGGCTGGCAGCGCCCGAGGCTGCCGTGGCCTGGCCCAGCTCCTCGAAGGCCAGGATGACGCCAATGACGGTGCCGAAGAGGCCCACGAACGGCGCGTTGTTGCCCACGGTGCCGAGGAACACGAGCCGCGCCTCGAGGGTCTTCCGCTCCGCGGCGACGGCGCTGAGCATGCCCTTGTCGGCGGCCTTCGGACCGCGCTCGGCCAGGCGCAGGCCGGCTGCCGCCACGGCCGCCGCCACGGAGCGCATGCCGCGCAGCCGCTCGAGCGCCGTGTCGTAGGCGCCCTTTTGCAAGTGGCCGTCCAGCTCGGCCATCAGGGAGCGCACGTCGTCGGTGCGCGAGCGAAAGAAGAGGAAGCGCTCCACGGCGATGATCACGCTGATGAGCGACAGCGCGAAGAGCAGCCAGAGGACGAACGTCGCGCCAGCGGCGACGAGCAGGTGCTTGGTGGTCTCGATGAGGTTCATGAAGACCCGGTCGGGTTCGGGATGCGGGCGCGGGTAGAAGCCAGGGGTAGCTCGTCATGACTTAATGAAAACGATAGTCAATCTCATTTTCAAAGAGGGCCGGAGGGGCGCCCCTGCGCAGGTGTCTTCCGAAACCACGCCGGACCCTCGGCCGCGTGACTCGCGTGCGCGCTCCGACCGCCGTGCTCCGCTCGCGGACGCCTGCTAGAGCGACCCGATGCCCCCCAGCACCACCGTCGACGCACTGCCCGAGGCGTTGCCCGCGGCGCCGTCCGCGCGGCGCGAGCTCATCCGCATGTCGCTGCCGGTGATCGGGCTGAACCTGCTGAACGTCACCGCGGTGATCGTGGACGCCATCATGTGCGGGCACCTGCCGAACGGCGAAGAGGCGCTCACGGCGCTCGGCTTCGCGGGGCAGATCTCGTTCCTCATGGTGGTGATCATGATGGGCATCACCGTGGGCGCGGTGGCGCTGGTGGCCCGCGCACACGGGGCGCGAGCGCGCGACCGGGTGCAGCACCTGCTGCAGCAGTCGGTGCAGCTGACCTTGATCCTCGGGGTGGTGGCGGGCGCGCTGGGTGTGCTGGCCACACGGCCGCTGCTTTGGATGTTGGGTGCGACGCCGGCGGTGGAGGACGCAGCCAGCTCGTTCCTGACGCCGATCATGGCGGCCACCGTGCTCGGCTACCTGAACATCCTGCTGGGCGCCGTGCTGCGCGGGGTGGGCAACACGCGCCTCGCGCTGCGGGTGGCCATCGCGGTGAACGTGGTGAACGTGCTGGTGAACTCCGTGCTGATCTTCGGCATGGGGCCGGTGCCTTCCTTCGGCCTGCCGGGTGCGGCCTACGGCACCATCTTCGCCCAGACGGTGGGCGTGCTGCTCACGGTCTACCTGCTGCGCGCGGGTGCCGAGCCCGCGCTCGAACTGCGGCTCTCCTGGGCGCCGCTCGATCTGCCGCTCGCCAAAGAGCTGCTGCGCGTGGGTGCCCCGGCCGCGCTCGACATGATGATCATGAACGCCGCCCTGTTCGTGATCATCGCGCTCTTGGGGCGCGCGGAGCCCTTGGCCGTGGCCGCGCATGGCATCGGCATGCGCCTGCAGTCGGTGGCCTTCGTGCCCGGCCTCAGCATCGCGCAGGCCACCGGCGCGCTCGTGGGCCAGAGCCTCGGCGGTGGCAACATCCCGCGTGTGCGCGAGGTGGTGCGCGCTTCCGCGTGGCTCGCGGCCGGCATCCTCAGCGCGCTCGGCGTACTGATCGTGGTCTTCGCCTCTCCGCTCATCGCGCTTTTCGGCGCGCACCCCGGCACCGTGCTCGGCGAGCTGACCTACGAGTGGATGGTGCTGCTCGCCCTCGGCATGCCGCTAGTGGGCGCGCACTTCGCGTTCGTGGGCTTGTTCCAGGGCTCGGGCGCCACCAACACCGGCCTCGTCATCAATGCGCTGACGGTGTTCTTCTTCCAGATCCCGCTGTCGCTGCTGCTGGGCCCCGTGCTCGGCTGGGGCCCGCTGGGTATCTGGATCGCCTTTCCGGCGAGCTATGGGATGAAGCTGCTGCTCGAGCTGGTGGCGTACCGGCGTGGGCGCTGGGCCAAGGTGGGCGTCCACGCCTAAAGGTCGCGACGACGACCACGACTACGACGACGACAACGACTCGTCACAAGTCGATGGCGACCAAGAGAAGGTCCGGGGGTTCTCGGGGGGC
>CAZEAA010000066.1:0-20363 GCA_964510015.1 uncultured Sandaracinaceae bacterium
CCACGAACTCGCGGTCGTGCAGGTTGCGCAGCAGGTCGCCGTAGCCCTCGAGCGTGGCGATGGGGCTCGTGAGCTTGAACATCAGGCTGTTGGCCCAGCCGGGCGAGCGCATCATGCGCGGTGGCAGGCGATGCACGCCGAGGTCCGTGCGGTGGCTGAAGCGGCCGAGCTGCTTGGCGAGCCGTCGTGAGGTGGCTCCGAGCTTGGCGGCCGCGTGGTAGTCGCAGGGCGCGCCCAGCAGCACCAGGTTTCGGACGTGCGGGTCGCCGAGCGCGGCGTAGCTCAGGTCGAAGAGGCCACCGACGCTCCAGCCGTGCCGCGAGAGCTCTCGCACGCCGCTGTGGGCGCGCACCGCCGCGAGGGCGCGCGGCAGGATGTCGGCGAAGAAGTCCGCGAGGTGCAGGGTGTCGTGACGCGCCTCGGGGCGACCCCAGTCCACCAGGTACACGTCGAAGCCGCGCGCCGTGAGGTACTTCACCAGGCTGCGGTCCGGGAAGAGGTCGTAGATGCGCATGGTCACGGCCAGCGGCGCCACCAGCACGAGGGGCACACGGAAGCGCGTGGGCGAGACGGGCAGCGTGGTGTCGCCCAGCGCGATGTGTTCCTCGGTGAGCGGCAAGTAGTGCCGCACGCAGGTAATGTCCTCGCGGAAGACCTCTTCGTACGGCGTGCGCTCGGCCAGCACCAGCTCGTCGCGCCGCAGCCAGTCCACCGCGTTTTCGCTCATGTGGGCGACGCGACGGCGCGTGCTGCGGGCGAGGCGCTCGGCGCGGGACGAGAGGGTCGAAGACGGCGAGCGAGGCGGGGTCATGCCCACGAGGCGTAGCGCAAAGCGCGTGAGCGCGCCCTCGCGGCCCGTCAGCGCGCTGCGAGCACCGCGTCGCGAATGGCGGCCAGCTCGGCCCCGAGGCCGCTGAGCGTGCCAGTCAGCCGCGTGACGGGGTCGTCTTCGGCGCCGCCCATGCTCTTCTGTCGACGGAACTCGGCCTTGATCTGGGCCCAGCGCGCCGCCTCGGCCTCGCTCAGGCGCTCACGCAGCTCGGCCAGCTTCAGCAGGTTCTGCTCGGCCCCGGTGGTCAGGGTCTGCGCCTCGCCGCGGTAGTGGTCGTCGATGAGCGTCTCGAGCTCCTGCGCGTTCATAGCCGCCACCACCTTCTCGGCGATCTTGTTCAT
Source organism: uncultured Sandaracinaceae bacterium (assembly GCA_964510015.1). GTDB lineage: Bacteria > Myxococcota_A > Polyangia > Polyangiales > Houyiibacteriaceae > JADJJE01. The sequence goes on from CAZEAA010000066.1 coordinate 1,174, forward strand.
GTTGCGGTAGCTGCCCTGCAGCTTGAAGGGGGGCTCCGTGCGATAGGCGTCCGCCTGGCTCGCGGAGCGCACGTACTCGGCGTTCACGCGCAGCAAGACGTCGCGCACCACGAACAGGTGGCGCAGCACGGCCGTGATGGCGTTGGTCTCGGCCGCCGAGTAGTCGGACGACAGCTCGCTGGTGGCCACGCTCTCGCCGCGGGCGCGGCGCACCATGGCCATGAGGTCCTGCGGGTCGCGGCCCGCCAGTGGCGCGAGCACGGCGTTCGAGGTGAGGGCGTTCTCGATGTAGCTGAGCCCGAAGGCCTCCTCGCGCCCGCTGAGCACGTCGCCCAGGTTGTAGGTGTCCGCGCGGTTCGCGAGCATGTCGGGGATCTGGAACTTCTCGCCGCTCTCCGTGTACGGGTTGCCGGCCATCACCACCGCCAGCTTCTTGCCACGCAGGTCGTAGGTGCGCGTGCGCCCGCGGAAGACGCCCTCGATGCGCCGCTGCGCGTCGCACAGCGAGATGAACTTCTGCAGCAGCTCGGGGTGCGTGTGCTGGATGTCGTCCAGGTAGAGCATGACGTTGTTGCCCATCTCGAACGCGAGGTTGATCTTCTCCACCTCCTGGCGGGCCGTGGCGTTGGGCGCCTCGGCCGGGTCGAGCGAGCGCACCTGGTGCCCGAGCGACGGCCCGTTGACCTTCACGAACGCGAGCCCGAGGCGGCTGGCGACGTACTCCATGAGCGTGGTCTTGCCGTAGCCCGGCGGAGAGACGAGCAGCAGCAAGCCCATCAGGTCCGTGCGCTTCGTGGCGCCGGCCGCGCCCATCTGCTTCGCGAGGTTGTCGCCCACCATGGGCAGATAGACCTCGTCGATCAGCCGGTTGCGCACGAACGACGTCATGACGCGCGGCTTCAGCTCGTCGAGGCGCAGGCGGGCCGCCTCGGCCGCGATCAGCTGCTGGCGCAGGCCTCGCAGCACGCCGAACGCAGGCACCTGCTCGCGCTGGTAGCGCCGCAGGCGCGGCAGCAGCTCGTCCACGCGCAGCGCGAGCTTGCGGTCCACGATGCGCGGGTGCTGACCCAGCAGCTCGCCCACCTCGGCGTGCAGCAACGCCGCCGACGGCTCGTGGTTGATGACGCTCTCGGTCAGCCAGAGCGCCGCGGCCTCCTGCACCACGGCCTCGCTGGGCGGGTCTTCGAGCGTGCGCCCGAACGCGCGCAGCCACGCCACCGCCAGCGTGTGCTGCGCGGGGAGGTGGTGGCCCAGGCCGGTGAGCTCTTCGTCGAGCGCACGGCGCGTACCGTCCACGTCCAGACGCTGCTGCAGCCGCTCACGGAGCCGCGCGGCCTCGCTCGACACCACGAAGCGCGTCTGGGGCGCGCTCAGGATCTCGGCCAGGTAGGCGCCCGCCTCGGACGAGAGCCCCGCGGCGGAGAGGCTCGCGGCCGTGCTCGCCAAGCCCGACGCGGACAGCATCTCGGCCACGCGCTGGCCCAGCTCGTCCGCCAGAGCCGCGAACGCCGCGCTGTCACCAAAGCGCTCGCGCAGGCGCCCCAGGCTGCGCGCCCGGCGCTGCCAGTCGTCGCCCTCGGCCGCGCCCACGCGGTGTCCCCAGAAGAGCATGGCCGCCGCGCGCGCCTCGCCCGCGAAGCGCAGCGGCCCGGCGGACTCCAGCAACGTGAGCAGGCGCTCCAGGATCGCGGCCGCGTCGGCATCGTGGACGCCGCGCTCGTAGCCTTCGTCGTAGCGGTCGCGCGCGCGCGCCTGCACCAGCGCCAGGAGCCCTCCCGGGGAGCGCTGGGCCTCGTGCAGCGCCGCCAGCGACAGCCCCCCCTGTGCCTCCTCGGCCGCGAAGAGCAGCGTGCCCGCCAGGTACTCGGCGCGGTACACGTCGGGCGACTCGCTCACCAGCGCCTGCTCGAACAGCGGCCGCAGCGCCGGCAGGGACTCGTGCTCGGCGGGCGCAAAGTAGTCGGTGCCCGCCACGTGGAAGCTGAGGCCCTCGCCGCGCGCCAGCAGGCTGAGCTCGAAGGGCTGCTCGTTGACGCTGAACTCGTGGCGCCCGAAGCGGATCAGGTCGCTTCCGTCGGCGAACAGGTCCAGCTTGTCGCGCAGGCCGCGCAGCGCGTCTTGGCGCGCCGACTTGGCCTTCGACTCCACCTCGTCGGCGTGCACGGCGCCACCCAGCGCGCGCAGCTTCTCGGCGATCTCGCGCAGCTTCAGCAGCATGGGGTCCGCCGCGAAGTAGGCCTCGAGGCCCTCGGTCTCGGCGAAGCTCGCGGCCCGGCGGCGCACGCCGGTCAGGATGCGCTCGGCGGCGGTGACCAGGTTCTGGGTGCGCCGGTTGCGCTCGTCCAAGAGGCGCTGCTTCTTGGCGTCGAACGCGGACTGCACCTCCTCGCGCTTCTCGGCGATGTCCACCAGGAAGTCGTCCAGCTCGCTGAAGCGCGCCTCGAGCTCCTCCACCTGCACCAGCAGCCGCGTCAGCTCCGTGTCGCAGGCCTCGGGGGTCTCGGCTGCCGCGAGGCCGCTGGCCACGGACTGCGAGAGCAGCTGGAACTGGGCGGCGAACTCGGCCTTGCCCTCCACGGCCGCAAGGGTCTTGCGCCGCGCCTGGGCCACGGCGCGCACGCGGTTCTGCTGCCCGAGCACCGCGCTGATGGCCTCGAGGATGCGCGTGCGCAGCGTGGCGTCGTCCACCGCGAGTCCGGCCACCACCTCGCTGATCACGTTGAGACCCTCGCTCACCTCGCCGAGGCGCACGTCGAGCGGCTGCAGCTCGGTGACGCGCGTGACCGCCTCCACCTGCGTCTCGATCTGCGTGAGCTCGGCGCTGATGGGCGCGAGCGCGGCGTCGCCCTCGAGGAAGCGCACGCACGCCTGGCTGACCTGCGCGAAGGCCTGCTTCGCCTCTTCCAGCATGGCCGTGACCGCCTGCAGGTCCATGAAGCGCACGGCCTCGAGGCCCACCAGGCGGCCCTGTTGGCGCCGCCATGCAGACAGCGTGCTCATGTAGGCCGCGACGGAAGCGTGCTCCTGGTGGGCCGCGTCCAGCAGCAGGCGCTGGGTGCTCTCTGCTTCGGCCAGGGCCTTGCCGGCGCGCTCCCGCAGGGCCAGCACCTTCTCGAACTCGCCCACGATGCTGTCGGCCGTGCTGCGCAGCTCCAGCAGCGGCGCGCGCAGCCCCACCTCGGCGTGGTCCAACCAGAAATAGGCGTCGAGCGTGCGGTCGATGGCGCCGATCAGGTCTTCGAACGTGTGTCGCTTGGGTTCGGCGGTCTCGGTCAGGCGCCCGATGGCGTAGGCGTCCGAGAGCCCGCGCACCAGCTCGGCGTTGCCCACGCGTGAGAGCAGCGAGCCGTCGGTGGGCGCCGCCGCGGCGTGCTCCGGCGAGCAGAACGGCGTCTGCCAGACCTGCATGGGGTGCACGCGCGTGGGCTCGTTGGTGTCCGCGCGAAAGACCACCATCCGGCCGTCGTCGAAGATGCTGTAGCCGTGGCACTGGATGGGCGTCTGCATCTCCTTGCGGATCAGGTTGTAGGGCAGCAGCGCGTAGCGCCCGCTCTCACGCTCGTGGAAGACGTAGAGCACGTCCTCGCCGTTGGGGGCGCGCACCGACGACTTGAGCTCCAACCCGACCGGGTTGGGGTCGAACACCTTGTAGTCGCCGGTCTGTAGGTAGTAGCCGCCCGGGAAGACCACGCCGTGTCCTTCGGGCAGCTGCCGACACGCCTGGCCGATGGCGTCGAGGCGCACCACCCGCTGCGCGCGCGGGTCGTAGACCAGGAAGCGCGGCCGCTCCTCGCGGAACGGATGCACCCGCAGGAGGATCAGGTCGCCCACCTTCGCGTAGCGGAACTCGGCGTCGTCCAGCGTCTGGTTCACGTCGTCCACCGGCTCGCTGTAGATGCCGCGGCCGGTGGACGTGTTGTTCTCCACCTTGACGGTGAGGTCGCCGTTGGAGGTCTCGACGAAGATCGTGTCGAGGATGTTGATGTGCGGGTAGGGCCCGCTGACCTGCGCGTCGCGCCCCGCCAGCACCCACTCGAAGTCGTAGGGCTCCGGGAACACGTGGTCGCGGTCACCCCGGTTGTCGAGGTACCGCACCGAGCCGTCGGGCTCGATGCCGAAGCGCAGCACCTTCACGTCGCGCGTGGTGGCGCCCACCTGCACCACGGCCAGCAGCTTGCCCGCGGTGCGCCACAGCTGGATGAGCTTCGCGTCGCGGTAGTAGCGAAAGAGCTCGGCGAAGTCGGACAGGAAGCGCGGGTCTTCGAGCAGCTGCGCGTCCTCGCCGCCCGGCGGGACGTGGCCGAGGTCGTAGCCCTCCGGGCCCTCCTCGAAGCGGTGCAGCGAGAAGACGTGCTGCACCTCCACCTGCTCCTTGAGCTGGAACTGCACGGCGTAGCCGAACAGCAGGCGACCGCGCACCTGCACGATGTCGCGCGGCACGCAGGCGTGCTCCGTGCGCACGCGCACCTGTCCGCGGACCTCGAGCGCCGAGCTGCCGAAGGTGGCCACCCGCCGCGCGTTCAGCTCGTCGAGCCGGCCTCGGAGCGCCGCCCCCTGCTGGGAGAGGCGCTTCCGGATGACCTCGTAGTCGGCGCCGCCCTCGGCCGCCTGTGTGGCTTCCTCGGTCATGTCGCGCTCAGTCGAGACCCAGCTTGCGGGCCTCGCTCACGAGGCGCTGGAGCTTGTCGGCCTGCTCGCCGCCACGGTCCTTGGCGAGCCGCGCCAGCAGCGCCGTCACGCCCAGGTTCTTGAGGTCGTCGGTGTCCACGCGCGGCGCGCTGAGCACGTCCTTCACGTCGGCCACCAGGCTCTTGTCGCCGCTCAGGTAGTCCTTCATGAGCGTCTGCACGGAGGTCGACCCGTCCACGAACGCGTCGGCGCTCTGGCCCAGGGAGACCGCCTTCACGAAGCGGTCGAAGAACTCGCCGTCGCCGCCCACGATGTTGATCTTGGCCTGCGCCATGGCCTGCGCCATCACCTCGGCCTGCGCTTGGGCGATGTGCTGCCGCACCGCGATCTGGGCCAGCTCCACCTCGCGCTCCTTGTCGAGGCGCAGGCGGAACTCCTCGTGCTCGCGGCCCACGCCGTCGAGCGCCTTCATGGCGGTGGCCTTCTCGGCGAGGCCCGTGGCCTCGGCCACCAGCTTCTTCTCGATGGCCTGCGCCTCGGCGAGGCCCACCTTCTCGATGGCCGCCGCGTCCGCTTCGCGCACGTGCACGGCCGCGAGGCCTTCCTTCTCGCTGGCGGCCGCCGTGGCCTCCTTCACGCGCGCGAGCGACAGGCCCTTCTGCTCCTCGCCCGCCGCCTCGGCCTCGAGCCGCTGACGGATGACGTGCGCCTGCGCCACGCCTTCCTTTTCGATGGCCGCCGCGCTGGCCTCGCGCACCCGCACCTCGGCCAGGCCGTGGGCCGCCACCGTGGCCTGCTCGCCCTCCGCGAGCCGCATCTTGGCGCGCGCCTGCTTGTCGGCCGCCTCGAGCGCCGCCTCGGCGTGCACCAGCGTCTGCTTCGCCTGGTGCCGCGCAGACACCTCGGACGCCTCGGCGGCCTTGATCTGAGCCACGTAGGCCTCCTCGGCCTGGGCCTCGGCGTGCAGCACCACGGTGTCCTTGTGGCGCTTCGCCTCGGACGTCACTCGCAGGTCCTTGATGCGCTCCTCTTCCTCGGCGACCGTCTTGTCGACGACGATGCGCCCGCGCACCACCTCGGCGATCTCACGCTTCTTGATCTCGAGCTCGCGGTCCTTGTCGATGCGCCCGAGCTCCGTCTCGCGCTCGCGCACGATGGCCTCCATGGCCCGCGCCTTCTCGACGCGCTCCGTCTCCACGCCGATCTCGCGCTCGCGGTTCTTCACGGCCACCTCGGCGCCGCGCAGCTTGGCCTCTTCGGCCACCGCGATCTCTTCTTCGTGCTTCTTGCGGAGCACCATCGTCTGCTTCATCTCGGCGTCCTTCACCCGCTGCGCCGCGTTCTGCTCGCGCGCCTGCGCGATCTCGATCTCCTTGTTCTTGCGCGCCTCGGCGTCGGCCCGCTGCTGCTCGAACTGGAACACCGCCTCGTCGGCCGTGAGGTTCTGACGGCCGATCTCCATGCGCTCCTTCTGGCGCAGCTGGTTGGTGTCCACGTTCTGAGCGGCGGTCATCTCGGTGATCTTGCGGATGCCCTGGGCGTCCAGGATGTTCTGAGGGTCCAAGTGCTCGAGCGGGGTCTGCTCCAGGAAGTCGATGGCCGCGTCTTCGAGCACGAAGCCGTTCAGGTCCTGACCGATGACGTTGATGATCTGGTCGCGAAATTCCTCACGCTTGTTGTAGAGATCCTCGAAGTCGAGCCGCTTGCCCACGGTCTTGAGCGCCTCCGAGAACTTCGCGTTGAAGAGGTCCTCGATGGTGGCCTGGTCCGACGCGCGCGAGCAGCCGATGGCCTGGGCCACCTTGAGCACATCGTTGATGGTCTTGTTCACGCGCACGAAGAAGTTGACCTTGATGTCGGCGCGGATGTTGTCACGGCAGATCAGGCCCTCCTTGCCGCGCCGGTCGATCTCGATGGTCTTCACCGAGATGTCCATGACCTCGGCCCGGGCGATCACGGGCAGGATCAGACCGCCGGTGAACGTGACCTTGGGCTCGCCGCGCAGGCCGTTGATGATCAGGGCACGGCCCTGATCCACCTTGCGGTACATCTTCGCGAACATGGCTCCGAGCGCGATGAGCAGGACGCTGCCCACGCCGATCACCCCGCCCACCACCAGCATCTTCTCACCCATTGGCTTCTCTCCGTTCTGTCGCTGGCCTTGTGGCCCCACCCCTACTGGCTGCGCCGCAACCCACTCGATGAGAGGGAAACCGGCGCCTCGAACGCTTCATTTCAGGAATCGGACGTCCCCTGATCCGATTTCGGGAGCAGCGCGCGCAGCGGCTCCACGTCGTAGACGTCCTCGTCGGGGTCGTAGGCCGTGATGATGGCCTGGTCGCCGCGGGCGAGCGCCGCCGCGTCGTCGCAGCGCACGCGCACCAGCAGGCCCGCGCCGCCGTCCTCGATGAGCGCCTGGCCCTCACGGCCGTCCACGCGGCCTGTGCGAACGGTGCAGAGGCCCCCCACGAAGCTCTGCTTGCTCTTGCCCTGGTGGAGCACGAAGAGCGGCCCGAGCGGACGCGTGACGAGCGACGCCACGGGGAGCGAGAGGGCGAACGCCACGAGGCCCACGAGGGTCGCGGAGAGCGCCGTCGGGATGGGCAGCAGCGGCATCAGCGTGCGCGCACCCAAATAGGACAGGAGCCAGGCGCTCAGGGTCAGCACGCTGAAGGTCACGGTCAGCGGCGCGTGCCGCAGGCGCAGCGCGGTGAGGATGGCCGCCAGCCCGGAGAGCCCGTCGGCGCTTCCATCCGCGCCGTCTGCCACGTCCAGGTCCATATCCAGGTCGCCGTCCACCCCGAAGACGTCCACATCGAGCGCGCCCAGGATGACCGTCAGCCAGTACACCAGCACGAGCCCAAGGCCTGTCGTGTACACCACGGTGGGAAAGCTCAGCACCGTCGCGAGGAATTCCTCCATGCAGGCGGGGAGCCTCGCACGGGCCACCGGGCCTGGCAACGCTGGCGGCGCTGCCGGCGGCTACGACTTGCCGGGCGTCAGCATCGGGTGCGCGCCCTTCCACGGGGAGGGTCAGCGCAGCACGCAGCGCTCGCGCTCGCACACGGCGGTGGGTGCAGGGTTCGGCGTGAGCTCGGGCTGGCAGGCCAGCCGCTCGGGGTTGGCGCACTCCTCCACGGCACAGTCGTCTTGGTAGGCCGCCCAGGCGGCGCGGCTCCACGCCTGCTGGTGCTCGGGGCAGAACCCGATGCAGCAGTTGCGCGGGGCGCCGACCATGCAGTCCGCGTCCGTGACGCAGACCTGTGGGTCCACCTCGAGGCTCGGGTCGCTTGGATCGCTGGGGTCGCTCGCGGCGCCGGTGGACGTGTCCGGGTCGCCCGCGGGATCGCGAGGCACCTCGCCACCGCTTCCGTCGCCGGCCCCCGAGCTGGACTCCTGGGTGGAGGGCGACCCGCAGCCGAGCGCGAGCGCCAGCGCCAGCATCACGGGCCCAAGGCCCCCAAGGCTCACAAGAAACGAAGAGGAGCGCGGGTTCGAGTGGAGCACGCGTAAGGTGTACCAGACCCACGCGCGCATCCGTGCGTCTCACTCGCTATGCTGAGGCCCGTGATGGCTCGCCCCCGCTCTCGCCCTGCTACCCCATTTCGATAGCGCGCTATCCTCCTGCCGATGTCACGACCCGTCTCACGCTTGTTCCATGCCGTCGTCGTGGTGGGCGCCTCACTCGGCGGGTGCAGCCACAACGCCCCCGCGTCCGAGACTCCCGAGAGTGACGTGCCCGAGCCCGCGGCGGTCACTCCGGAGCCTGCGGCGGCCGAGGCCAGCGAAGAGACCGCGGACGCCGGTGTGGACGCAGGCGAAGCGGCGGAGCCTGCGACCGGCGCCAGCAACGCGTGCCCGCCCGGCTCGGAGCGGCCCTTTCCGCCTTGCTACTGGATCCTCTGAGGCCATGAGCCACCCGCGCACGAACGCCACGCACGAGCTGCCGAGCGGCGACACCCTGGTGGACGCGCTGCCCGATTCGTTGCGCGCGGCCATCGCCAAGCACTGGACGCGGCGCGTGACCTCCGAGCTGCAGGTGTCGCGGGCGTTCGCGGCGCTGGTCCCGCGCCTGCGCGCGCTGCAAGCGGACACCACGGTGGTGAGCATGATGGAGCGTGCGGCCACCGAAGAGATCGCCCACGCCGAGCTGTGCCTGCACCTGGCCGAGGTCTACGCGGGCGCGCCCGTGACCATGCCGGACGTGCCCTTTGCGATGCCGCACTTCGGCTTCGACGACGAGCGGCTCGAGGTGGCGCTGCACGTCACGGGCTTGTGCTGCGTGAACGAGACGCTGGCCACGGCGTACCTCGAGCGCTGCCTGAGCCTCGCGCGCGCGCCCGTGGCCGTGGCGGCCAACCGCATGCACCTGCGCGAGGAGATCGACCACGCGCGCCTGGGCTGGGCGCACCTCTCGTCGCGCGCCGTGACGCCGGACCTGCGCGAGCAGCTGAGCACCTGCGTGCCACGCCTATTGGCGGCGAACGTGCCGCTCTGGGAGCGCGAGGACGCGTTCCTGCCGAGCGAGGGCGTCCCGGACCACGGCTTGCCGAGTCACGAGGATGCGTGCCGCACCGCGCGTGCCGCCACCCGCGACCTGGTGATCCCCGGCTTCCGGCATGTGGGCATCGAGGTGCGCGCCGACGCCTTCGCGGGCTGAAGGGGGACGCGCCGCAGCGGGAACGATGTGCACCTCTCGTGGCACAGCCGATATGCTCGGCTCGTGGGCTACAGCTACGTCTTCTTGGGTGACCTTCGCTTCCCGAACGCCGCGCAGAAGGCCGCCTGGCGCAGCAGCGCGCTCGACGGGGCACGCTTCGACTCGCCCAAGGACTGGCGGTACGGGAAGGGTGACGAGACGGCCGGCGACGCGCTCGCGTACTTTCGTGGCGAGCTGTGCGCGCTAACGGAAGACATCGACGCGCTGACGCTGCGCGCCGTGGTCGACAAGGGCGGCGACGAATTCGGCGAGGGTCGCAAGCCGCTGGTGTGTGCCTTCCGCCAAGCGGCCGACTTCGGCGGAGAGGGCACGCTCACGGTGGTGGGCTACATGGACTATCCCGGCACGTTCGGGCTGCGCGCGACCGCCAGCCAGGGCGCCTCCACGTGCGAGGAGCTCGATGACGACGAGGCGACCGCCGTGGAGGACACCGACGCGTACCGGGAGGCCGACGCGCTGGTGGCGGCGATGGTCGCGAAGCACGCGCCCCCCGGCGGGTACGACCAGGTCCTCGAGGACATCGCGGCGCAGCGCGCGGCCGACGGCGCCGTGATCGCCCAGGCCGACGACATGACCGACGTGTTCCGCAAGCTCCCGGGCGCGCTGCCTTCGAGCGCCATCTACACGGTGCGCGACTGGCTGCCCACGAGCCCGCTGGTGAAGGCGCTGGTTGGCCGGCGCGACAAGGACGCCAGCGCGCGCATGTGGGGGCACGTGGAGCGGCGCGTCACCAAGGAGAAGCCCACCGACGACGACCTGCTGGCCGCGTTCGTGCTGATGCACGCGCTGTGGGAGCGCGGCGACTTCCGCAGCGAGGTGATGGCCGTCTGGATCGAGCATCCGAGCTGGTTCCTGCGGGACCACGAGCTCGCCCGAAAGCTCGGCGGGCGCGAGGCCGACGCGCGCCTGGTGGCGCTGCTGGGGGTCCAGCAGGGCTCGCAGTCCACCGAGAACCACCGGTGGATTGTGGACGCGCTGTTCGACAGCCAGCCCGAGAACGCCGCGGCGCTGGCGAGCAAGCTGCTAGACGGCGAGCGTCGCGGCGATGCCGGGCGCCTCGAGTCGCTGCGCTGGATCGTGAGCTCGTTCTACGAGCACCCCGAGCGCCGCTCCCCTGCGTGGGAGGAGTTCTTCGTGCGGCTGACCACCACGGGCCCCGACTGGAGCGAGCACGCCTACGACGTGTACGACCAGATCCGCGCGAACGCCATCGGCGTGCTTGCGCTCTGGAGGCTTCCCCAGGCCCTGCCGCTGATCCGCGACCACTTCGCGCGGCTCGGGGTGGAGCGCGCCACGGAGCTGCTGGTGGCGCTGGGCGATCCGGCGGCGATCCCCGTGCTCGAGGCCCAGCTCGCGGAGGCCAAGCGCAAGCCCGACCGCGCGCGGCTCCAGAAGGCCATCGCGAGCCTCGGAGGCGAGCCCGCGCCTGCCGTCGCCGAGGCGTCCGAGCACGTGATCGAGGTCGCTTCCTCGGGGCGGGCCGGCTGCCGCGGCTGCAAGGAGAAGATCCCGAAGGGGGAGCTACGCTTCGGCGAGGCGGTGCCCAACCGCTTCGCGGACACCGAGGAGCCGACCATGCGCTGGTACCACCTGCGCTGCGCTGCCGGGAAGCGCCCGAAGCTGCTGGGGCCCGTGCTCGCGGCGTACACGGGCAGCGTGCCGGACCGCGCCGCCCTCGAAGCGACCCTCGCGGAAGCGGCCAAACCGAAGAAGCGCAAGAAGTGACGCGGCCACCCTGACACCCTGACCGGACACCCTGACGGGACGGAGGCGGACGACGGCAGGCGCCCCGACAGCCGGACTGGAACGCCCGGCCCGCCATGCGCAACGGTCCCGCTGCTGATACAGTCGCGCCTCTCATGTCCGTGGAACGCATGTTCAAGTACGAAGGCCTCGGGAACGACTTCATTCTGGTGGAGCGGCCCGTGTCCGAGCGCGACGACGCAGCGGACGCGGCCCTGGCGCGCGCGCTGTGTGACCGCCACTTCGGCGTGGGGGCCGACGGCCTGCTGTTCGTGGACCCGAAGTCGCCGTCCATGCACGTGGTGAACGCCGACGGCAGCGTCCCCGAGATGTGCGGCAACGGGCTGCGCTGCGTGGCCCTGCACTATGCGCGGCGCGAGCCGGTGAGCGACGGCGCGTTGCTCCTGCGCATCGACACGGGCGCGGGCCCGCACGACTGCCGCATCGAGCGCGAGCCGGGGCAAGACGGCGAAGCCTGGGTCACGGTCGAGATGGCGGTGCCGTCGCTCGAGCCGCGCGACCTGCCGGCGGACCAGGCGGAGCCGCTGATCGACACCCGCTTCCAGGTGGGCGAGCACGCGGTGCGCCTCACCGGTGTGTCCATGGGCAACCCGCACGCGGTCACCTTCGATGCGCTGCCGGAACCCGTGCGCATCCGGCAGGTGACGCTCGGGCCCGCCGTCCAGGCGCTGCCGCTCTTTCCGCGCGGCGTGAACGTGGGCTTCGCCACGGCGGTGGACGCGGACGGCGATGGCCTCGCCACGCGCTTCACGCTGGACGTCTACGAGCGCGGCGCCGGCTGGACGCTGGCCTGCGGGACGGGTGCCTGCGCTGCGGGCGTGGCTGCCGTGGTCACCGGCCGCGCGCCGCGTCACACGCCGCTGCGCTTCGATCTGCCCGGCGGGCCGCTCGAGATCACCGTGGGCGAGCCCGGCGAGCGCGTGCGCATGCGTGGGCCCGCGCGCTTCGTCTTCGACGTGATCCCGAGCGCGCGCCTGCTGGGGGCCTCCGCTCGATGACACCGCCGCGCCTGCGGACGCTCGTCGTCGCGGCCGATCCTGCCGCCGCCAACTTCGTGGAGCGGGTGCTGCGCGATCACGGCGACGAGGTCACCGTGGCCACCGACGTGCCCGACGCGCTGGCGCAGCTCACCAAGGCCGACCACCAGCTGGCGCTGGTGTCGCTCTCGCTGCCGCGCGGCGACGGCCTCGCGCTGGTGCACCACATCCGCGCTCTCCACCCCGACGTGGACGTGGTGGTCATGACCGCGCCGAGCGAGCTGGCCGACACCGCGCACGCGCTGGCCCTCGGCGTGCTGCAGAGCGTGATGCTGCCGCTCACGGGCGACGCGTTGCTGGTGGCCGCCGACCGCTGCCGCGAGCGCCGCATCCTGGTGCAGGAGCGCCGTCGCTTGGCCGCCGAGGGTGAGCTCAGCCAGAAGCGCACCGCCACCTATGCCCGCTGCGCGGCGTTCGTGGCCGAGACGGACCCCGGCGTGGTGGGCGCGCGCGTGCTGGACGCCTGCGTGGAGGAGTGCGGCGCCAGCTCCGGAGCGCTCTACGCGCCGGCCTACCTGGGCGCCACCGACTACGCGCGCGTGGCCACGCACGGCGAGCGCACGCGCTTCCCGGCGCTGCTCACGCAGGACGAGCTGCTGGAGCTGGACCCCACGCGCTCCGTGGTGGTGGAGCGCGAGCAGCGCGGTGACAGCACGCGGGACGTGGTGCGCGTGGCCTTGATGGGCACGGCCGAGCTGGACGCCGTGCTCATGCTCGAGACCGAGCAAGTGGTGTCCTCCGCGCTCGCGGGCCTCGAGGTGGTGGCCGGGCTCGGCAGCGCCGCCATGACCGCTGCGCGGCGCGTGGACGCCATGGCGCGCTCGGGCATCAAGGACCCCGAGACCAGCGCCTACACGTTCGCGTACTTCGGTGACGTGGCGGGCCGCGAGATCGACCGCGCCGCGCGTCATCAGCGCCGCTTCTCGCTGCTCATCGTGAACCTCGACGGCGTGGAGCAGGCGCGCCCGCGCCTCGACCCCGAGAACCTGCTGGCGTTCCGCCGCCTGCTCAGCGACGCGCTGCTCGAGACCGTGCGCGACTCGGACATCCTCGCGCGCGTGGAGGACGACGAGTACTACATCCTCTTGCCCGAGACGGGCCTGCTGGGTGCCCTCGCCGCCAAGCGCCGCATCGAGGCGCGCTTCAACGAGCTGAGCGAGCTCTCGCGCTTTCACGCTCCGAATGGCGTGGATCCCGTGGTGGGCATCTCGGTCTTCCCCACCGACGGCAGCGACCTCGGTCGCCTCTTGCGCGTGGGGCGCCGCCGCGCCGAGCAGTCGCGCGCCGGTGTGTTCCGCCGCTTGGGCCTCGCGCGCATGCCCTTCTGGGACGCCATCGACCTGCTGCTGGGCGACCCAGCCGACGTCACGCCGCGCCCCGAGGGAGGGGTCACGCTGCACGAGGACCTCGAGCGCAATCACGACGCGCTCGGTGTGGCCCAGCATGCCGTGGTGCCGCGCGCGCTCTTGGCCCGCATCGCGCGCACGCTGATCGGAGACGCTACGCGGCATCGCGCGGTGGGCACGCTGTACGCCGCGGGTGACCAGAACATGGTGACCGCGCTGGCCGACGCGGTGGACGCCGAGCCCTCGTCGGTGCGCGCGTGGGTGCTGGGTGGTGACGTCGAAGGCCCGGGCCGCGAGCTGCGCCTGCCGGTGGACGACGCACGCCTGCGCGAGGGCGTGGTGCTGCTCGCGCTCAGCGAGATCGGGGGCTACATGCTGGTGGCGCGACGCCTCACGGACGACACGCTCTTGGCCTACCACGCGGCCGATCTCGACCTGGTGGACGGCTTGATCACCGCGCTCCAGACCGCCTATCACCTGCAGCCCGAGGTGCGCGTATGAAGGGCCGCATCCTGGTGGTGGACGGCAACTACGACACGCTGGTGGCGCTGGCCACGGCGCTGCGCGCGCGCAACCACCACGTGGCGCTAGCCACCGACGGGCGCTCGGGCCTGCAGCACGCGGTGGAGACCAGCGCCGAGGTGGTGCTGGTGGACCGAGACCTGCCCGTGCTGGACGTGCGCACGTTCTTGGAGGTGCTGCGCGACAACCCGCGCACCAGCGACGCGCACGTGTTCATCATGGGCGAGGGCGACCCCGCGCGGCTCAGCGCCATCGACGCGCTGGCCGAGCCCATCGTGAAGCCGTTCAACGCCGAGGAGATCGCGCGGCGCGTGCACGAGGTCATCCAGCGGCGGCGCGCGCCCCGCGGCGGCGACGACCTCAAGGGTGACCTCTCGCAGGTGGCGCTCTTCGACCTCCTGCAGGTGTTCTCGCAGAACCGGCGCACGGGCAAGCTCGAGGTCCACACGCCGAGCGGCGTGGGCGCCATCTGGCTGGCGGAGGGGCGCATCACGGACGCCGTCTTCGGGCAGGCCATCGGCGAGAAGGCGGTCTACCGCGTGCTCGCCCTGCGCGAGGGGCGCTTCCTGTTCCAGCCGGAGGCACGCAGCGCCTCGCAGCGCATCTCGCTGGCGGTGGACTACCTGTTGATGGAGGCCGTGCGGCGCGTGGACGAAGCCGTGCGCGTCCGCTCGGAATTGCCCGCGCTCACCGCGCTCGTCTACGCGCGCGGCACGGCCGGCCATGGAGGTCCGGACGACCCGGTGGTGGCCGCCATCCGCGCGCACCTCGACGAGCCGCGCAGCATCGAAGAGCTGCTCGACCTGGTGCCGGGCCACGACCTCGAGACCCTCAAGGCCATCCGCGCGCTCCAGCTCGCGGACGCCATCGAGATCGATGCCTCGCAGGGGCAGGTGGCCTTTTGCGCGGAGCACGAGGTGGCCGCCATGCGCGCCGCCGCCATCCGCTTGCGTCGCGCGGGCGGCGAGGGGGCCGTGCGCCTCGGCGTGATCGCGCGCAACAGCGAGGACGTGCTGCGCTTCAGCCGCGCGCTCCAGTCGGTGCGCGAGTTCGTGGCGGCGGCGGACGGCACCGAGCCCGCGGGCGACGCGGTGCTCGGAGGGCTCGGCAGCATCCGCTTCGGCGGCACCGACCTCGAGCTCTTCGTGCTGCCGCACGACCCCACCTACCGGCCGCTCTACGGCGCGCTGCTGGCCACCGCCCGCGTGGCCATGCTGCTCGGCGCCAAGCCCGCCGACAGCGCCCTGCGCGACCTGTGCGAGACGCTGGACGTGCGACTGGTGCACGTGCCGCGCGGCTTCGAGTACGCCTCGGGGGCCACCTTCGCCGTGCGCGAGGCGCTCGGGACGCTCCCCAGCAGCCCGGGCGAGTACACGCCCGCCACGGGTACCCCGCGCGCGTGAGCGACGACTCCCACAGCAGCGCGCGGGTGGACGGCCACCATGCAGACCTCGCGTGGTTCCCGCTGGTCGCGCAGGCCACCTTCGGGCACCTGCGCGTGGAGCACGCCGACCAGGCACGCGTGGTGTTGCGGGCTGGCTTTGCCCGGCAGCAGCGGGTGCTCTGGTACATGGACACGCGCCGGGCCACGCGCGCCGACGCGCTGTATCGCAAGCAGGTCGCCAGCTACGCGGACGAGCTCGAGAGCCTCGGCCACAAGTACTCGGTGTGCTCGGTGGTGGTGCTGGACAATCCGGTGCTGCGCGCCGGGCTCACGGCCATCAACTGGATCTCGCGCCCGGTCATCCCCGTGCACGTGGTGGCCACTCCGTTCGAAGCGGCGGGCATGTTGGAGCGCGCATGGCTGGCCGACGGCGGTGAGCTCACGCCCCCCCTCCGCGAGGGCCTCCGCCGCATGCGCAGCGACAGCTTGGAGTTCACACCGGTGACGGTGCCGCCGGCTGATCAGGTGTAGCTGAGGTTGCGCTCGAAGTCCGACGGGCTCGTGGCCGCGCTGAGCGCCACTTCCTTGGTGATGAGCCCCGCCTTCATGAGGTCCACCAGGTGCTGGTCGAAGGACTGCATCTTGTACTGGATGCGGCTCTTCTCGATGAGATCCTTGATGGACATGCTGCCCGGCTTGGAGATGGCTTCGCGGATGGAGCCCGTGCACAGCATGATCTCCTGAGCCACCACCATGCCGGCGCCGTCGCGGCGCGGGAGCAGGCGCTGCGAGATGGTGGAGTGCAGGTTCTGGGCGAGGCGCTGGCGCACCTGCTCTTGTTCTTCGGCTGGGAACACGCCCAGGATGCGGCCGATGGTCTTCGTGGCGTCGGTGGTGTGCACCGTGGAGAACACCAAGTGGCCCGTCTCGGCGGCCTTGAGCGCGATGTCGATGGACTCGGCGTCGCGCATCTCGCCCACCAGGATGACGTCCGGGTCCTGACGCAGCGCGGCGCGCAGGCCCACGTTGAAGCTGCTGGTGTCCACGCCGATCTCGCGCTGCGAGATGGACGAGCGCTTGTTGCTGTGCATGAACTCGATGGGGTCTTCGATGGTCAGCACGTGCGCCATGCGCGTCTCGTTGATGTGGTTCACGATGGCCGCGAGCGTGGTGCTCTTGCCCGAGCCGGTGGTCCCGGTCACCAGCACGAGCCCGCGGTCCGCGTCGGCGATGGTCTCGATGACGGGCGGCAGGTTGAGCTTGGCGAGGGTGGGCGCCTCGGTCGGGATGATGCGCAGCACCAGGCCGTACGTCTCGCGCTGGCGGTAGATGTTCACGCGGAAGCGCGCCACGCCGGGCAGCTGGTAGCTGCTGTCCACCTCCTGGGTGTGCTCGCCGGACTTCATGCGCGCGCCCGCGATCAAGCGCGCCAGGGTCTCGGTGGCCGCCGGGGTCAGCGGGTCGGCCTTGAGCGGCACCAGCTGCGTGTTCACGCGGTAGTACGGCGGCGCGCCCGGCCGGAAGTGCACGTCGCTCGCGCCATGACGAACTCCCGCCTCGAGCAAGGCGTGCAGGATGGTCTCGTTCATGGCGCGATAGTACCCGGTTCAGAGGCCGAGGCTGTGACCAAAGTCGAGGTGCGCCTGGTGGGCCTGCTCGGTGTAGTGGTGGATGGTCAGGCCAACGGCGAGACCCGCGAGCGAGACCCCCATCCCCACCGCCAGCGCACCGCCGGCCAGCACCTCGCCGGACGCCGCGAGGCCACCTGCCCCGCGCACCAGATGCGCCACGTGGTGCCCCTCCTGGACGAGGTTCGCCACCTCCGCGAGCTGCAGCACACGGTGGACGTGCTGACCCTGCGCGGCGGTGCGCGCCAAGGCCGTCATGCCCGCGCTGCTGGCCGCCCCCTCGAGGTTCAGGCGTCGGGCGGCGCGGGCCGCCGCGTCCGGGAACTCGCCCGGCTGCCAGCTCTGCCCGCGCATGCGGTTCGCGAAGGTCTCGAGGCCCTCGGCTGCGCGAGCGATGGCGGCGCGGGCACGGCTGAGGTCGCCCGAGTCGCCGCGGATGCCCAGGAACTCCGCGGCCACCGCCTCGGGCGTTCCCGGCTGGGCGTTGCGCAGCGACTCGAGGCGCTGGGGGAGCGACTCGCTCAGCTGGTGAAGGTCCTGCATGCGGGCCGCGACCACGGTCTCGGCCTCTTGAACGATGCCCTGACGAATGCGGGCGCCCGCGACCGACTCGACGACGTCCTGAATGGCGCCCGCGTCGAGCCCGGAGATCGGTGCCCGTAGTACCGAGCCCTGACGCTCGAGGGCCTGCGCGAGGTCCGACTCGAGGCGAGAGGCGCTGACGTTGGCGATGGCGGAGAGCTCCCGCCCGTGCTCACCGAGGTGCTCGCGCAAGCCCGCGGGGCCGTGCTCGAGGTAGACGCGCACGGCGTCGTTGACGGCGCTCCGATAGGCCTGGTCGGGTGCGAGCCGGACGCCGCCGACCTGCGCGCGCTGCATCGAGTGGACGTCACGCGTGGCCTGGTCGCGCACGTTCTGCGGTGGCGGCGAGCCGTGGGTGGCCACGCGAGGGGCTGCCGCTTGGGCCGAGATGGACGCGGCCGGTCTGGTGGTGGGCGGGTTGGTGTGACGTCGGACTGGGGTGACCATGGCGCTTCTCCTTGCTTCTCGTCGAGATGCCCCCTTGTCGAGCCACGCGGTCCGAACTTGCGTGCTCCCGCGACGATTCTCTTCGAGCACCCACGGGCCTTGGACGCGGGGCCTGCGCGTGTCGGGAAGGTGGGAGCCCACACGAGACGTTGTAGGCTGAACCCATGCTCCCCTCGCTGACCGCCCGACCGCTCCGCCTCTCGCTCGCCGCGCTGAGCTTGCTGGCGGCGTGCGTGGGGGTGGCGGCCCAGGACGCGGGCGTGCCGGAGCCCAGCAGCGCCCCCCCGGCACCGTCGGGCGCCGCGCGACCGAGCGAGCCGGAGAGGCCTCTCGACCCGTCCACCGACGACGACACGCTGGCCAACCGAGTGCGCGCGCGCCGCGACGCCGAGGCCCTGGCCATGCTGGACGCCCTGCCCCTGAGCGAGCGCCCGCGCGGGGGTCGCTACCTGCGGGGCCGCCTGCTGGAGCGTCTCGGACGGCTCGACGACGCGGCCGCCGCCCTCGAGAACCTCACGGACCTGCCGGCGCGCGCGCGCGAGGACGCGCAGGCCCGGCGCGCTCGCCTGTTGATCCGCGCCCGCCGCTGCCAAGAGGCCCTGACGCTCCTGGACGAGCTCACGCAGGACCGCACGCGCGGCGCGCTCGCCCGCTATCAGCGCGCCGAGTGTGCCCTGCGCCTCGGGGACCACGCCGACGCCCGCACGCGCCTCGACGCGGTGCTGGCCGAGGACGCGGGCCCGGTGGACCGCTTTGCCGCCCTGGTGCTGCGCTCCGAGGTGGCCATCGCCCTCGAAGACCAAGAAGGCGCGCTCGAGGCCCTGCGCCGCGCGCTGCTGGAGCGGCCCGAGCACCGACGCGCGGGCGAGATCACGGAGCGCTACACCACGCTCGCCGGCCACGCGCCCCTGTTCACGCCCGAGGAATCGCTGGCGCGCGCGGAGCGCCTCTTGGCTCAGCGCGACTCCGAGAAGGCCCTGCGTGCCCTCGAGGGGGTGCCGCTGCCCACCGACGCCACCGCGCGCGCGCGGCTGCTGCACGTGCGCGGCATGGCCCTCTACAAGACGCGCCAGGACTACGCGGAGGCGGCCGACGTGCTGCGTGAGGCGGCGGCGGCGGGCGGGCCGGACG
>CAZEAA010000067.1:0-20157 GCA_964510015.1 uncultured Sandaracinaceae bacterium
GACGCGCTCGGCGCCGCCCAACAGACACACCCGGCCGCCGGCCGCGCGCACGTCCACCGTGATGGTCAGCGGCGCGTCCGAGGTGATGTCGAAGCGCGGACTGCGGCGCAGGGCGTCGGCCACCTCTTCCGCGACGGCGTCTCCCTGCACGCGCAGGCGAGCCGGCACGCGCACCTCGAGGCGGCGGAACACCCCCGGGTCGGTGCCCAGCACTTGGTCGTAGCTGACGTCGAGGCCGGCCTGCGCCACCAGCGTCATCACGCGCGTGCGCAGCAGCGCGTCGCCCGTGCCGATGCCCGCGAGCGCGCGGGTCGCGTGCCGTTGGACCGCCTGCTCGTCCCCTTCGGCCAGCGCCACCTCGGCCCGCAGCGCGGCGTAGTACGGGTCGGCCGCAGCGCGGGAGTCCCCCGCGTCGGCACGCTCGATGGCCTCGTGCATGACGCCGGCGCCGAACAGCTCGATCAGGTCTCCCGTGAGCCACGGCGGCTGCACGGCGCCCGACGCGGTGCCGAGGCGCAAGAGGCCCACGAGCACCTCGTCGTCTTCAGTGAGGATGCGCGTCGCGGCGCGCCCGCTGAGGAACGCCTGCGCGCGCAGCGTCCACGCCTCGGCGTGCGCCAACAAGCGCTCGTGCCAGGGCTTGGCGGTGGCCCCCTCGATGCGGCTCTCGGCCGCCATGCGCCGCGCGCGGCGGTCCAGCAGCGCGGTCAGGCTGCGGTCCTGCGCCGGGTTGCGGCTGTTGTGCGCGCGCCGGTCGGGCGTGACCATGGCCTTGTCGGTGAGCCCGAGCGCCTGCTCGTGCATGCCCGTCACCAGCATGAACTCCGCGATCGCGCGGCGGCTCTCGTTGCGGTCGGAGTCGCGCGCATACGGCGGCCGACGGCCTCGCCACTCGGCGATCTTCTGCAGCGCCTGGCCCGCCTCGGCGAAGCGGCCCGCGCGCGTGTAGAGTTCCGCCAGCTCGAGCCACGGGTTGCCGTACAGCGACGACGCAGCCTCGGTAGCCTCGAGCAGCGCGCGCTCGGCCTCTGCCAGCTGCAGCATGGTGCGCGCGGACTCGGCGAAGTTGGTCAGGTCCACCACCGTGGCGCGGCCGTGCGCCCGGGAGTAGGCGAGCGCCTGGCCGCACGCGTCGTAGCTGGCGCCGTCGCGACCGGCCTCGAACTCGATGGCGCACAGCGCGTTGAGCGCCACCACCACCTGGTCGGGGCGATCCTCCGCGAGCCCTTGCCGGGCCGCCGCGCGCGCTTCGTCGTAGCGCCCGAGCTTCATGAGCGACCACGCGATCTCGGCGACCATCTGCGGCTGGTAGCTGCGGTTGAAGCGCTCGATCAGCGCGATGCGCTCGGCGTGGTGCCCGAGCTCGCCGTGCACGTTGCCCAGCTCTTGGATGATGCGCGCGTGCCACATCCACGGCGCCGGCGTCTGCGGCTCGGGCCCGAAGCGGGCCTCGAAGTGCGTGAGCGCCTGGTTCGCGTGGTACAGCGCGCGCGGGAAGTTGGCCTCGGCGAAGTGCTGCGCGTAGGCCAGCGTGAGGTGCCCGATGAACGACGTGGGGTCCTCGGCCACCACGGCCTCGCCCAGCTCGCGCGCGCGGATCATCTCGTTCTGCTCCACCGCCGCGAACGCCGCCTCTTCCGCCACGCTGGGCGCGCTCCACGGTGGCGGACCCGCCTGCGCACGCACGTGGGCCGCCAGCTCGCACACACCAAACACCGTGATCAGCGAGGCGAGCGCGAGGAAGAGGACACGGGTGCGGCGGCGGATCGTCATGTCAGCGGGTCACCCGCGCCAGGCGCTCGAGCTGCGGAGTCAGCGCGTCCCGCAAGATGGCGTCCACGTTGGCGCCGCCGGGGGCCACCACCAAGCGGTGCCCGAACACGTGCGGGGCGATGGCCGCGAGGTCGTCCGGCGAGACGTAGTCCCGGCCTTCCAGCAGCGCGCGCGCCTGCAACGCTGGCAGCATGAGCACCAGCGAGCGCGTGGACGCGCCTTGCAACGTGCGGGGATCCGCGCGCAGCGCACGGGCCAGGTCCACCAGGCAGTCGCGAAAGAGCGGGTGGATGGTGACCGCCGAGCGCATGGCCTCACGCGCCGCCAGCACGTCACTGCGCCGCACCTGCGCCGTGGCCGCCGCCCGGCTCAGCGTCGGGGTCGGGTACGAGGCCAGCACCTCGATCTCCGCGTCGCGCGCGATGTGCTTCATGACCAGCTTGAACAAGAAGCGGTCGAGCTGCGGCGTGGGCAGCGGGTACGTACCCGCGAGGTCGAGCGGGTTCTGCGTGGCGATCACGAAGAACAGCGCGTCGAGGGCGTGGCTCGTGTTGTCGGCCGTCACCTGCTTCTCGCCCATGGCCTCCAGCATGGCGGCCTGCACCTTCGGCGACGTGCGGTTGATCTCGTCGGCCAGCACCACGTGCGCGAACAGCGGCCCCGGCCGGAACACGAAGCGCTGCGACTCCATGTCGAAGATGTTGGTGCCCGTGATGTCGCTCGGCAGCAGGTCCGGCGTGAACTGGATGCGCCGGAAGGGCGCGATGCCCTCGGCCAGGTCGTCGTCCGCGATGCCCTCGCCCAGCGCGCGCGCGAGCGTGGTCTTGCCCGAGCCCGGGTAGTCCTCGAGCAGCACGTGGCCGTCGGCCAGCAGGGCCACCAGCACGAGGTCCACGATCTCGTCGCGGCCCTTCACGGCGGCCCGCAGGCGGTGACGCAGCGTGGTCACCACGGTGTGCGCGCGATCGAGATCCGCAGGGGTGGCGCCGGAGCCGGCGACGCCAGCGGGATGGGTTTCGGGGGAGGTGGTCATGAGTGGGTTCGTGGGCGCGAGAAGCGAGGAGAGGGTGAGACGTGCTCAGCGGGTGCGCAGGAAAGACCAGGGGACGAGCCAGCCGAGCAGCCGTCGGCCGAAGGGGAAGGCGCGCGCGTGCTCCTGGCGTGCACGCTGGGCCGCGCTCAGCAGCTCGGCGCGTGGCACCTGCTTGGCGCGGTCACTGCCGAGGGCGCGACCTTCGGTGACGGAGGCCAGGCGCGCGAGGCTCGGGACCTGGCCGGCCACGCGCAGCGCGAAGGCCTCGCGGGTCTCACCCGGCGCGCGCCGCACCGCCACGTCACTGAGCCGATCGAGCGCCGCGCGGTGCAAGAGCAGCGCGAGCCGCTGGTCGTCCGCGAAGCGCGGGGCGAGGCGACGCCAGAGCTTGGTGACGTACAGCCCCAGCAGCAGCGCGATGACGAGCCCGAGCGCACCCCAGCCGAGCTTGGGGAGCATCTCGCGCATCCAGGCCACCGCGTTCGCCACGTCGCTCTCGGCGTCGGGAGGCGCCACGCTCTGACCGCGCGCGAGCTCACCGAGCAGGCGCTGCAGATCCGGGTCGGGCGGCGGTGACGGCGGCTCCAGCGTCTGCTGCGGCGACACGTCCGTCACCACCCAGCCGAAGCCCTCGAAGTACACCTCGGGCCAGGCGTGCGAGCTCTGCCCCGTGACCAGCAGCGCCGAGCCGCCCTGGCGGTTGGACTCCGGGATGGCGTAGCCCGTGGCCACGCGCGCCGGCAGACCGATGGAACGGAAGAGGAACGCCGCCGCGTGCGAGAAGTGCACGCAGTAGCCCGTGCGGTCGCCGAACAGGAAGTGCGCGGTCGGGTCCTCGGCGCTCGAGTGCTGGTTGCGCAAGCTGTAGATGCCGTGCTCGCCCAGCCACTCGGTGATCGCGAACACCTTGGCCGCGTCCTGATCGCGCAGGTCGGCGGGCACGCGCTCGGCGATGATCTGCTCGGCCAGCTCGCGGTAGCGCGGGTCGGCAGGCGCCGTGGTGTACTCGGCGAGGGCCGCTTGGCTCCACGTGCGCGCGCCGGTGTCGGCTTCGAGCAGGGAGAAGTAGTCCGCGATCATGGCCGCGGACGTGACGTGGTAGGCCACGCGGAAGCGCGAGGGATCGGGGTTGGGCGCCGGCCGCAGGCGCACGGCCGACTCGAGCGCGAACGGCAGCGTGTGGTCCGCCAGCAGCGCCACCGTGGTCTCCACCTCGCGACGCGTGGCGTTCAGCGGCGGCGGCTCGCGCACGGCGGTGGACTCCACCGGGAAGCCCTGCACCAGGTCGCGGTCCACGTCGGGCAGCGTGCTCGCCACGAGGCGGCGCCCGTTCCACTGACTGAACGCGCCCTGCCGGAAGTAGTAGACCCCCGCCGGCGTCGTGTAGTCGTCGCGGAAGATGACCACGCCCACCGGCACGTCCGACTGGTCGCCCTCGTAGTTGTCGCGGAACTCCGGCGAGTCCTGGTGGCCGCCGCCGCCCTGGCCCCCTTCGCGGCCCTGCCCCTCGCGCTCCTCCTCGCCCTCGCGCAGCCCGAGGCCACCCGCCCCCTCCGGCGGAGCGGGCATGCCGACCATGCGCGTGGTCACCACCAGCAGCGCTAGGAGGACACCCACCACAGCGAGGTGCAGCACCATGCGGCCGGCGCGCTCCTCGGCCAGCAGCGTCAGGGCCACCACCAGCGCTGCGAGGACACCCACCCCAAGGAACACCACCGACGGGTCGCCGCCCGTGGCCAGGATGGGGTCCGCGATCTCGAACGGCCGGTTGATGGCCCCGTCGCGGTGGGCCACCACGAGGTGCGTGAAGGCGAAGACCGCCAGCAGCACCTCGAGCGCCGCGAACAGCGGCCGGCGGGCCGAGAGCACCCGCAGCCCGAAGCCGCCCCCTGCGAGGACACCCACCGCGAGCAGCGCGTCGGCCATGCGGTAGGCGGGCGCCGGCCCGAGCGCGGCGGCGAAACCCGAGGAACCGAGCAGGAGCGTGTGGATCACGGCCGTGACCAGGACCACCCCGAGGCCGAGGCCCAGCAGGGGGACGCTGCGGTACGGACCCCGAGCCGCCCGCGCGCCGAGCACCGCGCCGAGCGCCCCGCCGAGGGCCGCCGTGACGACCGCGGGGGTGTGCGCCAGCGGGAGAGCGAGCACGGCGCCGACCACCGCGTACATCAGCGCACGCAGCAGCGTGGGCAGATGAAGGCGCACCCGGGGACGCTCGGTCGTTTCGCTCATGCGGCCTCGCTCGCGGCGCGCAGGTGAGCGTCGGCCAGCACCTGACCCGAGCGGCGGTCCACCACCACGCTGTCCACCCCGGCGGCCTGCAGCGTGGCCCGCAGCGCCTCGAGGGCGGCCACGTCATCGTCCGCGGGAGGCGCGGCGCTGCGCAGCAACCGAACGGCCAGCGAGCGGGACGCGCGGCGGGACACCCCATCCACGCCGATGACCACGTGCACGCGGCCGGGCCGGGAAGCCGCCGCCGTGAGCAGGGACGCCAGCGAGGACACCCACCCGTGGGCGCTCGGGGGAACGAAGATCACGATGCGGGCCGGGCCGCGCTGCTCGGCTTCTTGAAGGAAGGGCTCGAGGCCGCTCGGATGGGTGTCCTCCGAGGCCGGGCTCGGGTGGGTGTCCCCGGAGGCCCCCCCCTCGCTCGGGTGGGTGTCCCCGGAGCGGACCACCGCGTCCAGCGCGGCCGCGAGGTCGCTCGCCGGGGTGGGTGTCCCATCGGCCCCGAACAGCCAGTCGTCGCCCAGCGCGCCCTGCTCGAGGGCCACGCGCGCCGCGGCGGCGCTGGCTTCGTCCCGCGGCCCCGCGATCAGGTAGGCCACCGTGCGCGTGGTCTGGGTGAGGGAGCGCTCGGGCTGCCGGACCAGCAGCTTCCCGGTGCGCGCGTAGATCTTCCAGTGGATGAAGCGCGCCGGGTCGCCCGGCTGGTAGCGTCGCAGCTCGATGCGGTCGCCGTCGGCCGCGCCCAGCGGGTGGGCCTGCTCGTCACCGGCCGCGAGCGACACCAGCACCGGCATGCGCTCGAGCGCTCCGGGGTGCGGCTGCACGGTCGCCGTCAGCTCTTGCCGCAGCCGGAACGCCAGCTGCGCGAGCCCCAGCACGTCGGACACCACCACGCGCCGCTCGATGAGCTTCACTTCGCCACGCCGCTCGAAGCGCACCCACTCGGCGTGCTCGGCCACGCTACCGTCGCCCAGCCCCGTCACGCGCCCCGCCCACGGCGAGGCCACTCGCGACGCATGGCCCGGCGCCAGCACCTCGTGCTGCACCCGCAGCAGCGGCACGAACGTCCAGCGCGGCGGCACGAAGCCGGTCAGGGTGGGCGTCTCGGTCTGCGTCTGCAGCACCTGGTCCACCGGCGCCCGCAGCCGCAGCTTCAGCACCACCGTCGCGACGACCACCAACAGCACGTCCAGCGCGAACAGCCCCAGCAGCGCATACGCCACCACCAGCCACACCAGGTCCAGCCGCGCAAAGGCGAACGCCCGCAGCCCCGCCGCCGCCCCGAGGCCCACGCACACGCCGAGGCCCGTGAACGGGATCACGTCCCGCACGCGGCGCACCCCCCGGCCCGCACGCGCGAAGCGCAAGGCCCAGGGCCGTTCGGAAGGAGCGCGCATCGGTCGGGACATTGACACGGGGGGCGGTCTCGGGAAACAACGAGAGCAACTCCATGATCAACCTCGAGCGCCGCTATTCCTTCCCCGATGACGAAGCCCAGGCGCGCCTCCACGCCCTCACCGACTACTGGCAGCGCAACTACGGCCTCACCGCCGAGTGGAGCGGCGCCGCCTGCCACGTGCACGGCAAGGTCAAGGGCGTGAAGTTCGACGCCCGCGTCACCGTGAGCGGCGGCAAGGTGAACGCCGACGTGGACGCCGGCTTCCTCGCCGAGAAGCTGGGCGGCCGCAAGTACGTGGACGGCAAGCTCGAGGACTACCTGAACCCGGCGCGCTCCATCGAAGAGCTGCGCGCCCGGTAGCGGGTGAGGCACGGGGCCACGGGCACCGCGCGCTCCCCACCGCCGGGTTTCCGTCAAGTCGACAGTAGGCGCATCCCGGCAGACTTCGCTGCGCCCTTGTCGAACGTCACGGTCTGCTCACAGCCCGCGTGCATGGCGATTCCCGCAATCAGACAGTCTGCGAGGTCCGCCGAAGAGGACTTGAACTGGCGCACGGCCCGCGAGACCACATCGGCGCGCTCGACGATGACCTCCTTGGTCTGGAGCACCTGCTCGAGCACCTGGGTGACCTCATCGCGGGACAGGTCGTACGCAGACGACAGCACCCAGACCAGCTCCACCAGTACGACGTGAGAAAGGAAGCCCGGCGCTGCTGAGGTCAACGATTCCATGAAGCGGGTGGCTTGCGCCGACTGTCGTGGGTCGTCCTGCATGATGTAGCGAACGACGACGTTGGTATCGATTCCGATCATCGGGCCGCTGCCGCACGTCGAGCGATGACTCGGTTCATCTCGTCGATGCTGACCGCCTTGCCTGCGCGCTTGCCGAACATCCCCTTGAGCTCCGTCACGGAGCGCGTAGCGGCGACGAACTCGTAGCGACCGGGAGCGACCTGCACGAACTCGACGCGGTCCCCAGCCTTCACCTCGAGCGCTTGCCGAACCTCGGCGGGGATGGTGATCTGCCCTTTGCTGGTAATGGTGGCGGTCGTCATGGGGCTCCGGGGGTACCTACCTTACTATGCTGTAAGGCATCTGAGCCCTTCACACAAGACCCCTGGCGCCGCCGAACCAGTTGCCGCAGCCCCGAAAACCACGGTACATCCTCTCCCCGAAGGAGCCCGGAACCGCTCATGACGAACTACGACCTACTCAAGGGCAGCGACGCGCGCTTGTGGGACCTGATCGAGCTCCGCACCAAGGCGGACGCCGACACGGACGCCATCGACCGGCGCATCTGGGACCTGTTCGGTGAGCGCTGGGCCATCATGTTCACGGACCTGAGCGGCTTCTCGCGCCACGCGGCCAAGTTCGGCATCACGCACTTCCTGCAGATCATCCACGAGAAGAAGAAGATGCTGCTGCCCATCGTGGCGGCGCACGACGGCATCCTGCTCAAGGTGGAGGCCGACAGCTTCCTGCTCATCTTCCGGAAGCCCGACCGCGCCCTGCAGTGCGCCATCGAGATGCAGCGCCGCTGCCAGCTCACCAACGAGCGGCGCCTGCCCGAGGAGCAGATCATCTTGTGCCTCGGCATCGGCTACGGCGACGTGCTACGCGTGGGGGACCACGATGTGTGGGGACGCGAGGTCAACGCCGCCAGCAAGCTGGGCGAGGACACCGCGGGTCCCAACGAGATCCTCGTCACGGGCGCCGCCCAGGCCGAGATGGGCGCCATCACCAGCGTCCGCTACGAGCTGATCGACGACAAGATCCCGGGCTCCGACGTCAACTACCGCTGCCTCTACCTCTGACCTCCACATGTCCATTCGCGACCTCGGATACCGCCCCTACGACGGCGAGCGCCACCCCGCAGAGCAGAACACGTGGGTCATCCTGCGGCACTCGCTCGGGCGCGCGTGGCGCTCGTGGATCATCAAGCTGACGCTGCTCTTCTCGTGGATCCCCGTGATGGGCTTCATCTTGGTCAGCCGCGCCGCCAGCCTCTTCAACAACGACCCGACGGCCGCGTTCGACCCGAACCCCTGGCACGACTGGCTGCTGCACGCGCAGTGGCTCAGCGCCGCGTTCGTCATCGCGCTGGCCAGCGGCGCTGGCGCCATCGCCTACGACTTGAACCACAACGCCTTCGCGTACTTCTTCTCGAAGCCCGTGACCGCGGTGCAGTACCTGGTGGGCCGCATGGGCGCCGTCGTCGTGCTGTGCTTGCTCGTGACGCTGCTCCCCGCCGGGCTCTTCGCCGCGGCCATGGTCGCGCTCGACTCGGGCACCATCGAGGACAACGCCATCTCGCTGGCTCGCGCCACGGCCGGCGCGCTCGTCATCTCCATCATGATGGGCGTCTGCTCGGTGGGCTTCTCGGCCTTGAACCGCAGCCGCGCCTTCACCTTCAGCGCGTGGGTGCTGCTCTTCTTCGTGCCGTGGGGCCTCGCCTCGCTGGTGCAGGCCGTGTCCGACTGGCCGTGGCTGCGCCTGGCCGCGTTCCCCATGCTGGTGAGTGACCTGGTGGACGCCATCTGCGACCAGACCACCGAAGAAGAGGTGGTGCGCTGGTACCACGTGGCGCCGGTGGCCATCGCGCTGACCGTGGGCTCGGTGGCCATCGCCTACCGCCGCATCCGCAACGTGGAGATCATCGCGTGACCGCCCAGAAGACCAGCGCCGCCAAGGCCGCCGAGGCCAGCTCCGTCGCTGCGGCCAGTGACGCCCCCAGCATCCGCGCCGTGCAGCTCACCAAGTGGTACGGCCAGGTCACCGCGCTCCAGGACGTGTCGCTGCACCTCGGGCCCGGCATCTGGGGCCTGCTCGGTCCCAACGGCTCCGGCAAGACCACCTTCCTGCGCCTCGCGGCGGGCCAGCTGCGCCCCAGCCTCGGCAGCGTGCGCGTGTGTGGCGCCGCTCCCTTCGCCAACCCCGAGGTCTTGCGCCGCGTGGGCCTGTGCCCCGAGGCCGACGCCATGTACGACGAGCTGACCGCGCTCGAGCAGGTCTCGGCCATGGCCGAGCTCAGCGGCTACACGCCGAAAGAAGCCCGCGACCGCGCCGCGCACGCGCTCGGGGTGTTCGGCCTGACCGACGCCATGGAGCGCCGCGTGGGGGGCTACAGCCGCGGCATGCGGCAGCGCACCAAGCTGGCCCAGTCCATCGTGCACGAGCCCGACGTGCTGATCCTGGACGAGCCGCTCACGGGCACGGACCCGCGCAGCCGTCAGGTCATCCTCGAGGCCCTGCGTGACCGCGCGGCCGCCGGCGCCGTGGTGCTCTTCTCCACGCACGTGCTCCACGAGGTGGAGTCGCTCACCGACAGCGTGATGCTCATCGCCCGCGGTCAGCTGGTGGCGCAGGGCGAGGTCGCCGAGATCCGCGACCTCCTGCACGAGCACCCGCACCACGTCCACGTGCGCTGCGAGCGGCCGCGCGAGTTCGCGAGCTTGGTGCTGCGGGCCGACGCCTCCATCGCCAGCGTGCAGATGCACTCGGACTCCGTGACCTTCCGCACCGCCACGCCCGACCACACCTACGCGAAGATCGCGGAGGTGGCCCTCGAGAACAAGCACCCCATCGAGAGCATCACCAGCCCCGATGCCACCTTGGAGGCCCTCTTCCACTACCTGGTGGAGCGCGGCTCCGCGGGGGCCGGCACCGGCGCCGACGCGGCCGTGGGCAGCGCGAAGGCGGTGGGCTCGTGAGCGCCGCCAGCACCGAAGCGGAGCCCCGCCACGTGGTCCCGCCCGTGCCGTCGCTGGGCGCGTCCATCGGCATCCACGCGCGCCTCCAGGCCCTGCGCTTGATGCGCGGCGCCAAGCTCAAGCTCGCGGTGGCCGCCACGCTCCCCATGATCATCGCGGTGGGCGTGTCGGCCAACTTCGCCGACGACGCGCTCGAGACCCTGCAGAGCGGCTACCGCCTCGCGCTCTTCGGCGTGCTCGGCTACCTGCTGCCCTTCCTCTTCGCGTCGGGCGCCATCTCCGAAGAGGTGGAGAGCCGCACCTTCACCTACCTCGCGTCGCGCCCGGCCAGCCGCCTCGGCATGGTGTTCGGCAAGTGGCTCACGGGCGTGGCGTTCTCGGCCGCGTTGTTGGCCGCCGCCGCCATCCTCATGCACGTGAGCGCGCTGGCCAAGTCGCCCACGCTGCTGGTGGATCAGCTCGCCCTGCTGGGCCGCACCATCGGCGCGCTCACGCTGCTCTCGGCCGGCTACTGCGCCCTCACCATGTTCTTCGGCGCGCTCATCCCCGCCGCCGCGGGCCTGGTGGGCGGCCTCTACCTGGCCATCATCGAGTTCATCATGGGCTCGCTCGGACCGGGCTACCTCCCGCTGCTGTCGCTGCACCACCACGCGCTGCTGCTGAGCGGCGCGGACCCCGACCTCGAGCCCGTCATCAAGCTCTCGGTGGCGCTCGCGCTCATGCTGGCCTTCACCCTCAGCTGGGTGGGCCTGTGCTGCCTGGCCGTGGTGCCGCGCGAGTTCCGCGAGGGCGCGGGCTGAACTCAAGCTCAGCCCACCTCGCGTTGCAGCATCCCCGACAGCAAGGGCACGCGCGTCCAGTGCGTCTCCAGTGCTCTTCGCATGCTGTGCGGCATGATGGAGGCAATCGAAGGAAGGGCGTCACGCGCGCGTTCGATTCCCGACATTATTTCGTCCTTCGACCATGCGCAGTGGGAGTTTGCTGCGTGGTCTTCGAGTGTAAACTGGGTGAGCCGCGCAAAGTCCTTCTCGCGACCGAGTCCTAGCGAGAGCTGCACCCCTTCCGCTGTGTCCCAGCCGAACAGATTTGACCAGGCGATGGTGGAAACGAAATCGTAGCACGGAGCCAGGCCGGGACGGTCGGCGTTGCCCCAGAGCAGGCTCCAATTCTTCAAGTGGGCGTCCGAGTTTCCAGACGCGATCACGAACCCGATTCGCCGCGCCAACTCGCGTCCCTGCTCTTCACCCGCAACATCCGCCACGAACCGCACGACGCCGTCGAGCGAGACGCGCCTCTGCCCTGACTCCTGGTACTTCTGAAATGGCGGGACATCCAACGCCTGACACAGGTCCTCTTGATGAATCTTCGAGCCATCCTCACGACGGTCGAATCGCTTCACCGCGAACGCGCTTGGCATCTCATCGATCCAGGACACAGGTACGCCGAGCAGGTCGCTCGATCTGACGACGAAGTGATCGGGAACATCAAAACCCGCGTTGCGGGCCCACGTCATGGTGGCGCACTCGATCTCTGGTAGGTCGGGAAAGCGCTGACTCGGAAGCTTGACTATCCACTTTGCGCCCGCGCCAGACGCTCCCAGCGCAAGGCTCTCGTTGGCCATGGACATAGACAGCTTGAGCTGCATGCCAGCAAGCGAGAACCGCAGCTTGTTCGCCGCATCACTCACGTGCGGAGGGGCATCCAAATCTGGTAACTCGAGCTGGTCGTCAGATCCGCCCTGCGACCTGTCATCTTCTTCGCGATGGACCTCGACGGCGCCCGGTAGGTCCCTGCCGATGGCCCCAAGCAGACGAAAGCCATCCTGCTCACGGAGGCCGTGCGCGAGGCATAGCCTCTGCCGGAGAGCGCTGTCCACCTCCGGAAGGAGATTGTCGAACCAGGGTAGTATCCCGGTTCCCGCCTGGCGGCGACCGGGTTGCCTCAGGAACGTGAGGCCAAGACGCGGATGCTGTCCGCGTTGCTCCCAGTCTGGATGTGGCTGCCACACATTCAGACCGCTTCGGTTCCGTTCCAGTCTGCCTACGATCTGGCCCGACAGCACCACGTCCAGGGCGCGCACGAGGGACGTCATGACCGCGCCAGCTCATTGTCGAAGTACTTGTCGACAGGCCTCAGCAGGGGAGCATTCAAGCCCGCGCGCTCGGACATGAAACGGCTGACAGTTGCAGACACTCGACTCGCGCGATGACGTAGAAACAACTCATCGCCGCCTTGCATGAGCGCTTCGTAAGCCGTTCGGTCGATCAGATGACTCTCAAACGCCTCGCGGTCACGCTCGAAATCCCAGCGCCGAAACTCAGCGCGCAAGCCCGTGTGCGCAGCGTCAAGCAGTACCCTGTTCGCGGCAGTCTTTGCCAGGGTCTTCGATGGCTCGTCGAGTCTCTTCCATGTCGCACTGGCAAGGATCTCGCGCGCCACTCGCTGGCCATCTGACAGCAGTGCTCTCCACGACACAGGTCCGCTTGAGTCTCGAGGGCCCAGGGCCAGCAGCGCGAGCAACTCGACGCGGCTCGCAGCGTGGTGCGCGTGAAAAGCTGACAGCGACCAATCTACTCGGCCTGGGTTTCCGGCCGCGGAAAGCAGAGCCTCGAGTGACGCTTCAAGATTTCCTTCGACCATGGCCCGAACCTGCATCCGCATCTTGGAAACGGCTGCGCGCTCGTGCACTCCAGTAGCGATGGACCGCCAGACCCAGTGGGACAATTCCTTGCGAGTTACCGTGTCGATGTCGGGAAACAAGTGGAACCATCGAGCGAGCAGCACGAACACGACCGGATAAGGAATGAAAGCGTATGCCGGAATGCCCGCCCCCGGGTCACTACCTTCGGGGCGTGCCTGCAGAAACGCGACGGTCGCTTGGAGCGCCTCGATGGCTGCAGTCTCGCTGACAAGCTGCGTGGTGGCTTGCTCCCCCAGGTCTTCGAGCCTGCGGGTTGGATCAAATCCACTCATGGCGAGGACGGCTTTGAGCACTTCCGGCCGCGGCGGTTCGCCGAAACCGTCCAAATCACAAGCAGCCTGAATCGCGTCGAGGTCGAGCCTTCCTTGGGCGCGCGCATGTGAACCAAGGAGCGCCTGGAAGACTTCGTCTGGACGCATGCGCACGCCGGTGCTGTTGAGGCGCGCGAATGCCCCCTTGAGACCTTCCGGATTGTCG
This sequence comes from uncultured Sandaracinaceae bacterium, assembly GCA_964510015.1. Lineage (GTDB taxonomy): Bacteria > Myxococcota_A > Polyangia > Polyangiales > Houyiibacteriaceae > JADJJE01. The sequence continues at coordinate 13,322 of CAZEAA010000067.1, forward strand.
GTGTCCATCAAGTAGGCCGGCAGTTCGTAGTCGAGGAGGCGCTGCTGCACGGCTTCGACATGAGACTGAAGGCTCTCATCGAGCGAGCAGTCCCGCAGCCAGCGACTCAAGCGCCGTAGATCGCCGAGTGCGGATAGCGGGACGTGCGTTCCCACCTCATCGCCAGTGGGTGCACCCGACAGGAACTCGTTGGTTCTGGGGTCGAAGCGAGCGAGCCAACGCGCGTCAGCACCATGATCGAGTTCAAGGAGCGCCGCCGCGAGCGCCGTGGTGCGCTGCTGACCATCCACGATGAACCAGCCATCCTGGATGGCAGGGACCGACAACTTCGCATTGCCTACTCGGAAGGCTTCGTCCGCACGAAAGGCGTGCTTCCAAAAGAGCAACGAGCCCACGGGATAGCCCTTCAGGATGCTGTCAAAGAGCTTCACCACATCTGCGCTTTTCCAGCGCAATGGACGCTGAAAGGGCGGCACGCGAATCTCACCGGAAGCCACCTTACTCAGGAGCTTCCGCACCGTGAGCGACAGCGCTTGAGGAGGCTTCTCCAGCGGGACGAGGAGACTCTGTGCCGAACCAGAAACCATGCCGGATATCCTACACGGCGGATGCGGTGAACGCTGTGTTTCGACACGTCCGACGATGTTCTGCTCCGTTCCCCGTTCCAATGCCCCGCTCCGTCAGCGCACCCGCACCACCACTGCCGCCGCCCCCGCCCCGCTGAACTTTGCGGGCTCCGTCATCAGCGTCGCCAGGATGCTCACCGGCGTCTCGGGGTCGGCCTGCATCACCGACGCGATTTTCGACACCGCCGAGGGTGAGAACGCCGTGGTGGAGCCCAGCATCAGCACGTCGCGCGGCTCGAGCGCCACCTGCGCGTGCGTCGGCTCGGCCCGCAGCACGCCGCTGGTGCTCTCGGGGTCTTGCTCGTTGTCCGGCGTCAGCCGGCGGTGCTCGCCTCGGCGCCACAGGTAGGCGCGCACGCGGCCCGCGGAGATGACGTGGACGGTGTCCTCCAGCAGCACCAGCGCGCCCAGCGAGGAGTCCGGCACGCGCTGCTCGATGAGCGCGTTGCAGCAGGTCACCAGGCGCCCGCGGGCCACGCCGAAAGCATGCCGCACGCGCTCCTTCGCGGGCATGCTCTCGCCCTCGGCCAGCCCCGCCGAGAAGCCTTGGAGCAGCGGGGCGCGCGTGAAGCCCCAGGTGCGCGGCTGCCCGATGCCCGTGGTCAGCACGAACGCGCGGCCCTCGTCCAGCTTCGAGACGCCGTGGCGCGCTAGCTGGTGGTCGTGGACCGTCGCGAGCTGCAGGCTGGAGTGAGACTCGACGCGCACCGGACCTCAGTTGCCCTGCGTGAGCAGACAGATGAGCGAGACCACCATCAGCACGAAGACGCTGAAGAAGAAGATCTTCACCCAGCTGTAGGGCGCCTCGCCGCGCACCTGGCCGTTCTGCCCGTTGATCAGGAAGCGGAAGACCTTGTCGTTGTAGCGATAGGACGCGATCCAGATGGGCAAGAGGATGTGCTTGAACTTCTCCTGCCCGAACTGGTTCACCACGTTCAGGTTCGCGACGCGGTCGGCGCGCACGTCGCTGTGGCAGCGCTGCTGCTGGGCGGCCTCGATGCGCTTGAGCCCCTGGCCCCAGCCTTCGTTGAGGTCCACGGCGTATTCCTCGGCGCGCCAGCCCGACAGGAAGCCCGGGTCGTAGGGCCGCAGCTGGCTGAGCTCGAAGCCGTGCAGCTGCTGCACCAGCGCCTCGGGCAAGCCACGCCCCGCGCACACCAGGACGTCGTCGTGGTGGTCCTGACGCGAGCCCCAGGCCGGCTGCCAGCGCGTCTTGGTCACCATGCGCGTCATCTGCACGTTGTTGCCGTTCGCGTCCTTGCCCCAGTACTGCTCTTGCTCCTGGTAGTCGTGGCCGGCCTGCGCGGTCCAGCTCGAGCTCACCCACGCGTCGAAGGTCCAGTAGGGGATGTACACGCCGTTGATCTCGCCGACGCTGGCCTTCTTCTTGAGGTCGCTCGGGCGGAACCACAGGCTGCCGATCCACTCGGAGAACATGATGCGCGCGCGCCCCTGGTCCACCGCGAAGGGCAGCATGGACTCGGGCCGGATGAGGTTGCGGTTGCTCTCCTGCTCGAGCACGTGCGGCGAGCCGCAGAAGTCGCAGCGCGTGCTGATGCTCTGCCCGCCGAAGGCCACGGTCGCGCCGCAGGTCTTGCAGTTGACGGTGCGCGTGGTGGCGCCGAAGCCGCGCTGCGTGGCCATGCTCAGGCCCGCCTGCAGGTCGTGCTCCACGATGCCCTGCGAGCCCTCCTGCGCCGCGATCGGATGCACGTGCTGGCAATACGGACACTTCAGCGCCTGCGCGACGGCGTCCCACGCCATCTCCGGCGCGCCGCACGAAGGGCACGGGAATTTGCGGCCCGCAGCGGGGGCAGCGGGTTCAGCACTGGGGTCGGTGGGCGGCGGCTGCATGGCGGGTGATGGTATCGCGTCATACGGGTCGGCCGTCGGAAAATTCCATGGCGCTTGGAGAAGTTCGGGTCACCCTCAGGAACCCTCGGGGGGCTCGGGGGCTCCGCGGCTGCTACGGGAAGGCGCTATGCGCATCGCATACCTGGTGAATCAGTACCCGAAGGTGAGCCACACCTTCATCCGGCGAGAGCTGCAAGCGCTCGAGGCGCAGGGCTTCGAGGTGCTGCGCTGCTCCGTGCGCCGCGTGGCCGAGCCGCTCACGGACGCGGCCGATCTGCGCGAGGCCGAGCTCACCCGCGTGGTGCTGGACGGCGGGCCGCAGGGGCTCGCGGGGGCGATGTCTCGCGTCGCGGCAAAGCATCCGGCCGCGTTCGCGCGCGCCTCGGCCATGGCGGCGCGCGTGGGTTTTGGCTCTGAGCGCGGCCTCGTGATCCACGGCGCCTACCTCGGCGAGGCCTGCGTGCTGCTCGAGTGGCTCGAGGCCGAGCAGATCGAACACGTGCACGCGCACTTCGGCACCAACTCCACCACGGTGGCCATGCTGGTCACGGTGCTGGGCGGGCCCGGCTACAGCTTCCACGTGCACGGCCCGGAGGAGTTCGACAAGCCCGCGGCCATCGCGCTCGGCGAGAAGATCGAGCGCAGCCGCTTCGTGTGCGCCATCAGCCACTTCGGGCGCAGTCAGCTCTACCGGCAGATCGCGTACGCGCACTGGCCCAAGGTGCAGGTGGTGCGCTGCGGCGTCGAAGCCGCCTTCCTCGAAGGCGACGGCCGCCCCTTTCCCACGGCCCCCCGGCTCGTGAGCGTGGGCCGCTTGAGCGAGCAGAAGGGGCAGATCCTGCTGATCGAGGCGCTCGGCCAGCTGGCCCGCGAGGGTGTGGCGTTCGAGCTCACGCTGGTGGGCGACGGCGAGATGCGCAGCGAGATCGAGGCCGCCATCGCGCAGCACGGGCTCACGGGGCGCGTGCACATCACGGGCTGGGCCAGCGGCGACCAGGTGCGCGAGCAGCTCCTGTCCGCGCGCGCCATGATCCTGCCCAGCTTCGCCGAGGGCCTGCCGGTGGTCATCATGGAGGCGCTCGGGCTCGGGCGGCCAGTGCTCTCCACCTACGTGGCCGGCATCCCCGAGCTGGTGGTGCCCGGCGAGAACGGCTGGCTGGTGCCGGCCGGCAGCGTCTCGCACTTGGTGGCCGGGCTGCGCGAGGTGCTGGCCACGCCCACCGAGCAGCTGGAGCGCATGGGCGAGGCCGGTCGCCGCGCCGTGCTCGAGCGCCACGACGTGCGCGTCACCGCCGCGAGCCTCGCGACCCTGCTGCGCACCCACGTGCCCACCGCCAAGAGCGCCTGAGGGGTTCACGTGTTCCTAGGGCACCCGAACCCGTTCTCCTACGCCGCCCTCTTCCTCTTCATCCCGCTCGCGCTGTGGTTCTACTCGCGCTTCCCGGCGACGAAGGCGACGGTCATGACGGTGCTGGGGGGCGTGCTGTTCCTGCCCGAGTCGCTGGCCGTGGACCCGCCGCTGCTGCCGCCCATCGACAAGACCTCCATCACGGCGTTCTGGGCCTTCGTGGGCTGCCTGTGGAAGGCGCAGCCCCGCCTGAAGCGCGCGCGCCCCTTTCGCGGCATCGACCTCTTCTTCGTGCTGCTGCTGCTCTGCAACGTGGGCACCGCGGTCACCAACCAGTTCCCGCTGATCACCGGCCCGGTCGTGCGCCAAGAGCTCACGCTCTACGACTCGTTCGCGCTGGGCATCAAGGACACGCTCGCCATCTACCTGCCCTTCCTGGTGGGCCGCGCCATGTTCACGCGGCGCAAGGACCTGCGCACGCTACTGAACGGCTTCGTGGTGGCGGGCGTGGTGTACGCCTTCCTCGCGCTGATCGAGATCCGCTTGAGCCCGCAGCTGCACAACTGGATCTACGGCTACCACCAGATGGACTTCACCATGACCATGCGCTTCGGTGGCTACCGGCCCATGATCTTCATGGAGACGGGCCTCGCCGTGGGCATGTTCATGCTGTCGGCCACCATCGCGGCCATCGTGCTGCACCGCACGGACAACGTGAAGCTCTACACGGTGATCTTCCTCGCGGTGGTGCTGGTGCTGATCAAGAGCACGGGGGCCATCATCTACGCGCTGGCCGTGCTGCCCGTGGTGGCCCTGGTGAAGCGCCCGCGCGCGCGGCTGCCGGCGTTCCTGGCGCTGCTCGCCCTGCTCTACCCCGCGCTGCGCACCACCGACACGTTCCCCACCGACACGCTCGTGGCGCAGGCCGAGGCCATCAACGAGGAGCGCGCGCTGTCGCTGTGGTTCCGCTTCGACCAGGAGTACCAGCTGCTGCAGCGCGCCCTCGAGCAGCCGCTCTTCGGCTGGGGTGGCTACAACCGCAATCGCCACTTCGACCCCGTGACGGGCGAGGACCTGTCGGTGACCGACGGTGACTGGGCCATCCAGATCGGCTCGCGCGGGCTCGTGGGCTTCACGGCCGTGTACGGGCTCATGACGGTGCCGGTGGTGATGACCTGGCGGCGCATCAAGAAGGTGAAGAACAAGAAGGACCGGCAGCGCCTCGCGGCCCTCGCGCTGATCACGTCGCTGCTGGTGGTGGACCTCCTGCCCAACGGGCTCTTCCACTGCCTGCCCTTCTTCCTGTCCGGGGCCGTCCACGGCCTGCTCAACGGCCTCGGCAGCGCGCGCCGCACAGGCCCCGTCGCGCCACGCGGCCGAAGGAGGCCCGCGCGCGAGGACGACATGGAGCGCGGGCACGACGACGCGCAGCCCGACGACATCGCCGCGGAGGACACCGGCCGCCGCCTCCCCGCGTATGGAACCCGCTCGGCGGGGGTGCTAGTGGGCGCGACGTGACCGAGACCACCAGCGACCTCGCCGCCGGCGAAGAGGAGCGTCCGCTCGCGGGGCGCGCCGAGCGCGGCGCCGTGTGGGTGGTGATCGGCTACGGCGGCGCGCAGGTCATCCGCTTGGTGGGCAACATCGTGCTCACGCGCCTGCTGTTCGCCGAGGCCTTCGGCATCATGGCGCTGATGGCCACCGTGCTGCAGGGCCTCGAGCTCTTCAGCGACATCGGCATCGGCCCGAGCCTGATCCAGAACGAGCGCCAGGACCCCGCCTTCGTGAACACCGCGTGGACCATGCAGGTGGTGCGCGGCCTCGCCATCTGGGTCATCGCGTGCGCGCTGGCCGTGCCGCTCGCGGCGTTCTATCAGGCCGAGCAGCTCGCGTGGCTGCTGCCCATCGTGTCGGCCACGGCGCTGCTGGCGGGCTTCAACTCCACCAAGCTGTTCACGCTCAACCGCGACCTCGACGTGCGGCGCATCACGCTGTCCATGGTCATCGCGCAGGCCGCCGGGCTCGCCGCGATGGTGGCCTGGGCGCTGTTCGATCGCTCGGTGCTGTCACTCGTCGCGGGCGTGCTGGTCACCAGCGTCACGCGCATGGTGCTGAGCCACACCTACCTGCCGGGGGCGCGCAACCACCTGACGTGGGAGCCCGCTGCCGCGCAGGAGCTGGTGCGCTTCGGGCGCTGGATCTTCATCAGCACGCTGCTCACCTTCCTCGCGGGGCAGGCCGACCGCGTCATCCTCGGGCGCCTGCTGTCGCTCGATCGGCTGGGCGTCTACTACATCGCGGGTGTCATCGCGATGATCCCGAGCGAGGCGCTGGGCCGCCTCTCCACGCAGATCATCTTCCCGCTCTACAGCCGCGCGTGGGAGCGCGACCGCCACCTGGGCGAGGGCTTCGAGACCGTGCGCCGGCCGCTGGTGCTGCTCGCGGGCTGGGCCTTCTCGGGGCTCATCGCCGGCGGCCCCACCGCCGTGGACCTGCTCTACGACGACCGCTACCAGGAGGCCGGCTGGGCCGTGCAGCTCTTGGCCGCGAGCGGCTTCGTGCAAGTGCTGGGCAACACCTACGGCGCGGCCCTGTGGGCCACCGGTCACTCACGCGCCGCGGCCGCCGCGTCGTTCGCCAAGGTGGTGGGCATCGCGGTCCTGCTGCCGCTCGGCTTCTACCTGGGCGAAGCGCACGCGCCCGGCCTCGGCTTCCCCGGCGCCGTGCTGGGCTTCGCGGTCTCCGAGCTCATGCGCTACCTGGCGAGCGCCGTGGCCTGTCGCTCGCTCGTCTCCACCCGCGCGGGCAGCGACACGTGGATGTTCCTGGCCGTCGCCGTGGCGGGCAGCGCGGGCGCGCTCCTCGAGTGGTGGCTGCGCGTGCTCGAGCTGCACGTGGTGCTGCGCTCGTTGATCATCGCCGTGGTCGTCTCGCTGGCCTGGCTGCCGGTGGGCTGGCCGTTGATCCGCGAGCGGCTGGCACGGCGGCGGGCTCGACGGGCGGGGTGA
>CAZEAA010000068.1:0-20128 GCA_964510015.1 uncultured Sandaracinaceae bacterium
GCATGCGCCCGTTCTACGAGGCCCTGCGGCGCACCGCTTCGGGTGAGGCCGGGGCGCTGACGCGGGTGGCTCACTATGGCGACTCCACCATCGCGACGGACCACCTGACGCACACGGTGCGGCACCGCCTGCAGCACCGCTTCGGCGACGGAGGTCATGGCTTCATCCTGATCTCGAAGGGCTTCATGCCCTATCGCCACCAGGACGTGCTGCACACGGCCAACGACGGCTGGAGCATCAAGGAGCTCATCCGCGCGGGCATCCCCGACGGCCGCTACGGCCTCGGCGGGGTGCAGATCCAAGCGCGCGCCATGGGCACCGCGGTGTTCGGGACGCACGAAGAAGACGAGCCCGACACAGGCCGCACGCTCAGCCGCTTCCAGCTGCTCTATCAGCGGCAGGCCGGCGGCGGCGACGTGCGCCTGACGGTGGACGACGGCGAGCCGGTCACGCTGTCCACCGGCGTGGGCGGTGGCGACGGCGGTCCTCCCGAGCTGCCGCCGGGCGACGCGGTGCACACCATCGACGTGCCCGACGGTCCGCATCGCATGGAGTTGCGCTACACGGGCAACGGGCGCGTCACGCTCTACGGCGTGGTCATGGAGCGCGAGGGGCCCGGCGTGGTCTACGACTCGCTCGGCATGGTGGGCGCGCGCGCGAGCCGCATGCTGAACTTCGACCAGGCGCACATCCGCGAGCAGCTGCGGGCGCGCGGGACCAACCTGCTGGTCCTCGGCTTCGGCGGCAACGACGCGAGCGACAACACCACAGAGCAGCGCTACTACGAGCAGTTCCGAGAGGTCATCGCGCACGTCCGAGGCGACCGCACGGATCTCGGCTGCCTGGTGTTCGCGCCGCTCGACCAGGGCGAGCGCGACGAGCGCGGGAACATCCGCACCATCCCGCTGGTGCCGCGCATCGTGGCGGCGCAGCGCCGGGCGGCGTTCGAGGCGGGCTGCGCGTTCTACGACACGTGGGAAGCCATGGGCGGCAACGGGGCCATGCAGCGCTGGTCGCGCGCGCGCCCGGCGCTGGCCTTCACGGACTTCCGCCACGCCACACCCGAGGGCTACCGCGTGCTCGCGGACCTCTACTACATGGCCATCCTGGCCGGGTTCGAGGAGTACCTGCGGACGGCCGGGGCCGCGCCGGCCGCGCCAGCGCCTGCTGTGCCGACCCCGGCAGCGAACGTGGAAGACGGAGGCACCGCTGCGGCGCCCTGAGCGCGCGCGTCGGGGGGTCACGGAGTTGGGGCTGGCCAGCGACGAAGACGACGTACATCTGGAGGAGGGACGATGTTCATGAAGACGAAGTCACGCGCGAGGAACACGATGGGTGGGCTGCGAGCCCTCGCGTGCGCTTCGCTGGTTTCCCTTGCTTGGGGCTGCGGGGGTGACGAGGAATCCGCGCCCGAGGCGCCGGCCACGGCGAGCGCGGTGGCGCCGCCAGGAAGCGCTGCGCCGACGGCCACCCCGAGCCCGACACCCCCGCCGGCTGTGGCAGAGGTCGTGGCCGTGGAAGATGGGGGAGTCGACGCGGGGCCCACTCGCCCCGAGGTGATCGTGCCGCCCTATGCGGAGACCGCGGCGGCGTGTGTGCCGCATCCCGAGCTGGCCGAGGCCGTCCCCACCAGCCTGCGCGACCTCAGCCGCGGCACGCCGGAGTTCCCGGAGGCGAGCGCCATCAACGCCGCCTGCGCGCACGCGCCCGCCGAGCTCGCCGACAACTTCAACCGCGGTGGCCTGCGCCGGCACCGCTCGCGTGACTACGTGCAGTCGGAGCACTACTTCGCCCAAGCGCTCATTTCCGACGCAAGCCAGCTGAGCCCGCGCTACAACCTGGCCTGCGCGATGGCTCGCCAGGACGCCTTCGAGATGGCCATCGACCAGCTGCGGCAGCTCTCGGAGGCTGGACCCGAGGGGCAGGCCTACGCCGACCGCGCGCACACCGACGCCGACTTCGGTGCGTACCACAATCACCCGATGCTCGCCGGGTTGCTGCGCGGGCAGCCGCCCTCGATCCTGGCCCTGGCCAACCCCCGCGACAGCTCGGCGTCGAACGGCGACGAGGAGGCGGTCGTGGAGCTCCGCGATGGCGTGGTCGTGCTGGACGACGAACAGGTCTGGCAGTCCGGGGTGCTCGACGCCATGGACTTCCAGGCTGCGGTGCTGGCTCTCGAGCCCGACCGACGGCGCTTCTCGTTCTTCAGCGCCCGTCCATCGGCGGCGGTCACCGAAGCGCTGTCGGTCATCGGGATGCGCCTCCTGGGGCGTCCGTCGGGCTGGACGCCGGACGGAAGCACGGGGTTCTTGATCTTGGCGGTGTCGAGCCGCGATGAAGACCGTCACACCCTGTACCTCTCGCGCGTCGTCGACGCGAGCACGCTCGAGCCCATGCACACCATCGAGCTTCCGCCGCAACAGTGCGCCGACGGGGTAGAGGCCATTCGGCTCTTCGCCGTGACCACCGACCACCGTGCTTTCGGAACGGTGAACGGCTGCCTCGGCGACGACCCCCACACCTTCCGGCGATGCCTCGTCTACTGGCAGGAGGGTGCGGTTCGCGAGCGCTGCGGCCAGGGAACGGCGCCCGCCGCGCCCGCCGAGGTGGTGCCTGCCCCCGCCGCCGAGTAGCGTCGAGGGGAGGGCCGCCGTCAGTACACGCCGGGGACGATGCGGTAGCGCACGCGCTCGCAGTAGCGCTTCCAGTCGTCCCCGTACTTGGTGCTGCAGAAGTGGTGGTCGCGCCGCTCGCGGTGGATGAGCAGGATGGCGAAGTAGATGGGGTAGAAGTACGGCAGCAGCGAGCCGAACAGGCACGGCAGCGACCAGCTGAGCGCCATGAGGATGTCGCCCACGTAGTTGAAGTGGCGGGACCAGCCCCAGAAGCCGCTGACCAGCAGCTTCCCGCCCTGCGCGGTGGTCATGTACTCCACCTTCTTGCCCCAGATCACGGCGTTGTCCGGGTCGCTGCGGAAGTGGTGCTTCTGCAGGTTCACCGCGCGGAAGATGTAGAGGCCCAGCAGGTTCACCCCCACGATCAGCGCGGCCACCCACAGCGGCAGGTTGGGCACGCGGTCGATCAGGTAGTGCGCTTGCAGCGAGTAGGTCATGGGCACCCACGCGAGGTCACCGAAGCACAGCATGAAGCCGAAGTTCTCGTGCTTGATGTCCATGGTGGTGAGGATGGCCGGCTCGTTCCAGAAGTAGTCGATGATGTAGATCAGCTGGAACGCGCCCACGAGCCACATGGACGTGGAGACGTAGCCGTGGCGCGTGAACTGCACGTACGCGAACGACGCGTTGATCAGCACCCACAGCAAGAGGCCGGGGCGCGCCTCGCAGAAGAACTTGAGGTCGAGGCCCGTGGGCTTCGGCGGCACGCGCGGGTTGTGGCCGGTGCCCATCCAGAAGTCGTGGATGAAGTAGCCGCTCAGGCGCCCGGCCTGCCCGTGGCGCTGCCCGTACACGTACAGGAAGGCGCTGAACGCGTAGCAGAACAGCGTCATCACGCTGAGGATGGCGCCGAACTCGTCGTGCAGCTGGGCGATGTTCCACACGCCAGAGACGTGCAGCGCTGCCGCGAGGCCGAAGGTGAACACCATGGAGAAGAGGCCGTTCATCTTGTACGGGAGGCGACCACCACCGGGCAGCTCGGTGCCGTCCACGGTCTTGCCGGGGGCCCACTGCTGGAGCGCCGCCTGCAGGAAGAACCAGCCCAGGTAGAACGCGGCCGCGCTCCAGGTGGGGACCAGGCTCGCGAAGAAGCCTGCCACGTCGGCGTTCTCGCCGGGGATCAGCTGCCCGTCGTTGAAGCGCACGGCGAAGTACAGATACGCCGTGAACACGGGCAGGCCGAAGATCATGGCCAAGTTGCCGGGGATGCCCCCGAACTCGAGCTTGCGTTGGCTCTCGGCGCTCATGCTGTCCTTCTATCGGATGTGACGGTTGGCGCGCAGCCAGGCCGTGGTCTCGCGCAGCGTGTCGCTCGCCGGCCGGTAGTGGAGGCCCAGCGCCTCGAGCTCGGGAGAGGACGGCACCGGGCTCCAGCGCGTGGCGTACAGCGACGACTCGCGCGTGAGCGGGAACGGCATGGGGACCGCCTTGCGCATGCCGTCGAGCACGCTGCCGCTGACGCGCAGCAGGCCACCCGACAGCGGAAACGCGAGGCTGCGCGCGCCCGCCGCCTTGAGCTCCTTGTGCAGCGTTCCCCACGGCAGGTAGTGGCCGGGCACCAGGTGGCGTCGCTGCGTGGGCGTCTCCTCCAGCAGCAGCCGATGGGCCTTGGCCAGGTCGCGCGCATCCACCATCTGGAAGCCGCCGCTCGTGAGCGGCACGAACTGGCCGGCGAAGATGCGCAGCGCGTTGGTGGACTCGGTCATGCCCGGGTCGTCCGGCGCAATCACGGCGCTCGGGTAGGTGGTCCAGACGGGCGCGCCCTCGGCCTGCCGCTCGCGCACCCACTGCTCCGCCATGGCCTTGCTGCGGCCGTAGGCGTGCTCCGACTCGTGCGGCTCCGTGTCGGGGGTGATGGGCTCGGCCTGTCCGCTCGGCCCCACGTGGAACAGCGCGCTCAGCGTGGAGACGTGCACGATGCGCTTCACGCCCGCGTCCAGCGCCGCGCCGAGCACCTTCTGGACACCGCCCAGGTTGGCTTCGATCAGCGCCTCGGGAGAGGCGTTGTCCATGCTCACCACGGCGGCCGCGTGCAGCAGGGCGTCGCAGCCCTCGAGCGCACGCTCCACCGACGCGCGGTCGGCGATGTCACCCACGGCGGACGAGAGGCCCTTGGGCGAGCTCGGGAACACGCGCGCGAGCTTGGACTCGCTGCGAACCAACGCGCGCACCTCGTGCCCCGCCGCGAGGAGGTCGCGAATGCTGTGCGAGCCCGCGAGGCCCGTGCCGCCTGTCACCAGAATCTTCATGGCTCACGTCCTGACATGGCTCGTGCTGTCCGCGTAGTCGCGGGCGATCTCCTGTGCCGCGCGGAAGCCTATCAGCATGCTCGGCGCGTTCATCGCCGAAACGGGCGTGGACGGAGTGATCGACGCATCCGCGATGCGCAGCCCGCGCACCCCGCGCAGCCGCAGACGCAGATCGACCGGCGCGCGCTCGTCCTCGCCCATGCGGCAAGTGCCCGCGAAGTGGAACGTGGTCATCACGTTCTTCTCCACGAACTTCTGGAGCGCCTTGTCGCTGGTCGCGCGCTTCCCCGGCATCAGCGGGCTGTTGCCGAATTCGGTGAGCGCCGGCGCCTTGGCGATCTGCTGGGCCAGCCTCACGCCGGCCAGCATGGTCTGCATGTCCTCGGGGTGCGTGAAGTAGGCCGGGTCGATCACGGCTTGAGCGCGCGGGTCGTCGCTGGCCAGCCACAGCGAGCCGCGGCTCTTGGGCTTCCCCAGAATGACCACGATGCCGTACGTGTGCGCGATGAAGTTCTCGGCGGCCTTCGTGCTCAGCGCCGTCTCCACGGCGCCCCGCAGCCACGCCTTGGCGCGCGTGTCGAACAGGCTCGCCGGCAGCACCTTGCCGGGCAGCATGCGCTTCGCGGCTTGTTTCATGGCCGAAGGCGCGGGCCAGTAGACCAAGCACGTGTCGCTCTGGCCCTTGGGCAGGTCGGTCGCCTCGTTGGCGCGGCAGAAGCTGTAGAGCTGCGGGTAGTACGCGTCCACCTCGGCCTGCGACTTGTAGAACAGCGTGACGTTCGGGTGGTCTTGCAGGTTCTGGCCGATCTCGGGCACGTCCAGCACCGGCGTGATGCCCACCGCGGTGAGCCGCTCCGCGGGCCCGATGCCCGACAGCATCAGCAGCTTGGGCGTCTCGAGCGAGCCGGCGCACAGCACGACCTCGCGGCGGGCGTGAACGCTGCGCAGCTCCCCCTTCTGCTCGTAGCGCAGGCCCACCACGCGGGGCCCCTCCTCGAGCACTAGCGTGTGCACGCGCGCGTGCGTCTCCACCCGCAGGTTGGCCCGCGGATTGTCGCGCACGAACGACACGTAGCTGTTGCGCCGCGCCTGCCCCTCGTAGCTCATCCACTCGTGGCCGATGGCCTGGCTCATGTTGCCGTCGTTGAGGTCCTCGCTGCGCCAGAAGCCGGTGGCCACGGCGCTCGCGATGCAGGCCTCGGTGAACTTGGTGCCCGCTCGCTTGTGGGGGCGCAGCGTCTTCTCCAGCTCGTCGAACTCGGCGCGCACGTCGTCCCAGCGCCAGCCGCGCGGCCACTCGTCCCAGTCTTCTCGTGCGCCGCGGGTGTAGACCATGCCGTTGACGGCGCCGCTGCCGCCCATGCCGCGACCGGTGCCCAGGAACAGGCGCTGCTTGCCTGCGTTGGGCTGCGGCACGCTGAAGCGGTCCCAGATCACCGCGTCGTTGGCGAACGCGTGCTTGTAGCCGTCGGCATCCAGCGTCTCGGGGTTCTCGTCGGCGCTGGGCCCGCACTCGAGGAGCAGCACGCGGACGCGCGCGTCGGCGGCCAGCTGGGCAGCCACCACGCAGCCGGCGGAGCCTCCGCCCACCACGACATAGTCGAATGTTTCACTCATTGGCGTCCTCGTGCGAAGTGAGAAATGCGCGTTCTTGTTTGTAGAACGGTGATATCATTTTCCTGTGGGCAGGCAAGCGGTGGACGAAGTATGCCAGCCGTGAGACGAACGGTGGCCTTCCTCATGCGCCTCTTGGAACGCTACCTTCTCGCGGGCTTCGACCCCACGCAGCTGACGGGTCTCCAGCTGCACCGGCTGCGCTCCATCACGGGGACCATCCTCGGCCTGTCGTCCATCGCGCTGTTCTTCCTGCTGCACTCGCTCTGGCTCGGGCTGCCGCTGCAGGCGGCCACCTTGCTCCTGGCCCAGGTGGTGGGCGTCAGCGGGTACGTCCTCATGGCGCGTACCGGTCGCATCGCGTTCGCCGGTCACGCCGTCGCGTCCGCGCTGATGCTGGTGCTGGTGGGCCAGGCGTTCGCCACGGGAGGCTTCGGCAACCCGCAGTTCGCCTGGTTCCTCGTCGTGCCGTTGATCGCGGGCTGGTCCATGGGGCTGCGCGAGGGGGCCTTCTGGGGGGCCGCGAGCGCGCTGGCCATCCTCGCTTTCTGGTCGCTCCACCTCGCCGGCGTCGTCCTCGAGAACTCGGTTCCGGTCGAGCAGCGTCCCTACGCGGAGGGGCTCACACTCTTGGGGGCGCTGCTGGCCACGGTGACGGTCATGGTCAGCTTCCTGCGCGGTCAGCAGTACGCCGAGAACGCGCTGCTCGAGACCAACGAGTCGCTGCGCCGCGAGGTGGCCGTGCGCACCGCCGCCGAGCTCGAGGCCAAGCGCGCGGCCCAGTCGCGCAGCGACTTCTTGGCGACCATCAGCCACGAGATCCGCACGCCGCTCAACGGTGTGTTGGGCATGACCAGCCTGCTGCTGGACACCGGGCTCGACCCGCTGCAGCACGAGTACGCGGACACGGCGCGACGCAGCGGCGACGCGCTGCTCACCCTCATCCAGGACGTGCTCGACTTCTCGAAGGTGGACGCGGGCAAGCTGGTGATCGAGCCGGTGGAGTTCCACCTGCGCGACGCCGTGGAAGACGTGGTCACGCTGGTGGCCGAGAGCGCGCACGCGAAGGGGCTCGAGCTGATCGTGGACGTGGACGCGCGCGTCCCGAGCGTGGTCATGGCGGACGCGAGCCGCATTCGGCAGGTGCTGCTCAACCTCCTGTCCAACGCCATCAAGTTCACGCCGCAGGGATCCGTGCGCCTTGTGGTGAGCCTCGAGGAGCAACAGGGCGACGAGGCGCGCGTGTGCTTTGCGGTGCACGACACGGGCATCGGCGTGGCGTCCGAGCACCTCCCGCGGCTCTTCGATCCGTTCGTGCAGGCCGACAGCACCACCACGCGCACCTACGGCGGCACAGGCCTCGGCTTGGCCATCGTACGTCGCCTCAGCCAGGCCATGGGCGGCGACTGCGGGGTGAGCTCCACGCTCGGCGTGGGCAGCCGCTTCTGGTCCGTCATCCCCGTCTCCGTGAACGAGTCGCGCATGACGCTCGAGTCGCAGCTGCTGGGCACGCGCATCCTGCTCTTCGTGCGAGACGAGGCGTTCGGCCTCTCGCTCACGGGCATCGTGGAGCGCTGGGGCTGCCTGACCACGGCGGTCACCTCGCTCGCCGAGGCCGAGGCCGCGCTCGAGCGAGACGTCAGCGTGGTGCTGATCGACGCCGACCTCCCCGAGCAGGCGACGGAGCGACTGCTCGCCCCCACCACCGAGAAGCGACCGCCGGTGGTGGTGCTCGCTCCGGTGGCGGGGCCGTTCGCGCGCGCGCCCGAGTGGAGCCGTCGCGCGGCCGCCTGGATCACCAAGCCGCCGCGCCGGTCGGCCCTCGAAGAGGCGCTGGTGGCCGCCATCAGCAAGGGACGCTCGAGCAGGCCGCCGGCGCAGCTGCCGAGCGTGCCGCAGCTCCTCGAAGGGCGTGTCCTGGTGGTGGAGGACAACCTGGTGAACCAGCAGGTGGTGCGCATGATGCTCGCCAACCTGGGCCTCGAGGCCGACGTCGCGGCCAACGGTCAAGAGGCGCTGGGGATGGCGGCGCGCAGGCGCTACGCGGCGATCCTCATGGACTGCCAGATGCCCGTCATGGACGGCTTCGAGGCCACGCGGCGGCTGCGCGCGGCGGGCGACACCACCCCCATCATCGCGGTGACGGCCAACGCCGTGCACGGCGACCAGGAGCGCGTCCTGGCGGTCGGCATGAACGACTATCTGAGCAAGCCCATCTCGCTGAACGCGCTGCGCCGCGCGCTTGCGCAACTTGCGGACGCTCCCATCGCGGCTGGCTGAGCGACGGCCTGGACCTCCGAGATTGGCGCGTGGCCGGTCGAGAAAATGCGGCATGCTGCCTGCGATGACTGCCTCGACGCCGCCCAATCGCACCAACGCCTGGCTCGCCCTCGAGCAGCACGCGCAGCAGACGGCCAAGCTGCATGCTCGCGAGCTGTTCGAGCAAGACCCCACGCGCTTCGCGCGCATGCACGTGGAGCTCTCGGGCCTGCTCTTCGACTACTCGAAGCACGGAGTCGTCGACGAGACGCTGCGGCTGCTGATGGCGCTCGCGCGCGAGCGGGGCGTGGAAGAGGCGCGCGCGGCCATGTTCGCGGGCGAGCCGATCAACGTCACCGAGCAACGTGAGGTGCTGCACACGGCGCTGCGGGCCAGCACGGACGAGGGGCTGCGCGTGGACGGCGCGCTCGTCTTCCCGCTGGTGCAGACCGAGCTCCGCAAGCTGCGTGGGCTGAGCGACCGCCTCGGCCGGGGCGAGCTGCGCGGCCACACGGGCAAGCCGATCACGGACATCGTCAACATCGGCATCGGCGGCTCGGACCTGGGCCCCGTGATGGTCACCGAGGCGCTCCGCCCCTACTGGCGGCCCGGGCTGCGGGCGCACTTCGTGAGCAACATCGACGACGCCGACCTCAGCCACGTGCTGCTGGACGTGCAGGCCGAGACCACGCTGTTTCTGGTGGCCTCGAAGACCTTCACCACCGACGAGACGCTGACCAACGCGCGCAGCGCGCGGGAGTGGCTGCTGCGCGAGCTGGGAGCCGGGAAGGAGGCCGTGGCGAAGCACTTCTTCGCGCTCTCCACCAACGTGAACGGGGTCGTGGACTTTGGCATCGACCCGGCCAACATGCTCGAGTTCTGGGACTGGGTGGGCGGACGCTACTCGCTGTGGAGCGCCATCGGCGCGTCCATCGCGCTGGTGCTGGGCATGGACCACTTCGAGTCCCTCTTGGCAGGCGCGGCCGACGTGGACGCGCACTTCCGCGCTGCCCCGCTGGAAGCGAACATCCCCGTCCTGATGGCGCTGCTGGGTGTCTTCCACACCAACTTCCGCGGCTGCGCCACGCACGCCGTGCTGCCGTACGACCAGCACCTGCACCGCTTCCCCGCGTACCTCCAGCAGGCCGACATGGAGAGCAACGGCAAGCACGTCCGCAAGAACGGCGACGAGGTGGTGGGCTACGAGACGGGTCCCGTCGTGTGGGGCGAGCCCGGCACCAATGGCCAGCACGCGTTCTATCAGCTGCTGCACCAGGGCACGCGCGTGGTGCCCGCCGACTTCTTGGCCGCCGCGCGCAGCCACTACCCGCTCGGGCAGCATCACGACAAGCTCATCGCGAACTTCTTCGCGCAGTCCGAGGCGCTGATGCGCGGGCGCACGCTGGCCGAGGCCACCGCCGAGCTGACCGCCGAGGGGCTGTCTCCCGAGGACGTGCGGCGCCTCGCGCCTCACAAGGTGTTCTCGGGCAACCGGCCGTCGTCCACCTTCCTGTACGACCTGCTCGACCCCCGCACGCTCGGCCGCCTGGTGGCGCTCTACGAGCACAAGATCTTCGTGCAGGGCGTGATCTGGGATGTGAACAGCTTCGACCAGATGGGCGTGGAGCTGGGCAAGCAGCTGGCCAAGGCCATCCTGCCGAAGCTCGAGGGGGATGCGCCGGTCACGGGTCACGATGCGTCCACCACGGCGCTGATCGAGCGCTATCGCGCCCTGCGCGCGTAGCACGGCTTGCACGGCGCGGCGTGGGCTTCTATGGACACCGCAGCCCGGCCAGCTGGCCGCGAGGCGAACGAAGGAGTCGAAGCGTGAGCATCTACGACCATCAAGTGGAGACCCTGGCCGGCGAGACCGTGTCCATGAAGCAGTACGAGGGCGACGTGCTGCTCATCGTGAACACCGCGAGCAAGTGCGGCTTCACGCCGCAGTACGAGGGCCTCGAGGCGCTCCATCAGAAGCTGTCGGGCCGCGGCCTGCGCGTGCTGGGCTTCCCCTGCAACCAGTTCGGGCGGCAGGAGCCGGGCGGGGCGGACGCCATTGGCGCGTTCTGCCAGAAGAACTATGGAGTCTCGTTCCCCATGCACGCCAAGATCAGCGTGAACGGGCCAGAGACCCACAGCCTCTACACCGAGCTCAAGCGCGCAGCCCCCGGGGTGCTGGGCACCGAGGCCATCAAGTGGAACTTCACCAAGTTCTTGGTGGACCGCAAGGGCAACGTCGTGAAGCGCTACGCGTCCAGCACCACGCCCGCGGACATCGAAGCGGACATCCTGCCGCTTCTCTGAGCGGGCCCGCCTTCGGGAGCACCTCCCCGCTCGCGGGGGGGGTGGAGCCTTGGCGTACCCGCGACGGAGGCGGTCAGTCGCTCAGCCGCGTCCGATGAACGGCGACGGCATCTGACCGCCCATGGGCATGGTGCGGCGCGTGTCCTCGCGACCCACCAGGAAGGGCAGGGCGTTGTCGAGGCGCTGGCTCAGCGCCTGCGCGATGCGCCACAGGAACTTCGCGCCCACGTTGGCGTCCTGCTTGATGAGCGCGAAGAACGCGTCGCGCTCGAGCACCAGCACGCGGGTGGACCGCACGGCCACCACGGAGGCGTTGCTGGGCGCGTAGTTCAGCAGCGACATCTCGCCGAAGTGCTGACCCGTGCGCAGCTCGGCCAGCTGCTTCCCGTCCTTGCGCACCGAGACCGTGCCCTCCGCGATGATGAACAGGCGCCCGCGCTCGTCCTTCTGCTCGAGGATGGTGGCGCCCGCCTCGTAGACCGCGCTCTTGAGCGCGTGACCCACGCGCGCCAGCTCGGGCAGGTCCATGTCCGAGAAGAACGTGAGCTGACGCAGGGCATGGAAGTCCTGAGACACCTCCGTCATGCGGCCCGTGACGTGCGCCGGTGCGGCGTCGGGAGCCTCCACGCGCAGCACCACCGCCGTGATGTTGTCGTCGCCGCCCCGCTCGTTGGCCATGCCGATGAGCTTGCCCGCCAGGCGCTCGGTGTCGTTCTCGCGCATCAGCGTGACGAGCTCCACCGCGTCCTCGAAGTAGCCGTGGAGGCCGTCGCTACACAGCAAGAGCCGGTCGTGCGGGAGCACGTCGAACACCAGCGTGTCCACCAGCACGTTCTCGTGCGGGCCGACGGCGCGCGTCACGATGTTGCCATAGCCGCTCGCGAGGGCTTCTTCGCGCGTCATGATGCCGTGCCGCACCGCCTCGTTCACATAGGTGTGGTCCTGGCTGACGGTGTGCAGCTGCCCTGCGCGCGACAGGTAGAGCCGGCTGTCGCCCACGTGGCCCATGATGGCCTTGCTGCCCGCGATGAGCAGCGTGGTGCAGGTGGTGCCCATGCCGCGGTTGCCCTCCTCCACGCTGCGGCGATAGACCGCGGCCGAGGCGGCCTCGATGGCGTGGCGGAGCAGGCCTGCGAGCGCCTCGCACTGCTCGGGCGTCGGGTCGTCCACCAGCATGTCGGGGCGCGAGCGCACCGCCGCGATCACCGTCTCGGCGGCCAGCCGGCTCGCGACCTCGCCACCGGCGTGACCGCCCATCCCATCGCACACCACGTAGAGACCGAGCTCCGGCGCGGCGAGCCACGTGTCCTCGTTCATCTCGCGGACGCGGCCGACGTCCGACAACCCTGAAGCGATGAGTTTCACCCACTCACGATAACGGAGTCGGTCACATCTCGGAATGGCAAAGTGCAGCGCTACTTCATCATGCGCGCGGTGATGCGCGCGAGCAGCCAGCGCGGCGCGAACAGGCCGCCCCAGTACATCAGCTTGTTCAGCAGGCCGTGGATGGAGACCACGCGTCCGCGCTGCATGGCCAGGTAGCCGTGCCGAGCCACGGCGTCGGCGGACGCCACCGCCCCCTTGAAGAGCAGCGAGTCGCCCGCCCCCGCGACGGCGGCGAAGCCCGTGTGGGTGGCTCCGGGGCAGTGCGCCGTGACGGTCACGCCCGTCCCGCGCAGCTCGTGCGCGATGCCTTCGGAGAATGAGACCACGTAGGCCTTGGTGGCGAAGTAGACAGCCATGCCGGGGCCGCCCTGGAACGCCGCGGTCGAGGCGACGTTCAGCACGCGGCCGAAGCGCCGCGCCACCATGCCCGGCAGGAAGAGGTGCGTCAGCTCGGTGAGCGCCGTCACGTTCACGTGCACCATCTCGAGCTCCGACGCGGTGGTGCTCGAGCGGAAGTCGCTCACGTAGCCGAGGCCCGCGTTGTTCACGAGGATGTCCACGGTGACGCCGTCCCGCGCGAGCGCGTCGAACAGCCCACGCGGCCCGTCGGCGCGCGACAGGTCGGCCGGGTACACGTGCGCCGTGATGCCGTGCTTCTGCGAGAGCTCGCTGGCCAGCTCCCGCAGCTTGCCCTCGCTGCGGGCCACCAGCACCACGTCGTGGCCATCGGCGGCGCAGAGCTTCGCGTACTCGACGCCGAGGCCGGAGCTGGCCCCCGTGATCAGGGCAGTGCGCTTGGTCTTCATGTGGGCTAGGAGTATGTCCGAAACGAGGACCCATGCACCCCATCGACACCCTCCTGGCGCGCCTCGACCTGGACCGTCTGGATCGCGACCTCTACCGTGGGCACACGCCGAACGACGGCAGGCAGCGCGTCTTCGGAGGGTTGGTGGCGGCGCAGGCCCTCATCGCCGCCTACCGCACGGTGGACGAGACCGACAAGTTCGCGCACTCGCTGCACGGGTACTTCCTGCGCCCGGGTGACCCACGCGGGCCCATCCTCTTCGACGTGGACCGCATCCGCGACGGCAAGTCCTTCGCCACGCGGCGCGTGGTGGCGCGCCAAGAGGGCGAGGCCATCTTCAACATGGCCGTGTCGTTCCACGTGTACGAGGACGGGCTGTCGCACCAAGAGCGTATGCCGGAGACGCCGGCGCCCGAGGGGCTCAAGAACAACGCCGAGCGCTTGGCCGAGTACGCCCAGCAGACGTCGAACCCGGTGTTCCCGTTCCTGCTGCGCCTCGAGCGTCCCATCGAGCACCGCGACCCCGAGCCCATCGACCTCCTGCACCCGCAGCCGCATCGCGGGCTCAAGCGTCTGTGGTTCCGCGGCGATGGCGCCATCCCGGACAACCAAGCGCTGCACCAGGCGGTGGTCACGTACGCGAGCGACATGGGCCTGCTCGACAACTGCATCCAGCACCACGGGCACACCTGGCTCGACCCCAACCTGATGATCGCGAGCTTGGACCACGCGCTGTGGTTCCACCGGCCCATCCGCGCGGACGACTGGCTGCTCTACTCCATGAAGAGCCCCAACGCGGAGGGCGGGCGCGGCTTCAACACGGGTCGCATGTACGCGGCGGACGGCACGCTGGTGGCCAGCGTGGCTCAAGAGAGCCTGATGCGCGTGAAGCGCAGCCCCTGACCAGGGTGACCAGGGTGCGAGAGCACCGCGCCCGAGCACGGTTCAGAACGCGACGCGCACGGGCCGGCGCACCAAATGGCTGAGGCCGATGCCGAGCTGCCCGTCGCGGGAGTTGCCCCAGCAGTGCACCTGCCCGCTCGCCGTGAGAGCGCAGGTGTGCGTGTCGCCGCAGTGGACCTCGGCAACGTCGGAGAGGCCGCTGACCACCACTGGCGCGCTTCGGTCCTGGCGCGTGCCGTCGCCGAGCTGCCCGTGTGAGCCCAGGCCCCAGCACATGGCGCGGCCATCGCGCGTGCGGGCGCACGAATGCTTGTAGCCCACGCTCACCTGCGTGGCGCCGCTCACATTCTGCACGGCCACCGGAGTCACGAACGACCCGCTCGCGCCGTTGCCCAGCTGGCCCTCGTTGCCGCGACCCCAGCAGTACACCTGACCGTTGGGCAGCGCGCCGCACGCGTGCAGCTCCCCGACGGACACGCTGGCCCACTGCGGCGGGCCCGACACGCGCGACGGCGTGGGCGTGGCCGTGCTCTGGCCATCGCCGCGCTGGCCTTGCGTGCCGCGGCCCCAGCACGCGAGCTCTCCGCCAGTACCGAGCGCGCACATGGTGAAGCCACCGCCGTGCACGCTGGCCACGCGGAACCCCGGGTTCACGGTGGTCGGCGCGAGCGTGAAGGTGCCCTCGGCGTCTCCGCGCACGCCCTCCACGTTGCTGCCCACGCAGCGCACCGCACCAGCGGCATCCACGGCGCACACCGTTCCGCCGGCCACACTCACGTTGCGCGTGCCGGGCAGCGTGATGCTCTGGGGGGCGCGGAAGCTCGCCCCTTCGAGACCAGTGCGGCCGAGGCCCAGGTTGCCACCCCAGCAGGCCAGCTCGCCCTGCGCGCCGAGCGCGCACGTGTCGATTCCGCCCGTGATGGCTTGCGCAGCGCCTGTCACCCCGTCGATGAGCATGGGCACTTCGCGCACGCCGAAGATGTAGCGCTGCGCGCCGAACTGCGGGCCCGCGGCGTCGAGACCCCAGCAGTAGATGGCGCCCGAGCGCGTGGTCACGCAGCTCTGCATGCCTTCGATGGACAGGCTGCGCACCGCGCCGGCACTGGAGGGCAGGGTGACGCTGCGCGGCGCCGCCACGAACGTCTCTTCACGTCGGCTGGTTTGATGCGCTGAGTCGTCTCCCCAGCACCACACGCTTCCGTCGGTGCCGCGTGCGCACGCATGCGTGCTGCTGATGGCCACTCCCATGGCGGGAACGAGGCCGTCTACGGCGACGGGACGATCCACCGCGTCGGTGCCTCCGTTGCCCGCCTGCCCGCTGTCGTTGTCGCCGCGGCAGGTGACGCTGCCCGCGCCGCTCACCGCGCACGTGGTGTTGCCGCCCGCGAAGATGGAGACCGTGCCTTGGAAGAACGGGAGCAGCTGGGGCCGCGCCCGCTCCGGTGCACGAGGTGACCCGGTGGTGAAGAGCTCGTAGCCCCAGCAGGAGACGCCATCCGGCGTGTTCGCGCAGCTGTGCTGCCTGCCGAGGGCCAGCTGCGTGACGCCTCGCGGGACACCCCGCACCGCGCGCGCCTGCGGTGAGCTGCGGAAGTTGCCCCCTCCCAGCTGGCCGTAGCTTCCGTCGCCCCAGCACCACACGCCGCGCGGTCCTGCGGCACACGTGTGGTACAGGCCCGACGAAAGCATGGTCGCGCCGGTGACCCCGCGGATGACCGTGGGGCCGCTGTCCTCACGGCCACCGCTCTGCCCGCTGCTGTTGCTGCCCCAGCAGCTCACGGTGCCGCGGTCCGTCAGCGCGCACGTGTGAAAGCCGCCCACCGACAGCGCGGACGCGTGTTCCACGCCGGGCACGCGGACCGGCTCGCGCGCCGCTTCCCCGCTGGCCCCCGGGACTTGCTGGCTGCTGTTGTCGCCCCAGCAATACACCACGCCGCTGTCCGCGCGCGCGCACGCGTGCCCGTAGCCGGCGCCCACCTCCACCACGCCCTCGGGCCCCCGCACGGCCACCGGAACGGCGCGCGTGGTGCTGCCCCCGTCCCCCAGCTGACCATCGTCGTTGATTCCCCAGCAGTAGGCCCGGCCCTGGTGCACGGCGCAGCTGAAGTGGGTCCCCGCGGCCACCGTGGTCAGGCTGGTGGCGGGTCCCTGCGCGCTGGCGGGGGCCGGGCTCAGCAGCCACGCGGCGGCCACGAGCAAGACGTCGAGAGCGAGCTTCGGAGGGACGGCGCGGTTCGACATGGCGAGTTCCTGTCTCGAGGGTGGCGGAGCCCCACAACCTACACGACGCAGCGCGACATGGTTCGCCTCACGCAGCGGGCGGCGGCACCGGCGTCCGTGGGAGGTGCGCGTCATCGATGGCGATGGCCAGGTCGGCGCGCGCGCCCATCACCTCGATGCCCCAGCGGGAGACGCGCTCGAAGCGTTGCATGAAGGCCTGCACTTCCATGTCCGACATCCCCTCGCCGGTGCGCGCGCGGAGGGCGTGCTCCTGCTCGAGGCGCTGCCGCGAGGAGAGCTCGAAGGAGTCCACCACGAGCGCCAGCAGGAAGTCCACGCGCCGCGCGAGGTCCGCGTAGTCGTGCGCCAGCCGGTAGTTCACGC
This sequence comes from uncultured Sandaracinaceae bacterium, assembly GCA_964510015.1. GTDB lineage: Bacteria > Myxococcota_A > Polyangia > Polyangiales > Houyiibacteriaceae > JADJJE01. The sequence goes on from CAZEAA010000068.1 coordinate 16,800, forward strand.
AGCGTCGGAAGCGCCCGCCCACGTCCTCGCTCTCTTCCATGGCGTTCCACGCGGTGAGCAGCCGCTCGGGAGGTTCGGGCGGCACCCCCAGGCACCAACCCTCCAGCAGCACGAGGTCCACCGGCGCGGTGACGAGTTCCGGATCGGGCGCCCGGTCGTCACGCGCCTTGTCGAAGCGCGGCACCGGCACGCTGCCCTTTACGTCGCCATACAGCAGCGCCGAGAGCGTGCGCTGCAGCAGCGCCACGTCGTGTGTCCCCGGGACTCCACGCGTGGCGAACAAGGGGTGCATGTGCTCCGCCACCCGGAGGCGGTGCGCCTTCTTGAGGTAGAAGTCGTCCAGCGAGAGCGCCGCCACGCGCAGCCCCGTGTGGTTCGTGAGCAGCGCGGCGAGCGCTTGCGCGAGCGTGGTCTTGCCGCTGCCTTGGGCGCCGTAGATCCCGACCACGCGCGCCCCGCGCGCATGCGCCGCCAGCACGTGTGCCCCAACCGGAGCCAGCAGCTCCCGGGCGAAGCGCGGCCTGGCCTCCTCGGGCAGCGCAGCCTGCTGCTCCGCGGCGCGCAGCGCGGACTCCTCGAGCGGGGTGGGCGGGGAATGCGTCATCGCCGCCGAGCGTAGCAGCCGCGCGCCCGCCGTGATTCGTTTGTCCCCCATCGTCATCCATTGTCATCCATGGGCGCCAGGGAGTAAGACGGCCTCATGAATCGCGCCCCGCACACCGGCCCGCTCGTCCTGATCCTCGCGCTCGCGCTGCTCTGGGCGCCGCTCTCCGCTTGCGTCAGCCAGCTCTATCCGGTGCCGCCCACGGCCGCCACCGCGCTCACGCAGCTCCCTGCGGACATCGAGGTCCCCACGTCTACCATCCAGCTCGTGGTGCCGCTCGACTTCAACGAGCTGAACCGCCTGCTCAACGAGAGCCTGCCGGTGGAAATCGCGGCGCTGCGCAACGTCCCCATCACCACAGGGGTCACGGGCTCGTTCCGCCTCGCGCGCTCGGGCAACAGCGTGCTGCTCGCGAACCAGGGACGCCTGCAGATCATCCTGCCGCTCACGCTCGACATCGAGGGCACCGTGGCCACGCAGGTCATGGGCTTCCCCGTGGGTCACACCGAGCGCGCCAGCACGTCGTTCGCCATCCGCATCGACACGCGCATCTCGGCGGACGAGGCCTGGACGGCCACCAGCGAGTCCACGGTCGACTACCAGATCGCGAACGCGAACGTGGGCGTCGGTCCCGCGCGCTTCGACGTGCGCCGCCTGCTCGACGGACAGCTGCGCCCCTACATCACGGCCCTGCGCGATGCCATCGACCAGCGGCTCGGCACGGCCATCGACCTGCGCGGGCGCATGGAGCGGCTCTGGCCGCGCGTGCTCCAGCCCATCCAGGTGATGGACTCCCCGGCCCTCTTCGTGCAGCTCGAGCCGGTGGAAGTGCAGTGGGTGCGCCCGCGCCTCGAGCCCGGCCGCTTCACCTTCGGCCTCGGCGTCGCGGCGCGCGTGCGTACGTACATGGGTGCGCCCCCCGGCCTCTCGGACCTGCCGCCGCTGCCCGCGCTGCGCGAGGTGGAGGCCATGACCAACGAGTTCCACCTGCAGGTGCCCGTCCAGATTCCGTTCACCGAGTTGACCGCGCACGCCCAGGCCGAGCTGGTGGGCACCGAGAAGCTGCTCGACTCGGGGGCCACCATCCGCATCGACAGCGTGGAGCTGCGCGGGGCCTCGGACGGGCGCGTCCACATCCTGTGCGGCATCAACGCGCACAAGGGCATCCTGCGCTCGGCGCAGGGCGTGCTGCACATGATCGGCATCCCGCGCTACGACGCTGCCACGCGCGTGCTGCGCTTCGAAGAGGTGGCCTACGACCTCGACACCCGCAACGTGCTGCTGCGGATGGCCAACTGGGCCATGCACGACGACTTCCTGGCCGGCGTGCAGGCCGCGCTCGAGTTCGACGTGGGCGCCACGCTGGACACCGCGCTGGTCGCGGTGAACGAGAGCGCGCGCGACGTGGTGGTCTCCGACCAGCTCATCCTGCACGTGCAGCTCGACCGCGTGGGCATCGGTCCCATCCTGGTCAGCGACCAGGCCATCGTCATCGTGGGCCTGGCCGATGGAACCGTGGCGGCCGACGTGTCGCTGTTCGGGCGCCCGCTCGAGATCCCGACGGGCGCGCAGCAGTAGGCCCGCGCGAGGCCTTCGCTCACGCGGGCCGTTTGCTTCAGGCCATCTGCTTCAGGCTGCCCGCCGCGTGGGCGTGCGAACCACATCACGCACGGTCTCCCGAACGGTCTTGCGCGCTGGCTCCTCGGCGCGGGCCGGGGGCGGCGGCGCCACCTCGCGCGCAGGCACCACCGGGCCCGGCAGCGACAGCCGCAGGATGCGCTTCGCCACGCTGCCCAGCTGCTTCGCGAAGCTGCCCGTGTTGTAGGTCTGCCCGTAGCGCTCGCAGATCTCGCGGACGCTCGCGGCCATCTCGGGGTAGCGCGCCGCCGGGATGTCCGGGAAGAGGTGATGCTCGATCTGGTGGCTGAGGTGCCCGGTCAGCAGGTGCAGCGTGGCGCTGCCCTCGATGTTGGCCGAGCCGTTCAGCTGCCGCACGTACCACTCGCCGCGCGACTCGTTCTGGGTCTCCTCTTCGGTGTACACGCGCACGCCCTCCGGGAAGTGCCCGCAGAAGATGACCGAGAAGGTCCACAGGTTGCGCGCGCCGTTCGCGAGCAAGTTCCCGAAGGCCACGCGCGGCGCGTTGCCGAGCGCCAGCGCCGGATAGAAGGCGTAGTCCTTGAAGAGCTGCCAGCCCGCCTTCTTGAAGAAGGGCGTGGCGCGCTCCATGAACGGTCCCCAGGGCTCCTTGCGCTCGATGACGTCGGGGACGCGCAGATCGTGCATGCCCACGCCCCACTGGAAGAACAGCGCGAGCAGCGCGGCGCTGATGGGCTGCGCCAGGAAGCGCGGCTCCCACGGTTGCTCGGCCGCCACGCGCAGGAGGCCGTAGCCCACGTCGCGGTCCTTGCCCACGATGTTGGTGAACGTGTGGTGCTCGAAGTTGTGCGAGTGGCGCCAGTCCTCGGCGGTGCAGACCGTGTCCCAGTCGTACCGGTGCGAGTCGAGCGAGGGGTCGCGCGTCCAGTCGTACTGGCCGTGCATCACGTTGTGGCCAATCTCCATGTTCTCGAGGATCTTGGCGAGCGAGAGCGCGGTCACGCCGCCCACGAAGGTGAGGGGGCCGAAGCCCACGTGGAGGAGCACACGACCCGTGGCCTCGCTGGCGTTCGCCAAGCGCATGACCTTGCGGATGTGGGCGACGTCGCGCTCGCCGAGGTCGGCC
>CAZEAA010000069.1:0-20051 GCA_964510015.1 uncultured Sandaracinaceae bacterium
GCCCCGTCCGCGACCGGCTCCACCAGCGCCGCGGTAAGCCGCACGCGCGCCGCCGCCACGTCCTGGTCGTCGCCGGTGCGCGTGGCGAGCAGCCGGGCGAGCCGCCCGGCGACGCGGGCGAACCGCGCGTTCGCGAGCGCGTCCGTGGTCGTGCCCCGCTCGGCGTCGAGCGCCGCGAGTTCCTGCCGCAGGCGCTCCGCGGTCCAGTCTTCGGCCTCCGCGAAGCGGGCTCCCAGCGCATCGGCGCCCTCTTCGGACGGTTCCTCTCGCGTACCGGTCCCCGCGCTGCATCCCGGCCACACGAGCCCGGCCAGCACGAGCCCGCGTGCAACTCGCCAAGCCCTGCCCGTCCTGGTACCTTCCGCCCTGCACGCGGCACCCGACCGTGCGCGTCCCCTCAACCGCCCACCTCAGGCTGCCGTTGTCCCAGTCCCCGTTGTTCCAAGACCGACCGAGTGGCCGCACCTACCGTGACGCCCCCGAGATGGTGAACGACTACCTGCGTCGCTTCGGTGACCAGGTGGGCATCGCCATCGCGCCCCTGGACCGAGACGGATACACCGAAGTGCAGCGCGGCTCGGCCACCGTGGGCATCAACGTGCTCGTCGAGCATGGGACCTTGTTGCTCCTGTCGCGCATCATGGACGTGCCGCGCGAGGGCCGCGAGGAATTTTATCGCCGTCTCCTCGAGCTGAACTTCCTGGTGACGAGCGACGGCGCGTTTGCGATCGACAAGGACCGCGACGCGCTGTATCTGAGGGCGCTCCGGCGCCTGGGCGGCCTCGACTTCGAGGAGTTCGAGGACCTGATCACCACCGTTGCAGCCGTAGCGGACGAGTGGGACGACCGGCTGGCGGAGCTCTTCCCCGGCAGCGAGTGACAGACGCAGCAGCGACCGAGAGACGCGGGTGACGAGCCCGCGGGAGACACGAGTGGCGAAGAAGAAGAAGCAGCAGCAGCAGCGAAGCAAGGACGCGAACCCCGGCACCTCCACGGAGTCGGGCAGCAACAGCACGTCGGACGAGCTGGACTCCGTCCCTGCGCCCGCCAGCGGCGCGGCCTCCTCGGCCCCGGCCAAGGGGCCGGTCGACTTCGACGCGGCCGCGCGCGACCAGTTCGCCACCTCCTTCAAGCCGGCCTGGCAAGTCGCTCAGGAGAAGGCGCCCAGCCCCAAGCCCGCGCAAGAGACGCTGCGCGCCGAGCAGGGCCTCTCGGGCGAGATCTCGCTCGACTCCATCCCGCTTCCGCCGCTGCCCACCGACAAGCCGAAGCGCGTGGTCATCGTGGTGCTGGTGATCATCCTGCTGATCGTGGTCGCCGGCATCGTGGTCAGCCAGGGCTCGCGCTCCGAGGCCCCCACGCCAGCCCCGACCTCCGAGCGCTGACGCGGGCCGCGGGGCATCGCCCATCGCCCCGGGCCGTGCTACACGCGGCGTCATGAAAGGCCTCACCTATCGCGACGCGGGCGTGGACATCGACGCCGGCGAACGCTTGGTCGACCGCATCAAGCCACTCGCCGCGGCCACGCGCACTCCCCACGTCATCGGCGGTATCGGCGGATTCGCGGGCCTCTGCGGTCTCCCGAGCGACATCGAGGACCCCATCCTCGTGTCGGGCACCGACGGCGTGGGCACGAAGCTCAAGCTCGCGTTCGCCCTCGACCAGCACGACACGGTGGGCATCGACCTCGTCGCCATGTGCGTGAACGACGTGCTCACGGTGGGCGCTCGCCCGCTGTTCTTCCTGGACTACTTCGCCACCGGCAAGCTGGACGTGGACCAGGGTGAGGCCGTGGTCCGTGGCATCGCCGAGGGCTGCAAGCAGGCCGGCTGCGCGCTGCTGGGCGGCGAGACGGCCGAGCTGCCCGGCTTCTACGGCGGCGGCGAGTACGACCTCGCGGGCTTCGCAGTGGGCGTCGTGGGTCGCAAGAAGCTCATCACGGGCGAGCGCATCGCCGTGGGCGACGTGGTGCTCGGCGTGTCGTCTTCGGGCCTCCACAGCAACGGCTTCAGCCTGGCGCGCCGCGCGCTGCTGGACCGCGAGTCGCCGCTGTCGTTGACCGACACCCCGGCCGGCCTCAGCGCGCCGCTGGGCGAGACGCTGCTGCGCCCCACCAAGATCTACGCGCAGGTGGCCGCTGCTGCCCTCGGCGCCGCCGACGTGCACGGCTTCTGCCACATCACGGGCGGCGGGCTCCCGGGCAACCTGCATCGCGGCCTGCCCGCCGGCGTGGGCATGCACGTGAAGCTCGGCTCGTGGCCGCGGCCCGCCATCTTCGACCTGATCCAGCGCGAGGGCGGGGTGGCCGAGCCCGAGATGCAGCGCACGTTCAACCTCGGGTTGGGCTTCACCTTCATCGTCGCTCCTTCGGACGTCGCGGCGGTCCGCGCTGCGGTCGAAGCCGTGGGCGAGCCGGTCTACGAGGTGGGCGTGATCGTCGCCTCGGACGCGACCGGCGAGGCGCGAGTGCGGGTGGACTGAATGCCCGCCCTCGACATCGTGGTGCTCGCGTCGGGGCGGGGCGGAAACCTCGCCGCGATCCTGGACGCCATCGATGCCGGTCGCTGCGACGCGCGCGTGGTGGGCATCGTGTCGGACAAGGCGGACGCCGGCGCCTTGGTGCAAGGCCAGAACCGCGACATCCCCACCCGCGTGGTGCCGCTCGCGCGGGGTGGTGACCGAGACGCCTGGAACGTGGCCCTCGCCGACGCCGTGGCGGAGCTCGCGCCGCAGGTGGTGGTGCTGGCCGGCTTCATGCGCATCCTGGGTGCGCCCCTGCTCGAGCGCTTCCCTGGCAAGCTGGTGAACGTGCACCCTTCCCTGCTGCCGGCGTTCCCGGGGCACGACGCGCCGGTGCAGGCCGTGGCCGCGGGCGTGCGCATCTCGGGCTGCACCGTGCACGTGGTGGACCAGGGCGTGGACACGGGTCCCATCCTGGCGCAGGCCGCCGTGCCCGTGCTTCCGTCGGACGACGCCGCCTCGCTGCACCTCCGCATCCAGCGCGCCGAGCACCTGCTCTTGCCCACTGTCATCCACTGGATCGCGACCGGCCGCGTGAGCCTCGCGCCGCCCACCTTGCACGACGCCCCGTCGCCCGAGGGCTGCTTCGTCACGCCACGCTTCGACGTTCCGGCATGACCGCGAGCTCCTACGACGCCGTCATCTTGGGCAGCACGCTCCCGGGTCTGCTGACGGGGGCCCTGCTCTCGCGTCGTGGGTTTCGGGTGCTGGTCCTCGGGCAACACGAGCGCCCCGGCACCTACGACATCGCCGGCTACACGCTGCCGCGCGAGCGCACACCGTTCCTGGCGGCGCACTGCCCGGTGGCCCGCCGCACCATGAGCGAGCTGGCGCTCCATCAGCTGTTCCGCCGCAAGGCCTCGGCCATGGACCCCGCGTTCCAGGTGGCGCTGCCCGGCATCCGCTTCGACATGGCCACGGAGGCCGACGTGCTGGACGCCGAGATCGTGCGCGAGTTCGGTGACGTGCGCCGTCCGGTGGGCGACGCGCTGCGCACGGTGACGCACGTGGGAGAGCGCCTGGACGCCTTGTTCGAGCGCGACCTCACGTGGCCGCCGCAGACCTTCTTCGAGCGCCGCGAGTTCGCCCGCGCCACCGCGCACCAGGGCTTTCGCGAGCGCAGCGGTGACTGGGACCCGCTCGAGGAGCTGCCGCGCGACCACCCCTTCCGCCGCATGGTCCAGCTGCCTGCCACGCTGGGCACGGGCATCGACCCGCAGCAGCTCAACGGCCAGGCCCTCTGCCGCGTGTTCGAGGCGTGGTGGAAGGGGGCTGCGCACATCGAGGGCGGGCACGCGTGGCTGGAGGAGGCGCTGCGCGAGAAGATCGTGTCCCACAGCGGGGCCGTGCACGACCGCGCGGCGGCCGAGCGGCTCTCGGTGCGCAACGGGCGCGTGGTGGGCCTGCGCGTGCACGATGCGGACGACGACATCGGTGCGGACTACGTGATCGCCTCGGGCACCATCGGTGAGCTGCTGCGGGTGGTCCCGGACCGCGGGGTCTTCGAGCAGCTCTTCGAGAAGCGCGGTGAGCCGCAGGCGCGCTGGTTCCGCTTCACGCTGAACCTCGTGGTGCGCGCGGGCTGCGTGCCCGAGGGCATGGGCCGCGACGTCTTCGCCGCCCTGAGTGACGACAGCACGGCCTCGCCGCTGTACGTGTCCGTCGGGCCCATCGAAGACGGCAAGCAGCTGCTGTGCGTGCAGACCCTGATCGCCCGCCGCGACGTGGAAGAGCGCGGTGAGCGGCTGGCCACGGAGCGCGAGCGCATCCTCGCGGAGCTGAGCCGCCTCATCCCGTTCCTGCTCGATGGCAAGCGCCTGCTGCTGGTGGACTCCCCGCACGACGGCCGCGACGCCCACGACCACGAGCGCGGGGTGCACGTGCCGAGCGCGTCTCCCTGGGAGCGCGGGCCCTCCACCATGGCCACGGTCTACGGCTACCCCGTGCGCGACGGCCTCGGCTTCTGCGGCCTGCCGGCGCGCACCCCCGTGAAGAACCTGCTGCTGGCGGGCCCACACAACGTCCCGGCCCTCGGCATGGAGGGGGCGTTCCTGGCGGCGCAGTCGGCCGCCCGCGTGGTGGGGCACCGGGGCCGGGGCAAGAGCCTGCGCAGCCGGGCCTGGATCAAGACCGAGCTCTGACGCGGATCAAGTGCCCCTTGAAGGGACGCCTCTGATATCGTCCGCCGCATGGAAGAGCAGCAGGAAGGCCCTCGATTCTCCATTCGGCAGCTGCTGAAGGTGATGACCGACCGGGGCGGTTCGGACCTCCACGTCACCACGGGGACGCCGCCGCAGATCCGCATCGACGGCAGCCTGGTGCCGCTGCGCACGCCGCCGCTCACGCCCATCGAGACCAAGGCCCTCTGCTACGAGGTGCTCTCCGACGAGCAGAAGGTGCGCTTCGAGCGCGACAACGAGCTCGACTTCTCGTTCAACGTGAAGGGCATCTCGCGCTTCCGCGCCAACGTCTTCATGCAGCGGGGGGCCGTGGGCGCCGCGTTCCGCGCCATCCCTTTCAAGGTCCGCACCCTCGAGGAGCTGGGCGTTCCCCCGGTGTTGAAGGAGCTGGCCCACCTGCCGCGCGGGCTCGTGCTGGTCACCGGGCCCACAGGCTCGGGCAAGTCCACCACGCTGGCCGCCATGATCGACGAGATCAACAGCACCGAGCGGAACCACATCCTCACGGTCGAAGACCCCATCGAGTACCTGCACCCCAACAAGCTCTCCGTGGTGAACCAGCGCGAGATCGGGGCCGACACCGAGTCCTTCAAGGGAGCCCTGCGCTACGCCCTGCGCCAGGACCCGGACGTGGTGCTGGTGGGCGAGATGCGCGACCTCGAGACCATCGAGGCGGCCATGACGATCTCGGAGACGGGTCACCTCGCGTTTGCGACGCTGCACACCAACAGCGCCGTGCAGTCCATCAACCGCGTCATCGACGTGTTCCCCCCGCATCAGCAGTCCCAGATCCGCGCGCAGCTCAGCTTCGTCTTGCAGGCGGTCATCACCCAGATGCTGGTGCCCCGCGCCGATGGTCCGGGTCGCGCGCTCGCGCTCGAGGTCATGATCCCCAACGCCGCCATCCGGAACCTCATCCGCGAGGCCAAGGTCCACCAGATCTACGGCATGATGCAGACGGGCCAGGGCGTCAGCGGCATGCAGACCATGAACCAGGCGCTGTATCAGCTGTACACCCAGGGCATCATCGATCTCGACACGGCGCTCGGGCGCTCCGCCGAGCCGGGTGAACTGCAGTCCATGATCCGGGCGCAGGTGACCGTAGCCCAGTCGGGGCAGCGCCGAGAGAGCTAGTCCCCAAACAGGGACATTTTCCACGTGGCCAGTCACTCCAGTCTTGACTAGCTGATAAACCTACAGGCATTCTGAGGGAAGCACTGAAATGGCGACCGCCCGCATGAATCACTCGAAAACCATTGCCTTTGCGCTGATCGCGCTCGTCTCGTTCGTGGCTGATGGCGCGCAGGCGCAAGGCCGTGAACGTGCTGCTGCCGCTCAGGCCTTCGACCGTGGCACCCAGGAGGCGCTCACGGAAAACTGGGAGGCCGCCGCCCAGTGGTTCGAGACGGCAGACCGCCTTTCGCCTGCGCCGGCAGCGCTCTCGCATGCCATCGAGGCTCGCCGTCGCGCGGGTCATCAGATGCGGGCCGCGTCGCTGGCGCTGCGTATGCAGCAGACCTACCCGGACGACGAAGCCGCCCAGGCCATGGCCGCCGAGGTGCTCGAGGGCGCCGCGTCCCAGTACGTCCGCGTGAACGTCACCTGTGACGCCAGCTGCGCAGTGGAAGTGGATGGCACCTTGACGGGCGGTCTCTCGTTCTTCGTGGAGCCGGGCCGTGAGCACGAGATCGCCGCCGGGTTCGAGCACGGCCGCGTGACGCAGACCGTGGAGGCCGAGGCCGGTCAGACCCGCGCCCTGTCCTTCGAGGCTCCCCCGCCGCCGCCCGAGCCGGAAGTGCGCGTGGGCGCCGACGGCCAGCCGCTGGACCTGAGCGAGCCCTTCCGCTTCCCGAAGGCCACCTTCCTGGTGGCGAGCGCGTTGACCCTCGGGGCCGGCGCGGTGCTCATCTGGTCGGGCGTGGACACCATGAACCACGTGGACGCCTACGAGGCGGCAGCGGACCGCTGCAACCCGGCCATGGGCAGCGACACCCCACAAGACCTCACGGCCTGCCCGGAGGCGCGTCGTCTCCTGGATGACGGTCAGTCGCGTGAGCGTCGCACCAACGCGCTCATCGGCGTCACGGCCGGCCTGGCGGCCACCACCCTCGTCATCGCCATCCTCACCGACTGGAAGGGCGACGACGAAGACGACACCGAGGGTGAGAGCGACGGCCAAGGAGTGACGCCCTCCGTGGGTCTGTCCCGTCAAGGAGGCATGGTCCTCCTGGAAGGTGCTTTCTAAGATGACCGCAGCGGCCGGAGCTCCCGGGGGAGCCAGTGAAGGACGGAACATGGCTGGGCGCGTGCTCGGCCGCTACGAGGTGCTCACGCAGCTCGCGTCCGGGGGTATGGCCGCCGTGTACATCGCGCGCGCCATCGGCGTGGCCGGCTTCGAGCGCTTGGTCGCCGTCAAGGTCTTGCACCCGCACCTCGCGTACGAGGAAGAGTTCATCTCCATGTTCTTGGACGAGGCGCGGCTCGCGGCTCGTATCCGGCATCCCAACGTGGTGCCCACGCTGGACATCAGCGACTCGGGTGGCGACGGCTACTTCCTCGTCATGGAGTACATCGAGGGCGACCACCTGGGCGCGCTGCTCGGTCGCTCCGCGAAGCAGGGTCGGCGGCTCGAGACCAGCCTGGTCATGAAGATGATCATCGACGGCCTCGGTGGCCTCGGTGCCGCGCACTCGCTCACGGACGACAAGGGCGAGCCCCTCAACATCGTCCACCGCGACGTCTCGCCGCACAACATCATGGTCGGCACGGACGGCATCAGCCGCCTCACCGACTTCGGCGTGGCCAAGGCGGAGGTGCGCATGGCCTCCACGCGCGCCGGCCAGTTCAAGGGCAAGCTCAGCTACATGGCGCCCGAGCAGGCGTCCACCGGCGAGGCCGACCAGCGCTCCGACCTCTTCAGCATGGGCATCATCCTGTGGGAGTCGCTCACGGGTCGCCGTCTGTTCCGCGGTGAGAACAACGCCGCCACGCTCGCCAAGATCCTGAACGATCCGATCCCGGCACCCTCGAGCCTCTGGCCGGATCTCGAGCCCTTCGACGCCCTGCTGGCGAAGGCGCTCCACCGTGACCCGGACCAGCGCTTCCAGACGGCCGACGAGTTCATGGAGGCTGCCGAAGAGGTGGCGCGCCTGAACGGCGGCATCGCCAGCACCCGCGCGGTGGGCGCCCTGGCCACGGAGCTGATCGGCGCGAAGCTCGACGAGGAGCGGGCGCGTGTTCAGGAGGCCATCGAGTCGCTCGGCCAGCGCGAGATGGGCGAAGCCCTGATGCCCGTCGCCCGCGAGGGCTCGTCGGGCTCCATGTCGCTCCCGGGCATCTCGGGTCGCCGCGTCATCACCGGCATGCACTCCGAGTCCGGCACCGGCATGATGCCCGTCATCCTGAGCGGCCAGCACATGCTGCCCGCCATGGGCACGCCGGCGCCCCAGCCGAGCGGCGGCAGCGGCATCAAGATGCTGGTCGTCGCGCTGCTGCTGGTCGCCTTCGTGGGTGGTGGCTTGCTCGCGTGGCAGGTGGCCAATCGCCCCACGCCCACCGCGCAGCCGCTCGGTCCGTCGCCCACGGAGCCTGCGGTCGCAGCCGCCGCCACGCCCGCGCCGGCCGAGGTGACCCCTGCCCCCGCCGAGGCAGCCGCCACCGGCACCACCGTGACCGATGGTCAGACGGCGGCGGCCCCGGGCGCCACCGAAGCCACGACCGAGCACGACGGAATGACGGAAGACGCCGCCGGCTCGCGCACGGGCGGACGCCGTCCGCGCGGCAGCACCACCACCGCAGCCGCCGAGATGACCAGCACGGCCGCCACCGCCGAGCCCGCTCCGATGGCCGCCGAGGCCACGCCGCCCGCGGGCATGGACCCCGCCCCCGCCGAGATGACGGGCTTCAGCTTCGGGACCAACCCGTACCTGCGCTGAGTCCACGGCGCCGCACACGCAGACCCCTCACGCCACCCATGAAACCTTCAAGGGGTGGCGTGTGGCTGCAAACATGCGGTGGTTTTTGACGCGTAGGGTGCCCTTCCGGTAGCATGGTCGGTCTGAGAACAGAGAACCGGAGGTTCCATGGCCGAGTGGGTATGGGAAGCGAAAGCGCGCACAGGTGAGACCCGCAAGGGAGTCATGGAAGCCGACACCCTCGAGGTGGTCGAGCAGCGCTTGCGCACCCAGCAGCTGAACCCCGTCAAGGTCAAGAAGAAGCCGAAGGAGATCAACCTCACCCTCGGAACGGGCGTCTCGGACAAGGACCTGGTGGTCTTCATTCGTCAGTTCGCCACCATGATCGACGCCGGTCTCCCGCTGGTGCAGTGCCTCGACATCCTCTCCACCCAGGGGGAGAACGCCATCTTCAAGAAGCTGCTCACGGACGTGAAGAACTTCGTGGAGCAGGGCGGAACGTTCTCGGACGCGCTGCGCGAGCACCCGAAAGTCTTCGACGACCTCTTCGTGAACCTGATCCAGGCCGGCGAGGTGGGCGGCATCTTGGACGCCATCCTGCGGCGCCTCGCGGTGTACATCGAGAAGCGCGTGAAGCTGCAGCGGCAGGTGCGCTCTGCGATGGTCTACCCGACCTCCGTGTTGGTGATCGCCTTCGGCGTCATCGCGATCATGCTGCAGTTCGTCATCCCGACCTTCCAGGACATGTTCCGCGAGTTCGGGTCGGAGGATGGCCTGCCGTGGCTCACCCAGAAAGTGATCGGCTTCTCCGTCTGGTTCCGCAACAACGTCCACTGGCTGTTCATCATCATCATCGCGGTGGTGACCAGTGTTCGCTACAGCTACCGGACTCCGAACGGCAAGCGCTTTTGGCACAAGACGTTGATCACGGCGCCCATCATCGGCCCGGTCATGCGCAAGATCGCGGTGGCGCGCTTCACGCGCACGCTCGGCACGCTGCTCAGCTCGGGTGTCCCCATCCTGGACGCCATGGCCATCGTGGCGCGCGCGGCGGGCAACGTGATCGTCGAAGAGGCCATCAACAAGACCGCCAGTCAGGTCCGCGAGGGCCGCACCATGTCGGAGCCCCTGATGGAGACGGCCGTCTTCCCGTCCAGGGTGGTGCAGATGCTCTCGGTGGGTGAGCAGACCGGCGCCCTCGACACCATGCTCAACAAGATCGCGGACTTCTACGAAGAAGAGGTGGACGTCGCCGTCGCGGGCCTCATGTCGCTGGTGGAGCCGCTCATGATGGTGTTCATCGGTGGCATCGTGGGCACCATGCTGGTCGCCATGTACCTCCCCATCTTCACCATCGCCGACAACATCAACACGCACTGACGTGAAAGCGGGCGAGGGATGACGGGCGACGCTAGCGAGCTCCGAGCGAGCAGCCACCCGCCCGTACGGTCGCAGATCGAGAGGCGCTTGCTGGCTTGGCTGTTCGCGCGGCTGGCAGTGGCGACGCTGGTGCTGTTGGCGGCGACCATGGTCCTGACGGGGCGCTACGCGTTCACCCGCGACGCCATGTTCACTCTGGACGTGGTGCTGTTCGGCTCGAGCACCATCGGCCTCGTGGGCCTCGTGCGCCGCACGCGCGGGTCGGTGGAGCTGCTGCTCGCCGTCGACCTCTGCGTAGCCACCGCGCTGCTGTGGCTGACGGGTGCCACCGCGAGCCCGCTCTCGTTCCTGTACGGGCTCCTGACGCTCGCCAGCGCGATGGTGGCCGGCCCGACCACGGCGCTGTGGGTCGCCGGGGCGTCGGTCGCGCTCTTCTTGAGCGTCAGCTGGTGCGTGGTCGCGGGCGTCCTGCCCCCCCCTCCCGATCAGCTGAACACCTTCGTCTCCATCACCACCGCAGACCTCGCGACGTTCACGCTGAGCAACGTGGTGGGCATCGGCGCGGTGGCGGCGCTCGCGGTCAACCTGTCGTTGCGGGTGGAGACCGCCGGTGGACAGCTGGCCGACGCAGAGCGCGCCGTCGCCCAGCTCACACAGCGCAACGTGGACATCGTGCGCTCCCTCTCCTCGGGCCTGCTGACCACCAACCCCGAAGGACGCATCGAGTCCGTGAACCCCGCCGCCGCGGCCATGTTCCAGGCCAAGCCCGAGGCGCTGCTGGGGCAGCCCGTGGAGCTGTTCTTCCCGCGGGGAGAGGGCAGCCCCGAGCGCACCGAGGGGCTCGCACACCGGCCCGACGGGACCACGTTCGCGGTGGGCTTTCGCGAGGGCCCCTTGCAGGACGCCGAAGGCCGAGTGACCGGGGCCGTCATCACCTTCCAGGACCTCACCGAGGTGAACCGGCTTCGCCACGCAGCCAGCGAGTCGCAGCGCCTGGCGGAGTTGGGGAAGCTGGCCGCTGGCCTCGCCCACGAGATCCGCAACCCCCTCACCAGCATCTCGGGGAGCGTGGAGCTGGTGCGCGAGAGCCGCACCCTGCACGCGGACGACCAGCGCTTGCTGGGCATCGTCTTGCGCGAGACCGAGCGGCTGAACACGCTCGTGGCCACCATGTTGCGCGTAGCGCGGCCTTCGCTGCCGACCCCGACGCCAGTGGATCTCGGCACGATGTGCGGGGAGATCGTGGCCATGGCGCGTGTGGAAGCCGAGGAGCAAGGCGTGCGCATCGAGCTGAGCCTGGGCCGTGGCGACCGCTCGCAGGGCGACCCGGTGGAGATCGTGGCCGACGGTGACCAGCTCCGGCAAGTGCTGTGGAACCTGCTGCGCAACGCCCTGCAAGCGTCCTCGGCGGGGCAAACCGTGGGGGTCCGCGTCGCGGACGAAGGCACGCACGCGCTACTCGAAGTGCGCGATCACGGCCAGGGGCTGAGCGAAGATGCGCAGGCCCACCTCTTCGACATGTTCTACTCGGGGCGCAGCCATGGCATCGGCTTGGGGCTCACGCTGGTGCAGCAGATCGTGACGGATCACGGGGGCACCATCTCGGCCGAGAACGCGGGCGACGCCGGTGGCGGCGCGCTGTTTCGTGTGCGGTTGCCGAAGCGACGGTCCGAGACGGACGCGAGCGCGGTGGCGAGCCAAGCGCCGCGGGACGCGTAGCGAAAGTAGGCCGCGAGCTGCGTGACCAGCAGCGCCAGCGCGTCGGTGAGGGACGCGCCGACCCACGTGCCGACCCCCAGCGCCGCGAGACCCAAGAGCGACGAGAGCGCCCAGCGCAAGTAGGCACTGGGCGAGAAGGCCCACAGCGCTTCGTGGACCGCCTGCCGCGCGCTGAGGGGTTCACGCGCGAGCGCGGCGCGAACGAGTGACGCGTGACCGAGGTCGGCCAGCACGCGGAGCGGCGTGAAGAGCCAGCCGCCCAGCAGCACCGCCGACACCCGCGCGAGGTCGCTCGCGCGCTCATCGGCCGCACGCAGCAGCAGCGACGCGTAGCCCACGAGGATGGCCATCACCACGAGCACGAAGCCCGTGGGCACGAGGAGCAGCACCCGCAGACGGATGGCGGCGAAGTAGGCCGTGATCGCCGTGCGCAGCGGCCCGGGAGAGCCCTCGGGCGCGAGGCCCGCGAGCCACGCCAGCTGCACGAGCGGCGCCACGAGCGCGTGCACCGCGAAGAGCGCGAGCAGGGCCGCCATCACGCGGGGCGCTCGCTCGAAGAAGAAGGGCAGCAGCCCCTCCACCAGCAGGGGCGCGCCGGGGGTGGCGAGCGCGCCCAGCAGGCCACCCGGAACGTTCGCGAAGCTCGCCTCGAGCTGGTGAGCGACGAAGAGCGCAGCGAGGGCCGCGAGGAGGCTCTCCACGATGAGGACGTAGCCCGCCGCGAAGCCGATGCGGCGCTTTTCGCTCATGGCCCCACCAGCGAGAGCACGAGGTGGAAGAGACCCAGCAGGCGGGTCATCACGGAGGCGCCTCGCGGCGCGGCGTCGCCTTTGCCGTGGTCGTAGAGGCGCACGTCGTCGAGGCGGCGCGCGTCCGTGAGGTTGTGGTGGGAGGGGTCGATCTCGACGCGGCGCAGGGTCCGCTGGTCGACGGAGAGGCGGAGCTCGCTCTGTCCTCCGCCCCACGCGTGCCGCGTGACTCCGTCGTCGGTCTCGACGGCGACCTCGAGGGGGATGGGCAAGCACCCCCGCCGACGCAACACCAGCGTGTCTCGGCAGACGCCGGCCTCGCAGACGCGCTCGACCTCCCCGATCTCGGTGCGCGCGACACAGCCGCGCGACAGCGCCGGGTCCAGCACGTCACGAACGAACCAGGCGCCGTACTCGTCGCGAAACGCCGCGCGCAGGGCGCTGGGTCCGGGGTGTGCAAAGCGCTGCGCGCGGGCGTAGCTCCCGAGGGTGCGCACGAGCCGCTCTCGCCCCCACGTGCGCGCGAGGGTCTCCAGCATCAGCGGCATGTAGACGTAGATGGTGCGGAAGTACTCCTCGGTCTCGAACTCGTAGACGGGCGACAGGGGCGCGCGCGGGGTGGTGCGCGCCAGCGCCCAGGCGCGCTCCAGCTCGAAGGCGTCCAGCGTGACGCTCCCGATGCGGGCGCCGCTCGCGAAGGGGCCGTGCAGCTCGCGCATCAGCTCCCCCGTGGCCCAGCTGGTGAGGCCCTCGTCGAGGGCGGGGTAGCGAACCTCGTTGGTGGCGACCAGGCCCTGGAACCACTGGTGCGCCAGCTCGTGCGCCGTGGTCTCCGCGGCACCCGCTCCGAGCAACGGGCGAGACGAGCCCCACCAGGGACCCGACGTGAAGAACAGGGTCGGGTACTCCATGCCGCTCACGGCCTCGGCGGCCGCGGGCGGCACCACCACGGTCAGCATCGGATACGGATACTCGCCGAAGACGCGCGAGAAGTAGGCGAGCCCGCGGCAGGTGACGTCCAGGTGATCCACCGCGACCGACTCGAAGCCGGGCGGATGAACCACGCGCACGCGCACGTCGTGGGTCGCGAGGGGCTGCACGTGCTCGATGATGCGGAGGCCGTACCCCGCCACGAACACCATGTCGTGCACGGCGGGCGCCGTGAAGTGATGGCTTCGAAGCCCGGAGGAGCCTTCGGGCGCGGGCCCCGGGACGCCTCCGGCCACCACCGTCATGTCCGCGGGAGCGTCCACTACGAGCGTGTAGTCCGCGAAGTCCGCGTAGAACTCGCCGAGGCCGTGGTAGGGAAAGTGCGCCCACGTTCCGTCCGGCTCGAGGCGCGCGAGCTTCGGGAACCACTGCGCCGCCGCGTGGAAGTCGCGCACGAAGCCGCTGCGGGCCACGGCCTCGGGCAGCACGCTGACGAAGGTGGCGCGCAGCTCGATGGACGCGCCCGGAGCGAGCGGCTCGAAGAGGGTGGTGCGCAGCTGCGTGAGGTCGCCTTCGACGCCCACCGCCTGCGTGGAGCGGGCCAAGAGGTCGCGGCCATCGGCCGTGCTCAGCGTGCCGAGCGTGATGCTGCCCTCCTGGCCCACGGCGCGATTCCGGATCTCCGTGCCCCCTTCGCGCGTGAAGACGCTGCCCTCGTGGCGAAAGGCGTTCAGGTACAGGTGCCAATACAGCTCGCGAACGGCGACCCGGCTGCGGTTGGTGAAGCGCCAGCGCAGCGTTCCGTCGATGCGGTGAGCGTCCGGGTCCAGCACGGCGTGGAGCTCCACTTGGTCGCGCGGCTCGTCGGCCGTGACGTCAGGCGGCTGCGCATGGGCGCGTGCGCCCACGTCGAGCGTCGCGAGCAGGACCAGCGCGAACGCTACGGGGAGAGGGCGCATCGCGGCCATCCTCACAGCCCACCGCGGGTCGCGCAAGACGCGCAGCGAGGGCGGGTACTGGCCTGCGCGGACCCGCGGTGGCAAGACAGGGAGAGAGACGGACAGAGACCGTAGGCCTGAATGACCGAGATGCTCCTCACGCTCGACGACGAAGAGGCGACCCGCGGGCTGGCGCGCCGCCTCGCGGACGTCCTGATGCCCAGCGACCTCCTGATCCTCGAGGGGCCCCTGGGGGCCGGGAAGACCCTGCTGGCAGGCGCGCTGGTCCACGCGCTGGGCGTCCCCGAGGACGAGCCCGTGCAGAGCCCCACGTTCGCCCTGATGCACGAGTACGAGGGGCGCCTGCCCATCCTGCACGCCGACCTCTACCGCCTCGGTGGCCCGGACGAGGCCGCCGACCTGGGGCTCGAGGAGCGTCGCGAGCAGGGCGCGGTGGCCATCGTGGAGTGGGGGCTGCGCTTCGCCCCCGAGCTGCGGCCGGACGCGGTCCTGACGCTCGCCATCACGGGGGACCTCGGCCGCTCGGCCACGCTCGAGCCGCGCAGCGCGCGGGGCGACGCGCTCCTGGAGAGGCTCGCCGCGTCGGGCGCGACCGAACGCGCGACCGACGGCCACTGAGCACCGCCGCGGGGCACGTTCTCTCGCGCGCATCGCCTGCGCCCTCTATCATCCGCCGCGCATGTCCGAACCCACGACCGACGCCCCCGAGGGCGAGAGCGGGCCCCCCCCCGAGGGAGTGGCGGAGGCTGCCATCGCCCGCGGCGCATGGCTCCGGGCGTGGTTGATCGCGGGGGTCGGCGCCGCCGCGTTCGAAGTGACGGCGAGCCTGGCCACGGACCTGCCCTTCAGCGCGGGGGGCGCCCTCTTGGTGACTGCCCTCGCCTCACTGACGGCGTTGTTGGGGGCCGGCATCACGCGAATCCTCGAGCTCTTCGCGGGCCGCGGGAGCCTTTGGCGCGCAGCAGAGGGGCTGCGCGACGCGTTCGCGCCCAGTGCGCCGTCCGCGCATCCGGTCCGAGCGCGCCGCACCACGGCCCTGCTGCTCGCCCTGCCGCTCGGGCTGCTGACCCTGTGCGCGCTCAGCGCGGCCGCCGCGTACGCGGTGGTCCCGCGCGCCGAGTCCCCCGAGTTCATCGCGCTGACGCTGGGTCTGCTCGCGCCGTGGCTCGTGGGGCTGAGCGTGCTCCCCGCCCTCGCCGTGCGCCGCCTCCTGCTGGCTCGGCGGCGGCTGCCGTCCCCGCGCGCGACGGCCCTCGCCCTGCTGGTGGCGTCGGTCGCGGCGCTCGTGGTCATCGTCGCGACCCAGCACGACACGCTCGCTCACCTCGGCGCCCACGCGCTGGTGCCGCCGCTGATGCTCCTGGGGCTGAGCCTGGTCGTGTTCGTGGCCCGCCCGCGCGGCCTCGCGCACCCCACGCGGGTCGCGCTCGCCGTGGCGGTGCTCGCGTCCATCGCCGTCGTGGCGTGCTGGCGGCTCCCGCGGGCGCGCAGCTTCACCACCCGCGCCACGTGGAGCGCCGGATACCTGGTGGCGGGCCTGCAAGCGGCGACCGACCTCGACCGCGACGGGGTGGGCTCGTTCCCCTTCGGAGCGGACTGCGCCCCGCTCGATGGCACCCGCAGCCCGCTCGCGCGCGAAGAGCCCGGCAACGGCGTTGACGAAAACTGCGACGGGCGCGACACCCTCGTCGCGTCGGCCGACCACGCTGGCGGAGTCGCCCCGATCGCACCGCTGACCGGTGAGCAGCCGGATCTCTACCTCGTCACCGTGGACGCCCTGCGCGCGGATCACCTCGGTTTCATGGGCTACGAGACGCACCCGACGTCGCCCGACCTGGACACCCTCGCCGAGCACGGCGTGGTGTTCGAGCGCGCCTACAGCCAAGACTCCGGCACCGCGCCCAGCATGTGGTCGCTGATGGTGGGCAAGACGCCGTTCCAGGTGGACCTCGTGGCCGAGGGCTTCCCGCCCAACTACGCCGACAGCGAGACCACGCTGGCCGAGCACCTCAAGGCCGCCGGGTACACCACGCACGCACGGCTGTGCGGCTCGCTGTTCACGTCGGCCACGTGGAACCTGCGGCGCGGCTTCGACGAGTGGCAGGAGGTCTGCCAGCGGCGCCCGCGCGAGCTCGGTCCCTACGTGGTGGACAGCGCGCGGCCCCTGATCACGCCGCCAGGCGACGACGACCCCGCGAGCGGGCAGGTGCGCCCGCCCCGCTTCGTGTGGCTGCACTTCTTCGACGCGCACCACCCCTACGTGGACCACGCGGCGCTGAACTTCGGCACGCAGCCCATCGACCTCTACGACGAGGAGATCCGCTACGTGCAGACGTTCGTCGCCGAAGCCATCCGCCTCGCGCTCGATGAAGGACACGCACGGCCCCGCTTCGTGGTGCTGTCGTCCGACCACGGCGAGAACTTCGGCGACCACGGGCGCGACCCGCACGCCCGCACGCTCTATCGCGAGGTCATCCACGTCCCGCTGGTGGTCTTCGGTGCTGGCCTCGAGGGGCGGCGAGTGCGCGAGCCCGTCGCGCTCGGCGACTTGTTTCCGACGTTCCTGAACCTGGCCGGCGTCCCCACGCCTCCGAGCTCCACCATGGAGAGCCTCGTGCCGGTGCTGCTCGGCGGCCGTCCGGCTCCCGACCGCGCCGTCTTTCAAGAGAACTCCTGGTCCCGCCCGACGCATCATGTGAAGGCGATGGTCCTCGGGCGTCACCACCTCATCCGCGACCTGACGGACGACACCACCGAGCTCTACGACATGCTGGCCGACCCCCGGGAGCGCGTGAACCGCTTCGACGACGGCATCCCGAACCAGGCGGACCTCGTGCGACGGCTCGAGGCGTTCATCGAGACCACCAACATCCCCGAGGCCTATCGATGAGCCCCACGCGCCTCACGCTCGCGTTCGCCCTGCTGGGTACCCTGCTGCTGGGGACCGCTGCCGTCTTCGGCTTCGAGCGCGCGGCGCACGGGCTCGACATCGCGGTGGAGGCGCGCACCGGGGAGAGCTTCTTCCCCGTGCACCACGGCTTCGAGCCCCGCCCGCTGTTCGCGAACCGCCACCGGCTCAACGCCATCCTCGTCCAGAAGTGGAACTTCCGCGCGCACCCCGTGCCCGACGCGCGGGTGTCCTACCGCGTCACGCTGCGCGGGCAGGTCGAGGTGCCGGCCGGCGCCACCTGGAGCCTGCGGGCTCGTCCCGTGCGCGGGACTCACGTGCGCATCGAGAGCCCGGCCCGCGAGCTCGCGGCCGGTCAGCACCCGCTCCACGTGGTCCTCGAGGGCACGTTTCCCGAGGACGCCGCCGTGCGGCTCGAGTACCGCGACCACGCCATCGCGGGCAGCGGCTTCGCTCGCCTCGGCGTGGACGCCCTGTCGCCGGAGACGCCCGTGTCGCTCGCGCGCTCGCCCGCGTTGCCGTGGGTGCTGGGCGCGACGGCGCTGTTTCTGCTGTGCCTCGGCCTGCTGGCCACGCGAGAGCCGGCGCGCTTCCGCGTGCGTGCGCGCTACGTGGCCGTCCTGCTGCTGCTGGGCTTCGGGCTCGGCGTGCGCCTCTTCGACTACACCGCGATGCCGGAGTTCAAGGAGAACGCCGACGAGCTCTTCGCCACCTGGAACGGCTTTCAGCTGCTCACGGACGGCACCACGCGCGGCTGGTCGCTGTGGGCCGGGGCCTACCAGGGGCGCGTCGACATCGAGCTGGTGCCCTACTTCGACGCGCGCCCGTTCGACGTCATCCGCCCTTACCTCGAGCACCCGCCGCTCCTGCATCTGCTGGCCGGCGCGGCGGCCAAGCTGGGGGGCGCGCAGCACTACCTGCACGCGCGGCTGACCCACACGCGCCTGGTGCCCATCGCGCTCTTCGTGCCTTCCCTGCTGCTGCTCTTCGCGATCGCGCGGCGGCTCTTTCCGGGCACGCGCACGCCGTACCTCGCGGCGCTGCTCTACAGCGGTCTGCCCACGCTGGTCATCCAGCAGCGTGTGGTGAAGGAGGAGGCGCTGCTCACGCCCATGGCGTTGCTCGGCATCTACCTCTTCCTGCGCTGGGACGCCGAGGACCCGAAGCACAACCGCCTCATCTGGCTGGCCGCGTTCGTCACGGGCCTGGGCGCGCTGGCCAAGGTGCCGGGCGCGTTCTTCCTGCCGCCGCTGGTGCTGCTCTTCTTCTTGCGGGGCGGCCTGCGTCCCGCGCTGATCGCCTGCGCGGGCGGCGTGCTGGGGCTGCTGCCGTTGTTCCTCTACGGCGCGTACGTCGACTTCGACCTCTTCGTCTTCAGCACGGTGCATCAGGCCTCGGGCCGCCCCGCGCACTGGAACCTGTTCCCACGCTTCTTCGCGGACGGGCTGATCAACCACAACCTGGTCGGTCACGGGCACATGCTCTTCGTGTGGCTGGGGTACGCCCTCGCGCTGGGCAAGCTGGACGGGCCGCGACGCGCGGTGCTCAGCCTGCCGCTGATCTACCTCGCGGCCCTCGCCCTCTCGAGCGGGAACTGGACCTTCGGCTGGTACATCCTACCCATGATGCCCTTCGTCTGCTTGGGGGCCGGGCACTTCCTGGACGACCTGCTCGACCACCCGAGCTTCTTCGGCGGCTTGCTGCTGGTCACGCTGCTCGTGATGTACGGCTTCAACTTCATGCACGACCTGCCGTGGGCCATGGAGGCGCCCGGCTGGACCGAGCTTCGCAAGATCATCACGCCCTTCATGGTGGTGACGCTCACGCCCTTCATCGTGGCCGAGGCGTGGCCGTCCGAGCGCTCACGCGCGGTGACGCGCTTTGTCACGGGTGCGGGGCTGGCCGCGTTCCTGTGCAGCAGCGCCTACTTCGCGGTGAACTACGAGACGCTGTTCACAACGCACTACAACTTCGACCGCATGGTGCACTTCGACCGCTGAAAGCCGTAGGCGAACAGCAGCCACGTGAGCAGCACGCCCACGCCGGTGCCCGCGAGCCCGGTGAGGAAGGCGCGCGGCGCGTAGCGCACGATGATCTTGTGCTCGCCTTCGGGGAGGTCCACGGCCAGGCGTCCGCGGTCGTCCACCACAGTCCCGTAGTTGGTCTCCCAGTCAGGGTCGTAGTTCTGGTTGAACGTCACGCGCCCGGCGCGAATGAGCTGCACCGTGACGTGGAAGCGGTTCGGCGTGCGCGCGGCCTCGACCACCTCACCGGCGCGGTTGCGGCGACCTTCGACGCGCGCCTGGGGGCGCTCGCCGTCCCAGAACCCGCTGGCCACGCGCCAGTTCATGTTGCCGACGTAACACATGGGCGTGCCCACGTTCATGCGCGGCATGCTCGCCATGAAGTAGCCGTAGAGGTTGGGCTCGGCGTAGTAGAACGACGCCGCCGGCGGGTCGCTCGAGAGCGGCGGGTCGTGCCACTTGTCGCTGACGCGAGCGCTCCACACGAAGAGCCAGGCGGTGACCGCCACGATGGCCACCACGGGCAGCGCACGTTGGGCGCGCGGCCCACGCGCGAGCTTGGGGAAGCGCTCACGCAGGCGGTCCGAGCCGACCAGCAGCGCCTCGAAGCCGAACCCCGCGAGCGCGGCGACGTAGAGCGTGGCCAGCCCCGAGAAGCGCGACGGAAGGCGCAGTGAGTCGTAGACGGGCAAGCGGTGCAGCAGGGCCCAGGGCGAGTAGGGACCGTGGTCCCCCAGCAGCAGCGCCACGAAGAAGAGCGCGCCGAGC
>CAZEAA010000070.1:0-19952 GCA_964510015.1 uncultured Sandaracinaceae bacterium
CATGCCAGGACTGCTGCCCCGTACTTCAGTGCGGGGTGCCAATTGTGCTTGTTTTTAGGCCGTTCAGCGCGCCGCGCCTAGGCGCTTCGCCATAGACGCCTTCCCGTCGGACTTGTGATGAGTCGTCAGACGTCCACGTCCACGTCTACGTGGTCGCGGGCTTTAGAAGGGGGCCCGGAGCGTGTGTTGCTGAGGGTGTGAGACCATTCGGGTGACGAACGGTCTCACCACACGCTCCGGGCGATGTAGGACGCAGTGGCTCGAGGCGAACCTCCTGGGTGGTAGGGGGCGCGCGAAGCCCACCCTCCCCGGTGGGCTTCGCGCTGGGTGGAGACGGCGAGGACGCGGCTTGTTGAGGGCCGCACACGAACACAGTGCAGCGCACGTGCCATTCCGGAAGAGCGCCGCGGGCGGCGATGTGAACCCGAATTGCGACGTTTTCCCCAAACGGGTTGTGCCAAAGCTGGCCAGTCCCCGGGCAGACCGCGACACGCCGTGCGTGTTGCGGTCTTGCGCGCGCGGGGGCGGTGGACCGGGGCGCTTAGCAGGCGCCGTGGTGACGCTTGGCCGAGGCGGGGAAGATCTTGCCCGGGTTGAGGATGCCGCGCGGGTCGAAGACGTCCTTGATGCGCTCTTGCAGCGCGATGAGCCCGGCGCTCTGCTCGAGCGGTAGGTAGGGGGCCTTCAGCACGCCGATACCGTGCTCGCCGCTCAGCGTGCCGCGCATGGCCACCACGCTCTCGAAGAGCCCGCGGATGGCGGCGTCCACGGCCGGGCGCTGGGCGGGGTCGTGCCACAGGAAGTTCACGTGCAGGTTGCCGTCGCCCGCGTGCCCATAGGTGGGCATCACGATGCCGTGCTGCTCGGCCAGCCGGTGGCACACCGCCAGCAGGTCCGCGATGCGCGAGCGCGGCACCACCACGTCTTCGCTCAGCTTGTGCTTGGCCGAGCGGCGCAGCGTGTGGCTCAGCTCGCGGCGCGCCCCCCACAGGCGCTCGCGCTCGCTGCCCTTGTCGGCCACCAGCACCTCCACGGCGCCCGCGTCCACCATGGCGTTGCCCACACGCTCGGTCTGCTCGGGCACGTGCCGCGCGTCGCCGTCCAGCTCCACCAGGAGCAGCGAGCGCGCGCCCTCGGGCACGGGCACCCCGGCGTCGGGCCGCACCAGCTCGAGCGCGATGCGGTCCAGGAACTCCACGCAGCGCGGGATGATCCCGAGGGCAAGGATGGCGCTGACCGCTCGCCCCACCGACTCGTCGTCGGGCAGGAACACCAGCAGCGTGGCCACCGCCTCGGGCTTGGGCACCAGGCGCAGCGTGGCCTCGGTGATGATGCCGAGCGTGCCCTCACTGCCCACCATGAGCGCGGTGAGGTCGTAGCCGGTGACGCCCTTCACGGTGCGCTTGCCCAGCTGCAGCACGCTGCCGTCCGCCATCACGGCCTCCATGCCCAGCACGTACTCGCGCGTGACGCCGTACTTGAAGGCGCGCGGCCCACCGGCGTTGGCGGCGATGTTGCCCCCCAGCGCACACGTCGACAACGAGTTCGGGTCGGGCGGATAGAACAGCCCCTCGTCCTCCACGCGCTGATGCAGCGCCCCGGTGACGAGGCCGGGCTCCACCACGGCCAGGAGGTCCGCGCGCTCCACGCCCTTGAGCGTGTTCATCTGCTCGAAGGCCAGCACGATGCCGCCCGGCACGGGCACGGAGCCGCCCACCCGGCTGGTGCCGCCCGCGCGCGGGGTCACCGGGACGCCGTGGGCGTGGCAGGCCCGCAGGACGGCGCTCACCTCGCGGGTGTTGCGCACGCGCACGACAGCCTCCGGGATCACCGGGGTCACCTCGCTCGCGTCGGACGCGTACGTCTCGAGGATGTCCCGGTCGCGCACCACGGCGTCACTCGGCAGCGCGCGCCCCAGCTCGAGCAGCGCGCGCTCGGCGGCCAGCGTGGACCCCACCAGCGGGTCGTCCGAGTGGGCCAGCGCGTCGTGTTGGACGGGCGAGGTCATGGGCATGAGCGTGTCATCGCCCACGCCCATGTGCCACTGGTGCCCGAGCTACTCGCTGTCCACGCAGCCGAACTGCAGGCCCATGTTGGTGAGCGTGGGCGCCTGCAATCCGTCCGCGCTCGGGTTGAGCACCGCCGTCACCCGCAGGTAGGGCAGGTAGTTCCGTCCGCCCGCCGCCGTGATCAGGTTCCCGATGTCGACGTACTGCGCCGCGGTCGGGATGGCGGGGTTGCTCGGGATGGAGAACGACACGGGAGCCATCGCGTTCATCTCGGCGAGGGTCTCACCCGTGCGCACCTGGAAGACCACGTTCGAGGTGCCCGGGGTGGTGACCTCCCAGCTGAACAGGCCCCAGTCGGGACGCGTGGGCGGGATGTCGCAGGTATCGGCCGCGTTGAAGGTGCGCGAGAAAGACCCCGACATGTACGAGGTGACCGGCACGTTGGCAGGCACGAGGATGCGCACCGGCACGCGCTGCAGCTCGATGGCGCCCAGGTTGCCGCGCACGATCAGGTCGAAGTTGAACACCTGATCCACCGCGGTCGCCGGGATGACGTTGTTGCGGAACGTGACCGAGAACGGGAGGTTGGTGCCGGGGAGGCACTGCGAGCAGCCGTTGGTGATGGCGCCCGTGCACCGCGCCGTGCAGCCCGGCGCGCCCACCGTGATGGACTGCACCAACGCGGAGGCGGGCACACCCGGCAGCAGGTTGATGTTCTGGACCACGATGTCCACGTCCATGCGCGAGTAGTTCGCGAGGTTCTGTACGGCCGTGACGACGGCGGTGGTCAGACCACTCCCATCGCTGCTGATGGTCTGCGTGAACGCGTTGCCGCTGCCGTCGAGCGAGCTCGTGTCGGCCGCCATGGAGTCGAGGTCTGCGCCCGCCACGCTGTCGCCCGAGTTGACACCGATGAAGCGGATGTTGCGCGCGTTCATCGCGGCCATGGAGTCGGCGTAGCTCACGCCGGTGTAGGTGTACCGCCGCTCACCGGCCCGCAGGCTGAAGTTGCCGTTGTCGGTGCTGTGGCCGTCGATGCGCAGCGTATACGTACCCGGCGTGAGGTTGCGCAGGATGTACGACGTGTCGCCGCTTCCGCTGTCGTCGTCGCACTGGAGGAGGTTCGCCGTGGGAGCGGTGCCCGCGTAGAGCCCCATCATGGTGTCGTAGTTCGAGCCCCCCAGGTCGAAGAAGTAGTCGCCCGTCTGCGAGACGGTGAACTGCACCAAGCGGTCGCGAGAGCCGTCGCTGGTGGAGCTGTTGCAGCGCGTGCCGAAGTCGTTGCTGGTGAAGCGCGTGTTGCCGTCGTACTCCCGCACCTGCCCGGTCAGGTCGCCCAGGATCGCCCGCGGCGGGGTGATGCGGATGACGAAGTTGCCCTGGTCGTTGCTGTTTCCGTCGATGCGCAACGTGTAGGTGCCTGGAGTCAGGTTGGCCGTGAACACCGCTTGGCTGCTGCCCGCGGTGTTGTCGTCGCAGCCGAGCTGCGTCGTGAGGAGGCCCAGCACGCCCTGTGTCAACGAGAGCATGGCGTCGAAGCTCGACCCCATCGTGTCGAACTCGTAGACGCCGGCCTGGGTGACCGTGAACTGAAAGAGGCGGTCACGCGAGCTGTCGGTCGAGAGCGCGGAGTTGCAGCGGATGAGGTTGTTGTTCGTGGCGCTGCCGGTGCTGCCCGTGATCACGCGAACCGACCCCGCAGGGAGCGTGCCGAGATCCACGTCCGTGTTGTTGTTGCCGTGACTGCTGGTGGTCACGTGGTCGGTGCTGGGGAACGTGACCGAGCGACGGTAGTTGAGCCCCGTGGGCCCGTTGTGGCTCTCGGCGTCCGTGATCAGGATGACGATCGGAATGACGTTGGGGCGGAAGCAAGGGTAACCCCAGCGCCCGGCGGCGCAGCCGGTGCGCGCCACGGGGTACTGCACTCCGAAGAGGTTCAGCCCGTTGCCCGTGGCCATGGAGTAGAGCGCCTGGGAGTTGGCCTCGGGCCAGTCACCACCCGACGGGACGGTCGTGATCCCGTTCACCGCGGTCTGCGCCAACGCCACGTTCGTCGTCAGATCCTGGAGGTTCTGATAGATGCGGTTGGTGTTGGACGAGGAGGTGCCGTAGACGTCGTCCGGGATGTCGTCGAAGCGGCCCACACCGAACCACGTGTCCGGGATCACGGTGCGGATGTTGGTGATCATGCTCGACAGACCTGTGCGCAGGTTGTCGATCTCGCCACCCATCGAGCCGGTGCGGTCGATCAGGATGTAGATGTCGGCCTCGCGCAGCTGGACGTTGAAGGTCAGCGGGGAGATGCCCGACGCGCCGGGGGGCAGGATGTGGAAGAAGCCGCCGGTGCCCACACCCGTGAGACACCCGAAGAATTGCGGCAAGCCGGCCACCGTGGGACAGGAGTCCGCCGAGTTGGGGATGCCGTCACCGTCGGTGTCCGTGACCGAGGGTGGGATCATGGTCGCGATCGGCCGAATCCCGCGCGGGGGCCCGGTCACGAACTCGACGTTGGTGCTCGTGATGCCAGGCGGCGGGGTGGTGATGTCCGTCTGGTCCGGGACGTCGTTGGTCTGGAAGCAGTCCGGGTTGCAGGGGCTGCACGCCCCGGGAGTGCTGATGATCTTGGGCCGCGGCATCTCCCACGACTCCACCGTCTCGCACTCGCTCCACACGCCTTCCACGCAGTAGCTGGCGCCGGCCTCGCACAGCACCAGGTCGCCGCGCACCTCGGTCAGGGTGCAGTCGATGGGTGGCGTGCCGGGCTCACAGCCGCAGCCGGGATCTTCGGTGAAGCAGGTGATGTCCACCAACGGCTGCTCGCGGTCACCCGTCTCGCTGTACTCGGGACGGGACTCGCTCGGCGACAGCTCCTCGCCGACGCAGGCGGTCACGGAGAGCAAGGCCAGGGTCAGCGCACAGCGCACCAGCAGGGAGCTCGGTCGTGGATTCATAGCGGGTCTCCGTGGAGGGCGCAGGAGCACGGTTCCACCGTTATGCAAGGATTGTACCCCTCCATAAAGATGAGAAATTTGACGGTATCCCGCGAGATCCCTGCACCCCGCCCGCCTCCCCTACGAGGCTTGCCACGCATCGGATGCAGAACTGCGAAAACTTTTCGTGGCCCTCCCCGGTCCCTCACAGGGGCGCGGCGCATTGGACGGCCTGGGTGAAGGTGGTGGTGGTGCCGGCATCGACCTCCGCCCACGCGAGCCGGATGCGACCCTCGTTGTTGACCGCCACCGAGATGGGCCCACCGTTGGTGGTGGTCTCGCCCAGCACCTCGGTGTGCACCCGCTCGCCGCGGCTGTTGAGCAGCGACAGCGCGATGAAGGTGCCGTCGGTGGTGGTGTGTCGATAGGCCACCACCACGCCACCCGACAGCGGGGCCACGCTCGGCTCGCGGCCGGTGGCGTCCGCCGTCAGCGCGCTGCGCAGCACCCCTTCTGGGTCCCCAGCCGCCGTGATGGCCTGGGCCCAGAGGGCGTCGAAGCCAGCGTTCCGGGAGAACACCAGGACGGTCCCGTCGAGCCCGAGGGTGTTGGACGGGCCGTGTGTCACGGTGCTGCCGGTGGGCGCCCCAGCGAGAGTGACCTGGCGCACGCGCACGGCGCCGGCCTCATCGATCCACCCGCTGAGGAAGCCGCTCGTCTGACCGGGCACGAGCCCCAGCTGCGACGCCAGCTCGTCCGCCGAGGAGACGCGCGTCCACGAGCCCGACAAGGTGCCCGCGCTGGCCAGGGTGGACACGAACGCCTCGCGGGTGGCCCCCATCGTCGTGTTGTCGTGGACGTAGCCCGCGAGCAGGGTGCCGTCGCTGGCGCGGGTGAGGGCCGGATGCGCTGCCGCCCCGGTCGACGTGGTCAGCCGCTGCAGGGTCATGGAGGGAACGCCGTCCCCATCCAGCGTGCGTGTCCACATCTCGAAGCCCACCCCGTCGCGGCTGTCGATCCACGCGGCGACGTACCCGCTGGCCGTGGCCACCAGGGCCGGGTCGCGCGAGACGCTGCTGACGCTCATGCCCGCCGAGTCGGTGGTGATGGCGTAGTCGGTGCCGGCCTCGATGCCCGACGGGGTGTCGCGATAGACGCGCACCCACAGGTCGTCGTAGGCGTTGCGGCGCTCGCGGAACACCATTCCGAAGTCGTTCCCGAAGTGGGTGATGGCAATGCGCTGGACCACGCTGGCCGCCTCGCTGCCGAGCATGTCGGGCGCCTCCACCTCGCAGTCGACCATGCCGAGGTCGGTGCTGCCCGCGTCCATCACGACTTCCCCGTCGGGCCCCAGGTCCTCCGGCTGGCCGAGGTCTCGGCCCAGGTCCACCCCGAAGTCCCGCCTCGGGCCGAGGTCGCCTCCCGGGGGTGGCGCCGCGTCACCGCAGCCCGAGACCATGCCGAGGGCGGCGAGAACGACCGTTCCGAGCCCGCGAGCCGTTGGAGAGAGACCAAGAAGGCGAGGGGTGAAGTCAAGCATGGGGGGTTCCGCAGACCTTCCACATTGGAATTCTGCCGTAAACAAAGAGGGTATCGCGGGCACCCCGGAAGATCAAATCTCTCGGCGAGAGCGCACGAGGTGACAGGACTGGCAGACCTGAGTAGGCTGAGGCCGCTGCCATGAAGACCTCGAACGTCCGAATTCTATCCATCGTGGGTGTCATGAGCGTCGCGCTGGCGCTCCCTGCCTGCGGGGGAGGAAATGGGAACCCCGAGGAGGACGCCGGCCTGGACGGCAGCGTTCGCGACGGCGCCACCGACGGCGCCACGGACGACATGGGCGACATGGGCGGTGGGCCGAGCGACGCGGACACCGACGACGGCGTGCCCCCCACCGACATGGGGACGGCCTGCGAGCCGAGCTGCGGCGCGCGGGTGTGCGGCCTCGACCCCACCTGCGGCCAGCCGTGCGGCGAGTGCACCACCACCCAGGCGTGCAACGCGGGCGGGCAGTGCATCACGGCGCCGGTCGGCTCGCCCGCGATCACCGCGCTGACGGTCACGCCCAGCACGTTCGGGCCGAGCACCGAAGGCACGTTCAGCGCCACCGTGACCGACCCGCAGGGCCTCACCAACATCACCGGCGGCGTCCTGCGTGACCCCGAGAGCGGCGAGAGCTACGGCGACTTCGAGGGCAGCGGCGGCGTCTACACCATCACCCTCGACTGGGACGCCATCAACGACCTGCGCGACATCGACGCACCGGCGGGCGGCGGCCTGCGCATCTTCGAGGCCGTGTTCACCGACATGAGCGGCAACATGGCCACGCGGCAGGTCAGCGCGACGTTCGCATGCGGCGGGAGCCAGGTGACCTGCGAGCCCGGCGTCTGCGTCTCGTTGTCCACCGTCACGGCCTGCGGCTCGTGCGAGAACGACTGCACCGACGTGGAGGTGACGACGGACGACCTGTTCGTGGACGCCACGGGGTGTCAGGCGGCTGGCCCGCAGCCCTACTGCACCATCACCCTCACCGAGAACGTGCGTCAGAGCTGCGACGCCGCGTGTTCGGCGCGCGGCGTCAGCTGCGACACCACCGAGCAGCACTTCGGCGGCTTCTTGTCGGGCTACTGCGCCGAGCCCTGTAGCCCCGTCGACTCGGCCTGCGCCGGCGGCACCGGGACCTGCACTACGGTGGACGTGGACGGCACCCCGACCGATCTCTGCGTGCGCTCGGGCAGCGGGGTCAGCGAGTTCGCCGGCTGCTCGGTGAGCGCGGACTGCGACAACGGCGGCGTGTGTCAGGCGCTCGCCGGAAACGTGGTCGGAGACCCGCTGACGTGCGGTGAGACGCCCCCCGCGACCATCCCGGCGGTCACCGAGCTCGGCACGCAGACCGGCGACTTCGACTTCGCGCGGATGTACTGCCAGTGCGTCCGCCCCTGAGTCCGCAGCCGGCCAGCGACGAGCCCGAGGTGCCCTTCGCGAAGGGCTCGCGGCCGGCGCGCTGGAACCCTTGGCGCGTCCTGTTCGCGTCCACGCTGGCCGTCGCGGTGGTGGAGGTCATCGGGCACTTCACCATCCAGTCGCGCGTCGTCCCGGACGACGACTGGCAGGCGGCGGCCCAGGTGCTGCGCGGCGAGGTGCGCGCGACCGACACGATCTTGGTGGCTCCCAGCTGGGCCTCGCCGGTGGCGCGCATGGCGCTGGGCGACCTGATGACCGAGGAGCGCGTGGCCTACTCCGACCTCGATGGCTTCACGCGCGCGTTCGAGCTGAGCGCGCGGGGTCGCCGGCACCCGGACCTGGCGGGGCTCGAGCCCACCTCGGTGCGGCGCGTGGGGACGCTCACGCTGCGGGAGTACGCGCTCGGGGCTTCGCCGGTGCTCTACGACCTGACGTCGCACGTCGAGGACGCCCGCGTGACCATCCGGCGCCGCAACGGGGAGCAGCCGTGTGCCTGGCGCGTGGGCGAGTTCGGGCGCGGCGGCCTCGGCGCGGGCCCCATGATGCCCGCCGGTCGCTTCGAGTGTGACCCCCGCCACGCGTGGGTGTTCGTGGGTCGCACGGTGAACGAGGACCTCGACCTCGAGCCGCGGCGCTGCGTGTGGCAGCACCCGGGGGAGGCGGGCAGCAGCGTGATCACCACGTTCGAGAGCGTGCCGCTCGGCGCGCGCTTGGTGCTGTACGCCGGGCTCTACTACGAGCACGAGCGCATGCGCGAGCACCCCCCCTTCGAGCTGCGCGTGTCCGTGGACGGCCACGAGGTGGCCTACATGCAGCATCGCGATGGCGACGGGTGGAAGCGCATCGAGGCGCTGACCGGCGCGGCCGGCGCCTCTCCCACGCGACGCGGCCGGGTGCAGATCGAGGTCAGCGCGCAGGACCCCCACCTGCGCAGCGTGTGCTGGCACGCGGACATCCGCAGCGAGGCGCGCCGCGCGAGCGAGGGCCGCCCGTGAACGCCATGACCAACACGACCAACATGAACAGCGAGGCTCCGGGCCCGCTGCGCGCGGCGCAGCGCTCCGTGCACGCGGGCGACTACGCCCTCGCGTTCGTGCTGGCGCTGTCCTACGTGGCGCTGCTGGTGGCCACCGAGCCCGCGCTGGCCATGAGCCGCGACGAGAGCATCTACGTCATCGCCGCCGAGGACTACGGGCGCTGGTTCGAGCAGCTCTACCGCGACTCCGACGTGGCGCTCGAGCGCGCCAACGTGGACCGCGCGTGGGACTACAACAACGAGCATCCGCCCTTGGCGAAGACGCTCTTCGCGCTGTCGTGGCTGGCCGATCAGCACCTCGACCTGTTCGAGCGCGACTCCCTGGCGCACCGCTTTCCGGCGATGCTCATGAGCGGCGCGCTGCTGTTCCTGATCTACCTCTTCGGCGCGCGCGTCTTCGGACGCCAGGCCGGCGTGTTCGCCGTCGTCTGCTTCGCGCTGCTGCCGCGCGTCTTCTACCACGCGCACCTCAACGCGTTCGACGTGCCCATCACGTTGATGACCACGTGGACCACGTACTGCTACTGGCGCTCGCTCACGCGTCCGCGCTGGGCGATCCTGACCGGCGTCGCGTTCGGATTCGCGCTCAGCACCAAGCACAACAGCTGGGTCTTGCCGGGCATCTACGCCATCCACTTCGCCTGGATGGCCTGGAACGAGCGCAGCTTCCGGAAGCAGAACCCGGGTCTGCCGCCGCGCATCTCGCTGTGGCCGCGCTGGCTCTTCGCCATGCTCACCGTCGGGCCTGCGCTGTTCGTGGCCAGCTGGCCGTGGCTCTGGCACGACACGCTCGCGCGTTTCAGCCAGTACGCGGGCTTCCACCTGCACCACGAGTACTACAACATGGCGTACTTCGGGGTGAACTACTTCTACCCGCCGTTCCCCATCAGCTACCCGTTCGTGATGACGGCCTACACGGTGCCGCTCACGGTCCTGATGTTGGGCGCGCTGGCGCTGTGCGAGCGGAGTCGCGCCCTGGTGCCGCGCGCGTGGCTGCCTCGCCTCTGGCCCCGCGGCGCCTACCAGGCCGACCGCCGCGCCACCGACGTGCTGTTGGTGGGGGCGCTGCTCGCGCCGATCGTGATCATCGCGCTGCCGAGCACGCCCATCTTCGGGGGCACCAAGCACTGGTTCACCGCGTACCCGTTCCTGTGTCTGTACGCGGGCTACGGCTACATGCGCCTGGTGCGTCTACTGCGGCCCATGATCGCGCCGCGGCTCGCGAGGCGAGGGCTCGAGGGGTTGGCCGGCACCCCCATGCGTCTCCTCTTCGGCGGCCTGCTGCTGACCCCCAGCGCCATCGAGACCATCCACAGCCACCCCTTCGGGCTGTCGCACTACACCTACCTGGCGGGCGGCGTGCCGGGCGCCGCCGACCGCGGCATGAACCGCCAGTTCTGGGGCTTCACCACCGGCAGCGTGGCCGCGTGGCTGCTCGAGCAGATGCCGGAGGGCGGCACCGTCTACGTCTGCGACACCACGTTCCAGTCGGTGACCATGCTGCACCGCGACCACGTCTGGCCGGTGACCATCCGGCCAACGCCCAACCTCGCGACCGCCGACTTCGTGCTGGTGCACCACGAGCACCACTTCGCCGAGGTGGAGTTCCAGGCGTGGGTGGCGTTCCACTCGCTCACCCCCGCGCACGTGCTCACGTACGACGGTGTGCCCATCGTGACCATCTACGAGAACCCACGGCGACGTAGACCGCGAGGATCAGCACCCCCGTGAGCACCGCGAGGCCCGTGTAGAAGCGGGTCAGCTCGTCGGCGGCCCAGCCGTACTCGTTCATCAGCCGGTTGAGGTCGCCGCCCTCGTCGTGGCTGCCGCCGAAGATGCTCCCGGTGGGCATGCGCTCACTGCCCACGGCGATGCCGAACCACAGCCGCGTGGCCGCCACCCACGTGGTGAAGGCAGGGAAGATCAGCACCATGCGGAAGAAGTCCCAGCGCAGGCGGTCCGGCATGCGGAAGAAGAAGCTGACGATCAGGAGCGTGCTGACCCAGAACTCGCCCGCCACGCCGCCGAGGATGGTCCACTCGAACGAGCGGTCGTTGCTGATGGCCAGCGAGAAGAACGCGAGCAGCACCAGCGCGCCGGCGCCGAGCGCGATGCCGAAGGGGCGTCGCTCGCGGAAGGCGTGGACGATGAGCACGCCCAGCAGGAAGACCATGCCGAAGCCCACGAAGAGCGACTGCTCCTCGTCCCAGAACGTGACCCCGCAGGGTAGCGGCAGGGCGCGACGGCTGCTGAGCCACGAGGGGATGGCGTGGCCCAGCTCGTGGATGAAGATCTGCGCCGGCAGCATGAAGGTCATCGCGCCCTCGCTGCCGGAGATGAGCCACGCGAAGAGCGCGGCCAGCGGGTAGGTGCCGAGGTCGAGCCACGGGTGGTCGAACGGCACGCGGTCGGGACGGTCTTGCGGGCCTCCGTCGACGGCCTCGCCCCGCAGCACCGCGCGGATCTCCTCGGTGCTGGGCAAGACCTTCGGCTGCCCGCGCGAGACGCCCTCGTCCACCGTGGCCGCCGGCAGCGACGTGCGGGAAGTGGCGGCCGCGAGCCCCGCCACGGCCCCCTGACGACGGCTCCCGCGCAGCGCGTCCAGCACGCCGCGGGTGAGCAGCACCCCGCCGCACGCCGTGCAGTGCAGCAGCTCGCCTCCGTCGCACTCGGCCGGCTCCACGGCCAGCGCCTGGCAGCTGGGGCACGGAGCGGCGCTCACGCCGAAGGGCGGGATCAACGGGGCGCGCGTGGCCGGCACGTGGCCCACCAACTTCGCGAGGTCCGCGGCAGGGAGCCACAAGCGCTCACACGCCGTGCACAGGCCGGCCAGCACCCCCAGGCGCTCGGGCCGGTCCGCCAGCGTGGGCGTGCGGCAGCCCGGACAGATGCGGTCGTCCAGCAACGACCGGCCTACTCGGCGGTGGACTCGTCCGCGGAGTCCAGCTCGTCATCGTCCAGGTCGTGCGGCGCCGAAGTTCCCGCGGCTCCCGCGGCTCCCGCGGCTCCCGCAGCCAGACTGCGCTCGGGGCCGCGCACCATGGAGATGATGGTCTCCACGATGCCGATGAGCACGTAGCTGGCCAGCAGCCAGACCAGCGCGATGGACGCGTGGTAGCGCAGCGCGAGGAAGGCCGTGGAGCCCACCGCCAGGGCCACGAAGAGCACCGTGCGCGCCGAGAGCTTGAGGTCCTTGAACGAGCGGAAGCGCACCGTGCTGACCATGAAGAACGAGAGCATGATGACCACGCCCGCGATGAGCACCGTGGTGCCGAACAAGCGCGCGTCCGTGGCGGTGTTGGCCACCACCAGCGAGATCAGGATGCCGGCCGCCGCGGGGATGGGCAGCCCGAGGATGTACTTGCCCGGCTTCTTGGGGGCGCCGCTCTCCTCCACGGCCAGCACGTTGAAGCGCGCGAGGCGGATGGTGCCGCACGCCACGTAGCCGAAGGCGATGGCGATGCCCGCCGCGCCGAGCTTGTGCAGCGACCAGCGGTAGACCAGCACGCCCGTGGCGACGCCGAACGAGATGACGTCCGCGAGCGAGTCGAGCTGCACGCCGATGGCGCTCTGCGTCTTGGTCAGGCGCGCCACGCGTCCGTCGATGGTGTCGAAGAACATGGCGAAGACGATGAGCAGCGCGGCGCGGTAGTAGTCGTCCTGCGTGGCGCCGGGTCCCCCACAGACCAGCACTGCGTAGAACCCGCAGAGCACGCTCGAGAGCGTGAACAGGTTCGGCAGGATGAACAGGCTGCGCCGGAGGTCCACTTTCTTCATCGCCTTGGCACGCTATCACGGGTGGCCACGACGCGACCAGCCCCGTCCGCCCTCAGGGCAGCGGCGGCGTGGGGGTCAGCGTCTTGAAGAGCTGGTGGAAGCCCCACACCTCGATGGCGCGCAGGCTGCCGAACTGCACGCCGAAGCCGTCGGGCTTGTTCCAGCGCACCACGCCTTCGCAGACCGTGTCCTCTTTGAGTGCAGGCAGGCGAAAGGTGACCTTCACGGCCGTGCCGTACGGCACCTGGCCCTCGGACAGCAGGTACATCCCGCCGAGGCTGAGGTTCTGCGTGCGCGTCTCGATGCTCGCGCCGCCTTCGCCGCCCTCGCCGGCCAAGGGCTCGATCAGGACGGGGAGGTCACAGTCATATCGCTCATGAACGCGGCGTCCAGTCACCAAGCTACCTCGCTGCGACCGTCACCAGCCGCGCCAGAAGGAGCCTTGGAGTTAGCCCCGCCCCCGCTTCAAGTCAACCGTCAACCATGTGTCGGGCTCTGCTATCGTCGGGCCTCGCATGGCCACTGACACCGCACCCAAGGACACCCGAGCCCCGTATGGGGGGCGGGGTTTGACCGCGTCGGGCGCGCGCCTGATCGTGACGACCGTGGCGGCCAGCTGCGCCTTCGTGATCCTCACCCTGCCGCGCGCGGTGCCGCCCCAGCCGCCCGTCGTCTTCCCAGCCGACGCCGAGCGCGAGTTGACCACCACGCTGACGCGCGAGGCGACGCTGGCCGAGCGCGTGAGCACGCTGAGCGGTCCGGCGTTCGAGCGTCTGCGCCGCCTCGAGGCCGAGCAGGGTCGCGCCGAGGTGGGTCCCGGCGAGCCCGCGGGGGTGGCCGAGGAGCGACGCCTCGGTCTCACGCGCCTGCTCACCCTGGTGGAGCGCGAGCACGAGGGCGCTACGGCTGCCTTGCGCGCCGAGGCCCTGGTGCGCCTGTGGCCCGCGCTACGGGGAGAGCTCGAGCCCGCCGCCGAGCAAGAGGCGCTGGGCAGCTTCCCGCGCATCCTCGAGCGCTACGGCGCTGCGCGCGACGGTCGCCGGCTCGCCCCCAAGAGCGTGGTGCACGCCATGTTCAAGGCGCGCTGGAACGTGCTGCACGGGCTCGACCAGGCCGACGGCTTCACGCCTGCCGAGGCGCGCGCGTTCTGGGGCTGGGCGGCCGCCAACACCCCACCGGAAGCGCACGCGCTGCGCCTCGAGGCCATCCGCGGCTACGCCGATGCCGACGGTCCGGCCACGCGCGAGCTGGTGGCCTACGGCGCCTACCAGGCCGAGGAGTACGCCCGCGCCGCGCGTCTCTACGACGAGCTCTTCGAAGAGACCGGCGCCCTGCGCCACCGCAACCACGCGCGGGCCGCCCTGCTCGCGAGCGAATGAGCTGATTCCGCAAGCTCTGCTTGATTAATCCTGCTCGGCTGGAGTACCCATGGCCCCCATGCAAGCTCCCTCCGTCCCGCACGAGATCACGCATGGCCCGTCGTTCGCGATGCTGCGCGTGGACCTGCCGGCCAACACCGAGGTGGTCACCGAGGCCGGCTCCATGGTGGCACGGAACAGCCAGGTGAAGATGGAGGTCAAGCTCAACGCCGGCTCGGCGTCGGGCTTCCTCGCGAAGTTCAAGGCGTTCATGGTCGCGATGATCCGCAAGCTCATCGGCGGCGAGACCTTCTTCGTGAACCACTTCTCGTCGCCGAGCGGCGGCAGCGTGTGGATCGCGCCGCAGATGTCGGGGCAGATCACGCACCGCCGCCTGCAGGGCGAGACGCTCACGCTCAGCGCGGGCGCGTTCCTCGCGTCGGTCGGCACCTTCGACGTGACGATGAAGTTCGGCGGCATCCGCAGCCTGCTCGCGAAAGAAGGCGCGTTCTTCCTCCAGATCCAAGGCCACGGCGACCTGTGGTTCACCAGCTACGGCGGCGTGCACGCCGTGCCGGTCAACGGCTCGTACCTCGTGGACAACGGCCACCTGGTGGGCTTCGAGGGCCCGCTCACCTTCGACATCAAGACCGCGGGCGGCGGCCTGATGGGCTTCATGGCCTCGGGCGAGGGCCTGGTCTGCGAGTTCAAGGGCCAGGGCACGGTCTACCTTCAGTCGCGCAACACCACGGCGCTGGTGGACTGGCTCACCCGCTTCCTGCCGCTCTGATCGCCTCCTTCAAGAACCCCGCGCGGAGTACCACCCATGCAATTCGAGATCGCATACCGACCCGGCCAGTCCATGGCGCGGGCCGTCCTCGCCCCCGGTGAGCAGCTGGTGGCCGAGTCCGGCGCCATGGTGGGCATGTCCACCAACGTGCACATGGAGACGTCCTCGGGCGGCGTGATGGCGGGCCTCAAGCGGATGTTCGGCGGCGAGTCGTTCTTCCGCAACACCTTCACCGCGCAGAACGGCCCGGGCGAGGTGCTGCTGGGACAGACGCTGTGCGGCGACATGGTGGCGCTCGACATGACCCCCGAGGGCTACTTCGTGCAGTCCGCCAGCTTCATCGCCAGCTCCGCCGGCGTGAACATCGACACCAAGGTGGGCGGCGTGCGCAGCTTCTTCGCGGGCGAGGGGGTGTTCATCCTCAAGGCCACCGCGAGCCAGCCGGGGCAGCTGCTGCTGG
Organism: uncultured Sandaracinaceae bacterium; assembly: GCA_964510015.1. GTDB lineage: Bacteria > Myxococcota_A > Polyangia > Polyangiales > Houyiibacteriaceae > JADJJE01. Next base: position 15,325 of record CAZEAA010000070.1, read on the forward strand.
GCGCGTTCGGGGGCATCCAAGAGCTGCGCTGCGACGGCAACCTCGTCATCGACACGGGCCACTTGGTCGCGTGGGACGCGACGCTCCAGTACAAGGTCGGCAAGAGCGGCGACGGCTGGATCGACAGCTTCCTCTCGGGCGAAGGCCTCGTCTGTCACTTCAGCGGCCAGGGCCGCATCTGGATTCAAACCCGCAACCCCGTGGAATACGGGCGCGGTGTCGGGGCCCTCTTGCCCCCACGGGAGGCCTGAGCATGCAGTACCAGCTCGTCGACAAGCCCGACTTCGCCGTCATCCAAGTGCGCTTCGATCAACCGGGCGAGCAGATCATCGCCGAGTCCGGCGCCATGGTGGCGCGCGACACCGGCATCGAGATGAAGAGCTCCATCCAGGGCGGCCTCGGCGGCGCGCTCAAGCGCAAGATGCTGGGCGGTGAGAGCCTCTTCCAGAACACCTTCACCGCCACGCAGGCTGGGCAGACCATCTGGCTCGCGCCCGCGCCCGAGGGCGACATCGTGAACCTGGACATGAACGGCCAGCACGAGATCATGCTGAACTCGGGCGCCTACCTGGCCTCCGCGCCCAGCGTGAACCTCGACACCAAGTGGGGCGGCGCCAAGGGCTTCTTCAGCGGCACCGGCTTCTTCCTGCTCAAGTGCACCGGCCAAGGCCCCCTGTTCTTCAACGCCTTCGGCGGCATCCACGTCGTGGACGTGGGCCCGGCGGGCTACATCGTGGACACCGACCACGTGGTGGGCTTCACCACCGGCCTCAACTACCAGGTCACCAAGGTGGGCGGGTTGAAGAGCCTCTTCCTCGGCGGCGAGGGCTTGGTGTGCCGCTTCCAGGGCCAAGGCCGGCTGTGGATCTCCACCCGGGCCCCGGGTGGCCTCGCGTCGTTCCTGCACCCGTTTCGCCGGGTGAAGCCGCAGACCAACAACTGACCCAAAGCCTGCTCTTACCTCACGTAGGCGTAGTCGTGGTCGTTGACGTTCGTTGACGTGGTCGTAAACCTCCTCGTGCTCGTCGACCTGCTCGTGCTCGTGCTCGTGACCGAGCCCCGAACGGCCTCGTGTGGCGAGCGAGCTTCTCGGTAGCTCGTCCGACCGGGAAGCCTGACGGGCTTGGTGGCACCGTCGAGGTCCGGGGAGCACTCGGAACGAGGCAGACGCCGGTCGCCTGAGTCCTCGGACCCGTCGGGTCGCAGGAGTAGACCTATGCAGACGTGGTCGAGCACGAGCACGAGCAGGTCAACGAGCACGCGTACGACTACGTCGACGTCGACGTCGACGGACTTCGGTGGTCTCGATCGCCCGGTCGACGCGCGCCAGCGGCGCTGATAGAAAGCGGCTCCGTGACCGCCGACGTGCAGCCCGACCCGATGACCTCCGCCGAGCCGGGCGCGCCCGTGCTCAGCGTGGTGATGCCCGCGTACAACGAGGAGGCCACGGTGCTGGCCACCATCGCGCGGGTGCTGTCGGTGCCGCTCGAGCTCGAGCTGATCGTGGTGGACGACGGCTCGGTGGACCGGACGCGCGCGCTGCTGGACGAGCACTACCGTCAGCACCCGCGGGTGCGCGTGATCTTCCAGCCCTTCAACCAGGGCAAGGGCGCCGCGTGCCGCACGGGCTTCGCCCACGCGCGCGGGCGCTACGTGGTCATCCAGGACGCCGATGCGGAGTACGACCCGAACGAGCTGCCCAAGCTGCTGGAGCCGCTGCTGGACGACCGCGCCGACGTGGTGTTCGGGAGCCGCTACCTGCACGCCGCGCCGGCGCTGCGCCGCAGCTGGCACACGCGCGCCAACGGCGTGTTCACGACCATGAGCAACGCGGTCACGCCCATGAAGTTCACGGACGTGCACACCTGCTACAAGCTCGTGCGGCGCGACATCCTGAACGGGCTCGCGCTGGTGGAGCCGGGCTTCGGCATGGACCAGGAGCTGGCCATCAAGGTGGCGCAGCAGGGCTGCCGCATCGTGGAGGTGCCCATCCGCTACGAGCCGCGCGGGTACGCCGCGGGCAAGAAGCTGGGTCCGCTCGACGCCGCGCGCATCGCCTGGTGCATCGCGAAGTACGGTGTGCCCGGTCTGCTGAAGCGCTGAACCGCGCCGAGGCTGCAGGCGGTGGCCCGGTCCGCGGCCGAGACCGTGGCCGACTCGGAGGTCCTCTGCTATTCGAGCGGAGCGGCGCGCAGGCCGTGGTGGCGTGCCAGCCCTTCGAGCGTGGCCAACAGCGCGGCGCGCTCGGCCGGGTCCAGGTGGTCGAACGCCTCGGCGTCGTTCTGGTCGGCCAGCGCCGCGAGCCGCGGCACCAAGCGCCTTCCTGCGGCGGTGAGCACGAGGCGCTGCGCGCGGCGGTCGTGCTCGTCGGCCTCGCAGGCCACGAGGCGCTTCGCCACCAGGCGGTCCACCAGCTTGGACACGGCGCCGCGGGTGAGGCCCACGCGCTCGGCCACCTCGCTGGGGCGCGCGGGAGGCTGGTCGAACAGCGCCCGCAGGATGACCCACTCGGCGACCGTGACGCCCTGCGCTTCCACCTTGGTCTTGAAGGCGTGCGAGACGTGGTTCGAGACCATGCGCAGCCAGTAGCCGAGGTGCGCTTCGAGCGGGCTCGCGGGGCGCGCGGTCTTCACTTGGGGAAGTGCTCCACGTGGGTCTCGGCGGTGCGGCCGAAGTAGACCACGCGCTGGCCGAGGAACGAGACCATGTAGCCCGCGCAGCCCGCCGCGCGGACCTTCTCGCAGAAGCCCACGTAGGTGTAGCCGGGAGCGTTGGTCTGCGCCTCGCGGATGGCCTGCTGCACCGTCGTCGGGTCGAAGCGCTCGGCCACGGGACCGCCCAGGTCGTGGCCCGTGATCTCCGTGCTGGAGTCACCCGCCAGGTGATAGCGCGCGGTGCCGCGCCGGAAGTCGATGTCGTAGCCCTCGAAGCCCGCGTCCATGAGGGTCTTCACGATGCTTGGGAAGGTCAGGGTGCCGTCGTGGGCGGCGCGCAGGCAGCGCTCCGCGGTCTCTTGCTGTTGGGTGTTCATGATCGTCTCGCTGCGAGGGTGTTTCGGCAACGTATCCACTTTTAGTTTCCTAGTCAACTACCGTCGAGAACCACGCAAGGGGGTGCGCTTCTCGTTAGGCGCACGGCCTCGACGACGCTACGATCACCTGGATGTCGCGCATCCTCTTCACGCCCCCTGCCTCCGACTACCAGGTCTCGACCGACGGCAGCTTCCGCATCCGCAAGGCCCCCACCAAGCCGCCCGTCGGCGCGCGTGGAGACGAGGCCAAGAAGGACAACCAGAAGGCCCTCAAGGAGCACGTGAAGGTCATCTCGGAGCTGCAAGCGCTGCTCTACGCGGCCGACCGGCACAGCGTGCTGCTGGTGTTCCAGGCCATGGACGCGGCCGGCAAGGACGGCACCATCCGCGCGGTGCTGAGTGGCGTGAACCCGGCCGGCTGCCAGGTGCAGTCGTTCAAGAGTCCGTCCAGCCGCGAGCTCGACCACGACTTCCTGTGGCGCATCAGCCAGGCGCTCCCGGAGCGCGGGCGCATCGGCGTGTTCAACCGCAGCCACTACGAAGAGGTGCTGGCCGTGCGTGTCCACGCCGCCTACCTCGAAGCCCAGAACCTGCCCTCGCCGCGCGCGAGCGGGCCCGCGCTGTGGAAGCAGCGCCACGAGTCCATCAACGAGTTCGAGAAGCACCTGGCGCGCAACGGCACCGTGATCCTCAAGTTCTTCCTGAACGTGTCGAAGGAGGAGCAGCGCGAGCGCTTGCTGGCGCGCATCGACGAGCCCGACAGCAACTGGAAGTTCGACCCGGGCGACCTGCGCGAGCGCGCCATGTGGGGCGAGTACATGAAGGCGTTCGAGGACACGCTGCGCACCACGTCCACGCCGTGGGCGCCTTGGTACGCCATCCCGGCGGACGACAAGGCCTTCATGCGGCGGGAGGTCGCGCGCATCGTGCGGGCCACGCTCGAGGGGCTGAAGCTGAAGTTCCCGAAGGTGAGCGAGGAGCGGCTGGCCGAGATGCAGCGCCTGCGCGCACTGCTGCTGGACGAGTGAGGGGATGGCGCGATGAGTGACCTGTTCCGCATCGGCGTGGTGGGCGACATCCACCAGCAGTGGGACGAGGAGGACGCGCCCTCGCTCGACGCGCAGGGTTACGACCTGGTGCTCATCACCGGGGACCTCGGCAGCTACCGCGCGAACGACGCCGCGGTGGTGGCGCGCCGGGTGGCCGCGCTCGAGACGCCGGCCATCGCCATCGCGGGCAACCACGACGCGGTGCACGCGGCGCAGCTCATCTCGGAGGCCATCCCGCAGGCCAAGCTGCTGCGCACGCTGCTGAGCGTGGGCCAGCACGCGCGCGTGGACGCGCTCAGCCAGGCGCTCGGGCCCGTGACGCTGGGCGGCTACAGCGTGCACCCCATCCGCGAGAAGCTGTACGTGGTGGTGGCGCGGCCGCACTCCATGGGCGGCCCGTCGCTGGCCTTCGTGGCGCAGCTGAGCACGCGCTTCGGGGTGAAGACCATGGAGGACTCGGTGGCGCGCCTCACGGCGTGCGTGGACCAGACGCCGCCGGACACCACGCTGCTCTTCCTGGCGCACAACGCGTGCAGCGGGCTCGGCGC
>CAZEAA010000071.1:0-12113 GCA_964510015.1 uncultured Sandaracinaceae bacterium
CCAGTGCCACAAGTAGAGAAATATAAGCCACCCCGTCAGGAAGTGGGGGCCGCCTGGCATGGGGAAGAACGCGCCGCCCAGCTGCTCGTGTGTGGTGACGGGCGGTGAGCCGAAGATCAGCGCGCCCTTGGGCGACGGCAAGCGGGCACCCGCTTCGATGACCGCGTGCCCGCCGAGGCTGTGCCCCACGAAGAACGCGCCCTCCAGCTGGAGCGCGTTCGCGAACGCTACCAGCGCGTCGGCGTAGAACGGGAGCGAGTAGGGGTTCTTGCCTCCGCTCTCTCGCTGGGTCTCGCCATGGCCCGGTAGATCGAACGCGATGCGACGACAGCGCGCGAGGGGGTTGGCCGTGCCATCCGGAAGCTCGTTCGCCAGCTGCCGCTCCCACGACACGGTGGAGCACGAGTTGGGGTGCACGAACACCACCGCGGGCCCAGCGCCACCATCGTCGTAGTAGGCAATGGACTGGTCGCCCAGCAGCGGCGAGCTGACGCTCACGCGCTTCGTCGCGGAAAACCTGGTGTGAGCTGACCCTTCGACCGATTCCGACGCCATTCGATGCTCCCATCCGTGGAGTACACGTGGCCGGAGGGTACCTGCGCGGCCCCGGTCTGCACACCTCTCCGTTCGCGGGTGGTCGCCACAAAAATGAGAAAGCGTCAATTTTGTCGTGTCGCCAATGATGAACATGTGATATTCAAGTGTCGCCATGATCGTCGCCACCACGTCTCGCCTCTCGCTCGTGCTGCGTTGCGCCCTTCCGGCGCTGTCTGGCTTGCCCTTGGTAGGCTTGCTGTCCCTGGCACCGTTGGCAGGTTGCGGTTCGGCGGCTGGTTCGGGCGCGGACGCCGGAGCGGACGGAAGCCTCGCCACCGATGCTGGCTTGGACGCGGGCGATCACGGTTCCGCGGACGCCGGTCCTGACGCGGCGCGCGACGCGGGAGAGGGCGAAGACGCCGCCACCGACATGGGTGCGGACCCCGGGAGCGACGCAGGCGCCGACGCCACGGTGGAGACGGACAATGGGGTGGGCCCGGAATCCGACGCCGGCCCTGACGCGGGCGGCAACGCAGACGCAGGCGATGACACGGACGCGGGTTGGGACGCTGGCCCGACCGACATGGGACCGCCCGGACCCACGGTGCCCACCATCGACAGCGTGGAGCTGCGGGGCGGGTCGGCCTGTCGCGCGTTCTCGTGCGAGGCCATTGGCGTGAGCGACCCGCAAGGAGACACGGTCACGCTGCGCTACACGTGGGAGGTGAACGACGAGGTCGTGGCCCACGTCACGTCGACGCTCCCCGTGGGCGCCGTGATGCCCGGTCAGTCGGTGCGGTGCACGGTGGACGCCACCGACGGCACCCTCGAAGCCGGCGCTCCCGTCTACGGCGCCGCCGTGGAGTCCGACCTGCTGGAAGCGGTGGACGAGGTCCCGACCGCCACCGTGACCATCCCCGGCCACGTGCGCGCAGGCGAGCTGCTCGCCTGCACGGTGGTCGCGCAGGACGACTGCGAGGCGTCGCCCTCGTTCACTACGACCTGGCTCGTGAACGACGTGCCGTCGGGCACCGCGCCCACGCTCGACACGGACGCACTTCCGGTCGGTGCGGTGGTGAGCTGCGTGGCCACGGTCAGCGACGGACACAACCCGTCGCGCACCGTCAGCTCTCGCGAGGAGACGGTGCTCCCGGCCACGTGGTCGCTGCAAGCCCTCACGTCGGCCGGTCGCGCGGGCTATGCGCTCGCGGTCACGGACGACCTCGACGGAGACGGCCTCTCGGAGATCGCCATCGGTGCGCCCGACACCAGCACCAGCACCGCCACGCAGGCCGGGGCGGTGTACGTGGCCTACGGGCGCGACCTCACGGCGGTGACCTACCTCGAGGCCCTGCGCACGGGCGACGGTGGCTTCCTCGTCGCCGGCAACTCGGGCTCGTACGAGGTCCGAGGCATGGGCTGCACGCCGTACCTGGTGTCGGGCTGTCCGAACATTCGCAACGTGGGTGAGCTGGACGGCGAAGACACCGGGCCCGCCGGCGCCGGCTTCGGCGCAGGGCTCGCGTGGCTCGGCGACGTGAACGGCGACGGCACGGGCGAGCTGGTGGCCAGCGCGCCCTATGAGCTGGTGGGCAACCTGTGGCGCGGCCGCACCTACGTGATGAATGGCAGAGACCTCACGTACGACCCGCTCGCCGGTGGCACGCTCGACGTGAACGGCTTCACCGTGTTCGGCGAGTGCGGGCGGCGGCGTGACCTCGACCAGCAGCTGCGCACGCTCCCGGCACCCGAGCGCGCCACCAACGCCGACCTCGCGGGCTACCGCGTGGTGAGCGTGGGCGACGCCAACGGTGACGGGCTCGGTGACTTCGCGGTGAGCGCGCCCAACCACGGCAACGACGACGAGGGCTCGGTGTTCGTGATCTACGGGCGCGCGGACGACACACCGCTCGACGTGGGGGAGATCTTCAACCGTGGCTGCGGCGCGACGGAGGTCACCAACGTGGGCCCGCGCGACGGCATCGACGGGGTGGCCGCCTACGGGCCGAACGAGAACAACAGCGCCTCTTCCCCCGCGCGCTGGGGCTACCACCTCTCGAACGCGGGGGACTTCGACGGCGACGGATATGACGACGTGCTGGTGCCTTCCCCCGGCCTCAGCGCCACCAACGTGACGCACATCGTGCGCGGCGGACGACAGCGGACCTCGCTCGCGATGGCGCACCCCAGCCCCAACCCGAGCGGCATCTGGGGCGTGCTTCTGGGCGACTGGTCCTACAGCAACGGCATGACCCGGGGTCGCCTCGCGGCGGGCTTCCCGCACGGCGGCGGCGGTGACGTGAACGGCGACGGCTTCGACGACCTCGCGTTCTTGGGGCGCGACTTCGACCGCAACACCTTCCTCAATGTGCTGTTCGGTCGGGGTACGGACGACGACGGCACCCTGCGCACCGACGAGACCGTGGAGAACTCGGGGCGCGGCTTCGCGGTGTCCGGCAGCATCACCTTCTCGTCCACGTCGGGGCGCGCGCGCATCGTGGGCGACCTCAACGGCGACGGCTTCGACGACATCGCGACGTCGGCCATCGGCGAGCTGACCAACCGCGGTCGCGTCTACGTGATCTACGGCGGGCCGGGTCCGCTCCCCGGCGTCTCGGCCACGAGCCTGCTGTCGGGGGTGGGCGGCTTCGTGGTGGCGGGCACCCAGGACTACGAGAACCTGGGCTTCGAGCTGACGAGCGGCGACGTGGACGGAGATGGCCTCGACGACCTGGTGCTGGGCGCGCCCGGCTACGACAGCATGGCCGGCTTCGACGCTGGTCGCGTGTTGGTGGTGTTCGGCAACGGCGCGAGCGGCGCCATCGACGTGCGCGGCAGCGCGGAGCCCGACGTGCTGCGCGCGAGCGTGGAAGGTCAGTCCATCGTAGGAGGCCGCGGCAACGATCTCTTGGTGGGCCTCGGCGGCGCGGACGTGCTGTACGGCGGCGAGGGCGACGACCTGCTCGAGGTGGGCGACGCCGGCTTCCATCGCGTGCGCGGGGGGCGGGGGGAAGACACGCTGATCCTGGCGAGCGGCTCGGGAGACCTGGACCTGCGCGCGGTCCGCAGCCGCGTGGAGGGCGTGGAGCGCTTCGCTCTCCAAGGGCAGACGCTCGCCTTGTCGCGCATCACGGCCATGCGGTCTTCCGACCACTCGCGCGTCACCGTGCTGGGCACGAGCGGCGCGCTGCTCACCACCGCTGGCGACGGCTGGAGGTCGCATGGCGTGCTGACGGAAGACGGACGCGCCTTCCGCGTACTGCGCTCGGGCAACGCCGAGCTGTTCGTCGAGGCCACGCTCGACACGGCCATCCCGCCCACGGTGTCCGACGCCCCGTGGGCCATCGCCGAGAACCCCACGCTGGGGCAGAGCGTGGGCGCCCTCTCGGCGGTGGACCCCGACGGTGACTCCACCGCCATGCAGTTCGCCATCGTGACGGACCCCAGCGGCTCGCTCGCCATCGACGCGGCCACGGGCGCGCTGCGGGTGACCGCGCCGGGGTGGTTCGACTTCGAGGCTCAGCGCGAGGCCTGGACCGTGGTGGTGAGGGTGACCGACGAGACGGGGCTCGTGACCACCACGCCCATCCGCATGAGCGTGGCCGACGTGAACGAGGCGCCCATCTTCCCCGAGGGCGCCCTGGTGTGGAACGTGGAAGAGGGCACCCCCGGTCCGTTCGGCAACGTCGGCGCGCGCGACGTGGACGCGGGCGACACGCTCACCTACGCGGTGCAGAGCGACCCCGCGGGCCTGTTCGCCATCGACGCCCTCACCGGTGAGGTGACCCTCGCCGTGGGCGCCACGCTCGACTTCGAGAGCGCGCCCCTCCATCAGGTGTCCTTCGCGGCGACCGACGCTCTCGGCTTGTCCACCACGCGGGCCGTGACGGTGCACGTGGGCGACATCGACGTGGTGGAGCGCGACCTGCGCCTGACCTTCGACGTGCGCGGGTGGTCCACCTACGACGACGACGTGGCCAACACGTCACAGGGCCTCGAGGTCTTCGGCGTGACGAGCACGGGCACCAACGAGTTCTGCTACACGGTCCCGGCGGAGGACGCGCTGCACACCGAGAACTTCTCCACGTCGTGGACCAACGGCTGGCCCAGCGTGCCCATGTCCGTCGAGGCCGAGTACAGCGGCACCTTCTGCGCCAGCACGTCGGTGGTCTACGACCGCGGCACGTGGAACGCGAGCGTGCCGGTGGACGTCCACCTGGGCATCCCGGACGAGGTGACGCCGGGCTCCACGTTCACCCTCACGTCGTCGGCCACGCCGGATGACGAGGGGGCTGCGTTGTGGGGCACGTCGCCCAACCTCGCCTTCGAGTTCGGCATGCGGCTCCAGAACGTGAACCTGCGCGTGGCGGGCTGCGACAACCTCATCTCCCACCAGTGCGCCACCGCGGTGGACCGCCGCAACGTGAGCACCACCTTCCGCGACCAGTGGGGCACCGAGTCCTTCGCGTGGACCGCCGGCAAGCTGGACGACCCGTCGCGCTTCGTCCTCACGGTGGCCCAGCCCATCGAAGTGGACGGCACCGACATCGTCATCGACTGGGACGACTACTGGTTCACCATCGCGCGCCAGCTGGGGCTGCCCTCCAACACCGGCAGCTTCCGCTTCGAGCTGGGTGGCACCGGATCCGGGTCCGCGATGACCGCCTTCATGGACTACGCCATCTTCAACACCGACGTGGTCTTCAAGAGCGCGGCGTCGTCGGTCATCTCGCTCGAGGTCCTCGGCGTGGTGGGCCTGCTCACCTTCGAAGACGGCAGCGCCGTGCCGTTCCGCCTCGGGACGCCGCAGCAGGTGGTCGTCCCAGTGGATGGCGACGTGGATGGCGACGGAGACGTGGACGTCACGGTCACCTTCCTGCTCGACGCGGAGTTCACCAACCGCTTCACGCACGCCGAGCGCGCCGGCTACGCGCTCTCGGGTGGCTTCGGACGCACGCGCGTGGTCTCCATCGCGGGCGACACGCTCGTGAACCGGCGCTTCGGCCCGGCGCTCGAGCAGCTGTGCGCGCCGCGCGTGGGCGGGGCCGAGATCCCCATCACCTGCTTCACTAGCGGCGAGACCGTGACCCACGAGTACCAGCCTACCGGCTTCAACGAGCCGCGCATCCTGGGGAGCATCGACCTGGCCGGGCCCTGAGCGGCTCAGCGTGGGGCGGTGCCGCTTTTGGGGGGCACCAGGCTCATGGCACGCTCGGCCATGGCCGTGATGGTCAGCGACGGATTCACGCCCGGGTTGGCCGACACCGCCGCGCCGTCGATCACGTACAAGCCCGGGTAGCCGAACACGCGGTGCTGCGGGTCGATCACGCCCTCTGCAGCCGAGGTCCCCATGCACGCGCCGCCCAGGATGTGCGCCGTGCTGGGGGTGCCCAGCACCGTCTCGGTGGCCAGGCTCGTGGGAATGCCGCGCACCTTGTCGGCGAAGCGCCACGCGATGTCGGTGGCCTCCTCCATGAACGCCTCGGGGCCCTTCTCGCCCGGGTCCAGCTTGGTGACCAGGCCCTTCGAGAAGCCGGTCATGGGGCTGCGTCCGAGGCGCAGCTTCAGCGAGCCCTCGAGCGTGCGCATGTACAGCATGATGGTGCTCTGCGAGGCCATGTCCTTGGCCTTCTTCATCGCGCGGTAGCGCCCGCCGTGACGCCGCAAGATGCGGATGGTCTCGCTCACGCGCCCCGCGAGCGACTTGCCCGGCGCGTGCGGCAGGAAGTACGGCTGGAAGAAGTTGGACCCCTTCCCATAGCGCACGATCTCGAAGTGGCTGTGGTCGTCCGTGTGCACGATGGACGAGATGGCGATGCCCTTCGCGTAGTCCACCGCGTCGTCTTCCGCGCACACACCGATGATGGACTCGCTGTTGGTGCGCACGAAGTCGCCGAGGCGGTCCGAGAGGCGCGGCAGGCCCAGCGGGTCGGCCTTCATGGCCAGCAAGAGCGGGATGGTGCCCAGCACGCCGCCCGCGAACACCACGTTGTCGGCGGTGAAGTTCACGTGGTCGCGGTCCGCGGTGGAGCACTTGGTCTCCACCACGTAGCCACCGCCCTCGCGCTCGCGCACGGCCGTGACCTCGGTCTCCGGGCGGATCACGCAGCCGAGCCCCTCGGCCAGGTACAGGTAGTTCAGGTCGAGCGTGTTCTTGGCCCCCACGCGGCAGCCGGTCATGCACGCGCCGCACTGGATGCAGCCCACGCGCGACGGTCCCTTTCCGTCGAAGTACGGGTCCGGCACCTCCTTGCCTTCCTTGCCCTTCTCGCCGAAGTAGATGGCCACGCGCGTCTTCTCGTAGTGGTCCGCGCGGCCGAGGTCCGCCGCGATCTCGCGCACGATCTGGTCGCCGATCTCGTCGCACGGGTTGGGCTCGGCCCCCAGCATGCGCGTGGCGGTCTGATAGTGCGGCTCGAGCTCGCTCTTCCAGTTGGCGAGGTGCTTCCACGACGCGGCCTCGAAGAAGTCGTCCTTTGGCGTGGGGTGCGTGCACGCATAGACCAGTGAGCCACCGCCCACGCCCACGCCGTGCACCACGGTCACGTGGTCGAAGAAGCTCATCTGGAAGATGCCCTTGGCGCCCATCTGGGGCCGCCAGTACCAGCGCTTGAAGTCCGTGTTGTTCGCCGGGAAGTCCTTGCGGCCGAAGCGCAGGCCCTTCTCCAGCACCAGCACGCGGTAGCCCTTCTCGCTGAGCCGCAGCGCGGAGACGCTTCCACCGAAGCCAGAGCCAACGATCACGAAGTCGTAGTGAGCGGTCTGCATCGCGCGATGCTAGGCGCCGGGCTCGCGAGTGACTAGGGGGTCCCGCGGGGCTGTGCTATCTGCCGTGCATGTCCACCTCCCAGCCTTTCGACATCACCGCCGAGCTCGAGCACGCGCGTCGCGCCGTGCGCGCTGCGGCCCTCGTGACGCGCGCCGTACAGCAGAACCTCGTGCAGGCCGTCACGCTCGAGAAGAGCGACAAGAGCCCCGTCACCGTCGCGGACTTCGCGTCGCAAGCGGTGGTCGCGGGTACGCTCGCGCGCGCGGGCTCGGCCGTCCGCGCCATGGTGGGCGAAGAGGACGCTGGCGACCTGCGCGGCGACGAAGGCAGCAAGCGCCGCGCCCAGGTGGTGCAGCACACGCGTGGGGTGCTCGGGGAGGACCTCAGCGAGGAGAACGTGCTGAGCTTCATCGACTTCGGTGGCCATCAACCGGCGCTCGACGCCGAGGGGCGCGCGAGCGGCACGTACTGGACGCTCGACCCCATCGACGGAACCAAGGGCTTCCTGCGCTCCGAGCAGTACGCCATCGCGCTCGCGCTCATCCACGACGGTCAGGTGGTCTTGGGGGCGCTCGGCTGCCCGCGCTTGCCCGTGGGAGACGACAGCGGCGACGAGGGTGTACTCATGCTGGCCGCGCGTGGCCTGGGCGCGTTCTCGGAGCCGCTGTTCCGAGACGGCGAGCGCCGCGCCATCCGCGTGAGCAGCGTGCAGGACCCGTCGCAGGCGCGCTTCTGCGAGTCGGTGGAGGCGGGGCACAGCGACCAGGACCAGAGCGTGCAGATCGCGCAGCTGCTGGGCATCACGGCGCCCGGGCTGCGCATGGACAGCCAGGCCAAGTACGCGGGCCTCTCGCGCGGCGACGCCAGCATCTACCTGCGCCTGCCCACGCGGAAGGACTACCGCGAGAAGATCTGGGACCACGCCGCGGGCCTCATCGTGGTGGAAGAGGCTGGCGGACGCGTCACGGACGTGCGCGGCGCGGCGCTCGACTTCGGGCGCGGCGGGACGCTCGCGGTCAACTCCGGCGTCATCGCCACCAACGGGCCCATCCACGATGCGGTGCTCGCGGCCGTCGCGAAGGTGCTGGGCTGACACCCCTCTCCGTGCGCTGCTATCGTTCGGCCGTGCTTCGCCAAGCTTCGTGGGTCGTGGTGGTGGTCTTGTCCTTGTCGGTGAACGCCGCGGCCGCTCAGCAGGGCCGCCGCGCTCCCGACGGCGCGGCCCGCGAGGCCGCGCGTCAGGCGTTCGAGGAGGGCAGCGAGCACTACGAGCATGGCCGCTACCGCGAGGCGATGGACGCCTTCGAGCGAGCGTACTCGTCCATGCGCTCGCCCGAGTTCCTCTACAACATCTACACCGCGGCGCAGCGCGCGGGTGAGCTCGTGCGCGCCGAAGAGGCGCTCTCGGGGTATCTCGAGTCCCCCGTGGTCCCGGACGGCGAGCGAGGCGCTCTCGAGGCGCGCTTGGTGCTCTTGCGTCAGGAGATCGCGGACGCCGAGGCCGCGCGAGTGGCCGCCGAAGAACAGGAACGCGCGGCGGCCGAGGCCCAAGCGGAAGAGGCCCGCCGCTTGGCCGACGCGGAGAGGCGAGCCCAAGAGGCGGAGCGCATCGCCGCGCGCAATGCGCCTCGCGTGAGTCCGGGAGCGTTGGTCGGCTTCGTGGTCGGCGGGGTGGGGGCCGCCAGCTTCGCCACCTTCGCGGGCCTCGCCGCGCGCGAAGACAAGCGCGTGGGCCGGTCTTGCGGTGCCGACGCGGGTGAGTTCTGCACGGAAGCGGACGTCCGCCAGCTGCGCGCCTACTCGCTCTCGGCCGACGTCTCGCTGGGCATCGGCGCGGCGGGACTGGCCACGGGCCTGATCATCTTCTTCGTCCAGCGCGCGCGCCGCGCGGACGTCCTCGACGAGCCCGAGGCCGCGGAGGAGCCGGGCACCACGGTGCAGCTCGCGCCCATGATCGGAGGCCCCGCGGGGGCCTGGGGCCTCGCGGCGGGAGGGACGTTCTGATGACCACGTCTCGCGTGCTGCGCGCCGGTGTCCTCGCGTCGATCCCGTTCATCGCGGCCTGCTCGCTGGTGCTCGACACCGACCGCCACCGGAGCGATTCGGTTCCCGTGGCGGCCAGTGACTTCTGCGCCGAGTTCGCCGACTTGGCGTGCACGGGTGAGCGGGACTGCTGTTCTGCGAGCACCCGCGACTTCGACACCTGCACACGACAGGTGTCGTCCGAGTGTGTCGGGAACTTCGGCAGATACGTGCTCGACCCCCGCACCGGCTACGACGCTCGGCAGGCCGGCGTGGCGCTCGCGGAGGCGCGCGAGCTGGTGGCGGCGTGTGATCCGGCCATCCAGATGTGGCTCGTGTTCCCGCCCAAACCGCCCACGTTCCCACGCGTGCTCACCGGTACGATCCCCATCGGCGACGCATGCGAAGAGAGTCGGCTGCTGGACCTGCCCAGCTTCTTCACGTGCGAAGAGGACGGCATCTGCACCCAGCTGGGCACCGTCGCCAACCCCGACTGGGCCTGTGTCCGCCCGGCGGCACAGGGCGACGAGTGCAACTACGACGGGGTCTGCGAGCCGGGGCTGCAGTGCACGGCATCGATTCCGTTCCTCACCACCGGGACCTGCGAGGAACGGAAGCCCACCGGCGAGCCCTGCGCACGCGACGCGGAGTGCATCACCTACCTGTGCAACACCGTCTGCCGCGACGCCACCAACGAAGAAGCCTTCTGCGCTGCGGCGGACTGACGACGCTCAGTCAGTGCAGGCGCTGGGGGTCGTCGCCGCTGTCCACGGCCACCACGCGCACTTGGCCGTCGGGGCCTCGCTCGATGCGGACCACGCGGGCGCCGTCACCGCCCTCTTCGTTGGCGAAGGGGCCGGGCTCCCGCTGTCTCAGCTTCTCGGCGAAGCCCGCGGCCAGGTCATCGGGGTGCGGGGTGGAGACGCGCCGCGAGCGGGCGTGGTGCCACCAGAAGCCCGGCAGCTTCCACGCGCGCCCGCCATCGAGGCCGTTCAACGGCAGCAGGTTGATGGCCGCGATCATCGCGTTCACCCGCGTGAAGACGTGCACCATCTCGGCCGCGAAGTCGGTCCGCGGCGGGCCGAAGCCAGCGAGCACGCCCAGCGTCAGGGCCCCCAACGCACCCTGCGCCAACACCCCGCCCCACGCGATGACCGAGTTCTGGTAGGCGGTGGGATGGCCCGCGTACGAGCACAGCCCCCCGAAGCCGTGGATGTCCAAGCTGATCACCCGGCAGCCGTAGCGCCGCGCGAGCATGCCGTGCCCCAGCTCGTGCGCGGCCACCAACACGAAGTACGCGAGCCACAGACCGGGCGCGAAGCGCACGCCGCCGATCATCAGCATCCCCAAGGGGAAGCTCCAGTGCAGACGCACCGGCATGCCGCGCAGCCGAAAGAGTGTCGTGTAGCCCTCGTCGCCGAACATGGTGGGAGCCTCGATCAGATGGGGACGCAGCTACCTTCGATGCACTGCTGCGCAGGGTCGCAGTCGACAGTGGACTCGTCCTCTTCTTCGTCGCAGTCGTCGTCCTCCCCGTTGCAGAGCTCGTCTGCGTTCGGTCGCGCGAAAGCGTCGTCGTCATCGCAGTCCGGGCCTTGGCAGAACTCGCCCTGGCCGTAGTCGTCGTCATCTTCGTCGATGCAGCAACCCTCGGTGGGCAGGCAGTAGCGCTGGGTCGGATCCGCCAGCAGGACGGCGCTCTCGAAGGTGCGGGGACACAGAGAGAAGTCGTCCTCCGCTCGCAGCAGGCAGAACCGGTTGGGCCCGAACTCCACGCAGTCCGCTGTGGCCGGACATTGTCCCGAGGTGATGCACGTCTCGCACATTCCAACACTGGGAAGCCCTCCATCGAAGGGACCCTCGTCGGGAGGCACCCCCATGTCTAGGGGCGCGTTGCTCGAACCGCAGGACGCAACGAGCGGTGCACAGCAGAGCACGAGCAACACCAAGGAAGGACGTAGGGCCACGAAGTCTCCTCTCTTTCGGTGGGTCAGATGGCTCGCGCTTGCGCCGCTGTCAACGCGCAGCGCCCGCCGCTCGACGCTATGCTGGCGCGGGCAGCGGGTTCGGTAGGCGAATGGTGTGGTACGGCCCTTCGGGGCCGTCCTGGCTCGTGCCCTCGATCACGCCGCCGAGCTTCGAGTAGAAGCGCACCGCGCGCTGGTTCAGCGCCACGCACTTGAGTCGCACGGGCCCCGTCATGTCGCGCATGGACGCGCGCAGCAGGGCGAGACCCGCTCCGTGGCCTTGGTGCTCCGGGAGCACGAAGAGGTGGTGCAGGAAGTTGTCGGGCAGCCACGTGCCGCTGAAGCCCACGATCCGGCCGGCGGCCTCGCAGACCACCACGCGCTCGCCCTCGGTGTCTTCCACGAAGTCGGAGCGCTGGAACTGAGCGGGGTCCAGCCACGAGAACGTGGCGCGGCGACACGTCAGGTAGACGTCCGCCAACACCTCGCGATCCGCAGGCACCGCCACGCGCAGCGTGTAGCCACACCCGGAGTGGGGGGACACGTGGGCAGCGTCTTCGAGGGCGACCTGAGGGCTGTAGCGAAGCATGCGGATGGGAAAGATAAGAGAGACGGGCAAGGGGTGCGAACGGGAGTGATCAATCCAAATGATAACCCGTGCGCTTCGGCCCGCTCCAGCTGGTTGCACCGGTGGGATTCGAACCCACGTCCTACTCGATGTAAGCGATAACGACTCTCACTCGGCCCGGTCCGAGGATCGGGCAAGTTGCTGAAGGCCGCGTTTTGTTGCTCTACCAGGCTGAGCTACGGTGCAGGGC
>CAZEAA010000071.1:12123-19591 GCA_964510015.1 uncultured Sandaracinaceae bacterium
GTGCAGGGCTTGGGGCTCTCACCCCGTGATGAAGTCCGCCATCACGCGAGGCGCCGCGGTATCGAAGCCCACGACGTCGAGCATGCTCGGGTCATCGGGAGCCGCGATGCTGAACTTGGTCGCGGTCATTCCGACCACGATCACCTTCGCCGCGATGCCCATCTTCTGGCGGTACTGGTCCAGCGCTTGGTGCGGGTGCACCTGACCGAACCAGGTCTCGTTGTCGGTGTACACCACGAAGGCGTCTACCGGCGTGCGGGTTCGCGCGGCCCACAGCATGGGCAGCGCGCAGTCCGTTCCGCCCATCGGGACGGCGGAAACGGTGTTGATGACCTCCTGGAGCGACATGCGCGGGTGGAGGTGCAGGGGCACGAGCTCGTGCGAGAAGCCCATCATCAGGAAGTGTCGTTGTGCCCGCATCGTGGCCATGGCCATGGCGGCCGAGCCCACGCGCGGCGTGATGCCGGTCATCCCGGCGACCTGTCCCATGCCCATCGAGCCGGACACGTCCAGCGCGAAGAGCGTCCGCGCCTTGGTGGCGGGGATCCCCCCGAAGGCGAGGTAGAACGCGCGCTCGAGCGCGGCCGTCACCTGGGGTACGGGCGTCCACTGCTTTCCACCGCGGACCCCGTGGCCCATGCGGTACGTGTTCAGCGCCACGAGCACCGCCAAGGGGTGCACACGCGCCTTCGCCAACCGGTCTGCGTCCGCCAAGCGGCTCACCACCAGCGCCGTGCCTTCCGAGCCCTGCGCCAAGACGCCGAGCGTGGTCAAGCGACCGAGGTTACGCAGCATCGCGGTCATGGGCATCTGCTCGAGCAGCGCGCGCCACACCAACGGCGAACCGTGGAGCGTGGTGGGCACCATCTCGTGCGTGAGCCCGTGGTCGGTGATCAGCTGCGCCGCCCGTGCCTCGTTGGTCTCCCCTTGGAGCTCCGTGAAGGCCATCACGAGGCGCGGCAACGCCTCGACCGGGATCGCGTCGTAGTGCGACGTCTTGCCCGAACGCACGACGGTGCGTGCACCGAAGCCGTCCGAACCCGTGGTGATGAAGCGCAGCAGCGCATCGACCTCGAGCGAGCGAGGACCCATCGCGCCGTTTGCCATCGCGCCGCCCGCCAGGCGCAGCGCGTCACGGTGCGTGAAGCCCTCGCGCTGCCGGTACTTGACCACCTGATACGCGAGCGCATCGGGCGTCTTGGCCAAGTACCAACGGCTCACGGCCTTGCGCAGACCGCGCCCCCAGCCTCGCAGCTCCTGCACCGTGGTGAGGAACTCGAAGAGCTGAGCGCCCGTACGACACACCCGCGGCAGCGCCTCGAGGGCCGCTGCGCGCGTCGCGTCGTGCGGATGAGCGCACGCCATCGCCAGCGCGAAGATGGCCGGGCCCTGCTTGGGCGCGCGACCCGCCTCGCTCACGGCGACGATCATCGCCACCGCGCGCAGGCCGTCCTCGTCGAGGCACGCGGCCACACCGCGCGCGTTCGCCAGCACCAGCTTCTGCTCGCTCGCGTAGTACGTCCCGCCCTCGGCTCCGAGGATCAGGAAGCGCTCGAGGCGCGTCCACGGGGTCACCACGAAGGCGAACCCACCGGCCGCGTTGCGGGCCTGCTTCGGCGACGCGGGCTGCGTCTGCGGAGTGCGGCTGTGGCTGATGTACTTCGTGTAGCGGGACATGACGGGTTCCTCTGTGAGTCTCGAGAGACCCCTAGAGCAACCGGTGTGCCATGCTGGAATTGCGACGTTTCCTGCGGACGGTGCCCACGGAAAATATCGAATCGTATAAACTATGATGTCATGGGATAGAGAGTCTTGCGACACCGATTCCGTGAGACGGTCTCCGCGCCGTGGAACACTGCGTGGACGTGAAGCCTCCGCTGCGAGTTCTCGCCCGTGCCGTGGCCTTGGCCGTGCTCGCGATGGGGGCCTCGCTGCGGCCCGAGGTCGCGAGCGCGCAGGGCGGCGCCGCGCTCACCATCGAAGGGTGCGCCGGAGCGGACCACGCCGCGTTCGACGCCGCCCTCACGCTGGCGCTGCGTGGGGTGGACGCGGCGGGCCGCGCGTGGGCCGGCGCGTCCGCCGTCTCGGCCACGCTGTCGTGTGGCGCGACCGGCGCCGTGCTGCAGCTCTATGCTCATGGCGACGCGTGCGGCGCGCCGGCCCAGCTGGGGGATGAGGCGCGCACGGGGCGCGGGTTTCCACGGCTGGTGGCGCTGACGGTGGTCGAGCTGCTCGAGGCCTGTCGCGAGTGGTCGGCCGACGCGACGGCTCGCGACCCCGCGGCCCCATCCGACGCAGGCGCTGACGTCGTGCAGACGGAGGAGCCGACGGCGGCTCCCGTGCTCGCGGTCCCAGCCGTGAACGGGACACCCGAGGCGGTGGAGCTCGACACCGCAGCGGCGCGGGAGCCAGCCCACGAGCTCCGCGCGCCCGTTCTCCTTGCCCACGCCCTGCCGCGCTGGACCGCCTCGGCCAGCGTGGGCCTGCTGTACGCGGGTCGCTCGCAGTGGGCGCAAACGCTGGGCGAACTCGAGCTGCGCTTCATGCCGCACCGCGCGTTGAGCGTGTCGCTCGGCGCCTTCGTGGGCGGCGGGCGCACCACGGTCGACCTCGCGGACGTGCGCTCGCGCCTCGTCACGCTGCAGTGGCTGGTCTCGGGCCACCTGCACACACGCCATGCATCCCTCGAACTGGGCGGGGGCTACCTGGGCGCCCTCAGCTTCTTCACGGGCACACCGCCCGTTGGCTCACTGCTCGCCGGGGTTCGCGCCGTCGTCCCGTGGAGTGGACCCGTGCTCCGCGTGGAGGCCGCCTGGCGCCGCGGTCCCCTTCGCGTGCCCGTGCGGGTCTACGTGGGATGGACGCTCCCCAAGACCCGCTTGCTGGTCGGCGGCGTGGCAGCCCTCGAGTGGTCGGGCCCGTTCGTGGTGGGCACCGTGGGGCTCTCGTGGGGCCCCTGATGGTCGCGGTTTGCGGGCGGCGAGAAAGAGCGGCGGGGCGTGAGACGCTTTGCCGCGTGAGGCACACTGCACTCTCATGAACCGGTGGCTCGGCAACCTCGTGCGAGGGACGTTCCTCGGCGTGCTCGCGGCATCGAGCGCCGCTTGCGTCGACCAGGACGTGGCCATCGCGGTCCACGTCAATGACCTCGGGACCGGCGTGGACCACGGGATTGGCGTGGACCTTGGCCCCGACGCGGCCTACTGCGGCGTCCCCCCGGACATCGGGATCCCAGAGCTGGGATGCCTGTCCGCCTTCGACGCTCACCCCTAGCCCGACCTGCAGCGGGGTCATTCCACACCGCCCGACCGGGCGGCCGGGCACTCGTCCGTCCAGCGACCCCAACCAACCCTCATCCGTCAACGAAGGTGTGTCGTGTCATTCATTCGCAACCTGATTCGATGTGTCTGTGTCGCTCTCGTGATGGGCCTCACCGCCGCGTGTGAGGAACCTCCGCCCGCGGCTCCGTGGTCCTTCGCGGAGCTCTCGCTGGCCGGCGCGCCCAGTCGCATCGCGGCCATCGCGTTCGTGCCGGGCACGTACCAGCTGTTGGTCTTGTTGCTCTCGGGGGAGGTGCAGCATCACGTCGTCGACCCCGACGCGATGTCCACGCGGCTGCTGGGCTCCTTCGAAGTCGAACGCGCGCACGACTCGCTCGACTGCGGGCTGATCAGCGTGGCCTTCGACCCCGACTTCGACGAGAACGGCTACGTCTTCCTCGGGCACTGCACCGACGACCGCCACAGCGCGATCGGTCGCGTCACGCTTCCCGTCGCAGCGCACGAGGTGGACTACGCGGCCGTCGCGTCGTCGTACGTCACCATCCTCGAGCTGGGGGACGATGACGCCACCGAGCCTTGGCACAACGTGGGGTCGCTGATGTTCGATGAGGAGGGAGCCTTGCTCGCGCTGTTCGGAGACAAGACGGTGCGCGCGAATGCCCAGGACACCTCGTCTCCGCTCGGCGGCGTGGTGCGCCTCTTCCCGTCGCGTGACCCCGAGCACGGCGGCTACGAGGCTCCCGCGGCACCCGTGTACACCGAGCACGGCAGCAGCCCCATCCTGTTCGCCAAGGGCTTGCGCTCGCCGTGGATGGGCTTCCGCGACGAGCTCGGGCGCATCATCCTGGGCGACGTGGGCGAGGGGACCTACGAGGAGATCAACGTGATCACGGCGCCCGGCCAGAACTTCGGCTGGCCTGCTGCCGAGGGGCCCTGCACCGGGTCCTGCGCGGCCTTCGTGGACCCCGTGCGACACTGGGACCGCAGCGAGACGCATCCGTTCGTGAGGGCTGATCCGCCGGCCGCGCTCCGCTGGCCACGGGTCGCATGGGCGGCGCGGGCCAGCTACCCGGACCGTCCCGACCGGTATGGCGGGCAGCTGGCGGGGGCGGTGCTCTACGGAGACATGTGTGTGGGGTTCGTGCGGCGTCTGACGCTGGACGATGACGGAGCGGTGACCAGCGACGAGCCCCTCTCGCACCTCGAGAACGCCACGGGCTGGGCCGTCGGGCCCGACGGCTTCGTGTACGCCGCCACGTTCGCCGACCGCTGCACCACGAGCCCAGGCGCCAGCTACGGCCGCGGCCGCCTCTTCCGACTGAACCCTTGAACTCGGCGAGCTGACCCATGACTTCGTCCACCCACCTCACTCGTCTGCGCTTCTCGATGGCCGTGCTGTGCTCTTCGCTCCTCGGGCTGTCGTGCGGCGGCGATGCTGGGGAGGTCGATGTCTTTCCCGACCAGCTCGAGCGCCTCGCGCCCGAGATCGAGGAGCTGCCGACCTACGCGCCCGTGTTCCCGCTGTGGACCAACGGTGCGGACAAGCAGCGCTTCATCCTCACGCCGGACGGCTCCACTGCGCAGCCCGGCGCCATTGCGGAGGGCACGCTGTTCTTCAAGCAGTTCAGCTACGACGGCGTGTTCGTGGAGACGCGCGTGATTCGCATGACGGCCGACGGGCCCGAGTACGCCGTGTACCTGCACCCGGGCGGAAGCGCCGACGGTGCGCGCTTGATGGAGCCGGAGGACTCGCGCGATGTGCCGGTGGAGCTCGAGGGTGAGTCGTTCACGCACGTAATTCCGCACGTCACGCAGTGCGCCAGCTGTCACGAGGCCGGCATGGGGCCCATCTTGGGGTTCACGGAGCTACAGCTCGAGGGCATCGGGGACGACGACGATGAGGGCGACGATGAGCAGGATGACGACGAAGGCAACCCGCTCGAGCGCGACGTGATCAGCTATGCGCAGGGCAACTGTGTGCACTGCCACAACGGCAGCGGCGTGGACGGATCCAGCTTCGACATGCGCCCGGACGTGTTCGTGACCAACACCGTGGGCGTCCTCACCGAGGGCTCCGCTTCGGCCGGAGGGGTCCGTGTGGTGCCGGGGGATCCCGAGACGAGCGTGCTGTTCCTCGCGCTGCAGCGACAGTCACCGGCCGCACCCATGCCTCCCATCGGCGTGCAACGTCGCGACGAGCAGACCGCGGCGCGGGTGCGCGCCTGGATCGAGTCCCTCTGACCGGGAGGTCACGCGCCCGAGTACGCGTAGTGCTCGAGGTCGAAGTGCCCGCTCTGCCACCACAGCCGGAGGCCCGTGTGCGGACGGACGAAAGGCGAGTCGCCGTGCTTGTCGAAGTAGTAGCTGTTGGAGTTCGCGCAGCCCGGCTGGGTGAAGATGGTGCTCTCCATCCGCTGCCGCATCTCCGCGGTGTAGGCATCGTGCGGCGCCTGCTTCACCACCACGCGCGTCGCGCCTCGCCGCTGCGTCTCGCGGATGCAGCGCACGATGTGGCGCACGTTCGCTTCGATGATGCTGAACCACGACGCGCCGGTCACCGAGTAGGGCCCGTTCATGAGCCAGAAGTTCGGCGCCTGGGGCACCGAGATGCCCTCGTAGTTCTGGTAGCGCTGCTGATCCCAGTACGCGCCGAGCTCCACGCCGTCGAGACCCACCACCGGGAACGCGGGCATGGCACCGAGCTCGAGCACCTTGAAGCCCGTCGCCAGGATCAGCGTGTCGATCGGCCGCCCGCGGCCGTCCTCCGTGACGATGGACGTCTCCGTGATGCGCGCGATGGGCGTGGTGATCAGCTCGGTGTTGGGGCGGTTGAAGCTGCTGAGGTAGCGGTTCGAGAACGACGGTCGCTTGCAACCGAACGAGTAGCGTGGCGTGAGCTTCTTGCGCACCGCGGGGTCCTTCACCTGGCGCCGCAGGTGCTGCTTGCAGACCTGTTCCATGGCTCGCACCAGGAAGGGGAACTTCGTGTGTTGCACCACGCCCAGCACCATGATCACCTCGGTGGCGGCGCTGGTCACCAGGCGCATCGCCTGCTGAGTGGGTGGCGCTGTCTCGAAGAGCGCCCGCACCGGGTCGGCGATCGCGAAGTCCACCTTGGGCAGCACCCAGATGGCGGTCCGCTGGTAGACGTCCAGCTGCTGCGCGTCGCCCACGATGTTCGGGATCAGCTGCAGGGCCGACGCGCCGGTCCCGATCACCGCGACGCGCTTGCCGCGCAGGTCGGCCGTGTGGTCCCAGCGGGCGGTGTGGATCACCTGGCCTGCGAAGCGCGTGACACCCTCGATGTCCGGCATGTGGGGTTTGTCGAGCGGACCCACGGCGCCCACCAGGAAGCGCGCCGTGATGACGCCCTCGCTCGTGTGCACGCGCCACCGGTCGTGGGGCTCGTCGAACACCGCCTTCTCGACGAAGGTGCGCAGCCGCAGGTGTGGGCGCAGGCCGTACTCGTCCGCGCAGTGCTCCGCGTAGGCGCGCAGCTCCTTGCCCGGTGCGAACGCGCGCGACCAATGCGGGTTCGGCTCGAACGAGTAGCAGTAGGTGGCCGAGGGGATGTCCACCGCGACACCCGGATAGGTGTTGTGTCGCCACACGCCACCCACGCCGTCGGCTGCGTCCAAGATGACGAAGTCATGGATGCCGGCCTCGCGCAGCTTGATGCCAGCGCCGAGGCCCGAAAAGCCCGCGCCGACGATCACGACCTCGTGGTCGCAGCCGGACTTCGTGCCGGAAGTCTTGGTCATCTTGCACGAGGCTCTCGCTCCTCACCCGTCTTGGCAAGCGGCGTCCGTTGACACGCCGCCCAGCCTCACGCGAGCATCGCCGTCATGAAGAGCGTGGGTGGTTGGTGGTTGGCGTGGGGCCAGGCTGGCCTGCTCGCATGCGTGGGGGTGTGCGTGGTCGGCTGCGGGGAAGCGGCGGCTCCGGTCGTCGACGCGGGCTGGACGTGCACGGCGCCCACGCAGTGTGAAGACGGCGTCTTCTGCAATGGCGTGGCGACATGCGCGCCCGAAGACCCCAACGCCGACGAGAACGGCTGCCTCGCGGCCGCGCCCCGCTGCGCCGCGGAGCAGTGCGACGAAGCCGGCCGCCGCTGCCTCGAGTTCTGCGGGTCGGTGGCCGACGCTGACGACGACGGGCACGTCTCGGTGGCCTGCGGTGGCGCCGAC
>CAZEAA010000072.1:0-15689 GCA_964510015.1 uncultured Sandaracinaceae bacterium
CCCTTGGCCATGCCGCAGAGCACCACGTCGCCGAAGCGCGCCGAGGCCACCTTGGGCCCGCGGTCCGTGGTCAGGATGGCGGAGGCCACGTCGGGGTGCAGGCCGTCTTGCAGCTCGCCCGGCAGCCGCTTGAGCGCCGCGTAGATCTTGTCCATGGGCAGCGCCACGCCGATGACGCCGGTCATGGACGTGATCACGTCCACGTCGCGCACCGCGAGGCGCTTGGCCACCTCGTTCACGATGGCGCGCGTGTCGTCCATGGCGCTCGGCGTGAACACGTTGGCGTTCTTGCTGATGACCACGAGGGTCTGCGCTTCGCCGTCCGAGAGGTGCTGACGGTCCAGCAGCACCGCGGGGCTGCACGAGCGGTTGCGCGTGAACACGCCCACGGCCGGGCCCGGCTTCGGCAGCGTCACCACCATGAAGTCGAGCTTGTCCGCGTACTTGATCCCCGCCATCAACGCCGCGCTGCGGATGCCGTCGGGCTGGTGCTCGAGCGACTCCGTGAGCGTCACCCGGCCACCCGCGAGCTGCGAGTCGAACGAAAAGCGGGTGGCGTCGGGGTCACCGTCGCGAGGCTCGTCGACGTGGACGAGGTCAAGCTGCGTCTGGCTCATGGGCGAGTCTTACGTCGCTCTCGAAAATGCGGCAAGACGCAGCTCACCCGGTCAGTCGTCGACGTGGGTGCGGATCACCCGTCCGTCGGCGGCGTCGATGACCATCTCGTGCTCCACGCCCCGGTCGTCGCGGAGCTCCACTTCGTAGACGGCGACGCCCTGCTTCACGTCGCGCTCCACGCTCTCGACCGTGGCGCCGGGGAAGTGCTGCAGGGCGATGCGCTCGGCGTCCTGCAGGGTGATGCCGCGGGCCTGCTGGGCGAGCGCGGGCAGTGAGGTGACGCTCATGGCGAGGACCATGAACGCGGCGAGGAGAGTGCGGGTGAGGTTCTGTAGCGAGTGAGACATGGGGAACTCCTTTGCCCCCACCTTGGCGTGCTCGTCTCAACGGCTCCTCAACGGTCGCACAGCGAGGCGGGCGCACCTCGACGGTGTCTGAACGGGGGTGTGGGCCTCGCGCTCCGCCGCCTCGTACTATGCGGGCGTGCACCTCCTCGTCGTCGATGATCAACCCGAGCTGCTCGACATGCTGTCCCGTGCGTTCGAGCGCGAGTCCTATCGCGTCTCGCTGGCCGGCACGCTCGCGGCGGCGCGCGCCTCCGTAGCCGCCGACGCGCCCGACGTGCTGGTCCTGGACGTGGAGCTCCCGGACGGCAACGGCGTGGACTTCTGCCGCGAGCTGCGCCGTCAGGACATGCGCTTCCCGGTGCTGTTGCTCACGGCGCACGGCGAGATTCGTCAGCGCGTGGAGGGCCTCGACGCGGGCGCAGACGACTTCCTGCCGAAGCCCTTCGCGGTGGCCGAGCTGCGCGCACGCGTGCGAGCCCTGGGGCGGCGTGGCCCCATCGAGCGGGGCGTGCGCCTGACCCTCGGCGACGTGGTGCTCGACCTCGATGCGTGCCTCGCCCTGCGCGGGGAAGAAGAGGTGCCCGTCACGTCACGGGAGTGGGCGATCCTCAAGCTGCTGGGCGCCAAGCCGGGGCGCATCGTCTCACGCGCCACCATCCTCGACTCGGTGTGGGACGACCAGAGCGACGGCGCCAGCGCCAGCCTCGACACGCTCATGACCCGCATCCGTCGGAAGCTCGGCGCCGGCGTGATCCGCACGGTGCGCAGCGAGGGGTACGCGCTCGGTGGCGTCTGACGTGACCGTGGGCACCGGCGCGCGCAAGCGGCTCGCGCGGCGCGTGGCGCTCGCCAGTGCGCTGGCCGCCGCGCTCGGCGGAGCGGCTGCGGCGGTGGCCTCTGGGACGGCCGCGGGGAGTCTGCTCGCTGCGCACGATGACGACACCCTGCGCACGGCCGCAGCGCGCCTGGCCGACGAGGTGCGCGATGAGGTCGAAGAAGAGTGGGACGACGAGCGTGAAGCCCACGGGGGAGGCGTCGAGTCGCGCTCGTTCGCGACGCCCCTGCACGACGGGCTCACGGGCGGCACCGTCTACTTGCGCGCCCTGCTGGACGAGCTCGACGAGGTGGAAGACCTGCCCGGTGTCCGTGCGCGCCTCGACGACGCCGGAGGTGGCCTCCTCGCGGGGGATCTCGCGCTGCCCCACATGCGGCCCGGCACCTGCGACGACGCCAGCATCGACGGCGCCCCGCTGCGGGTGTGTGCCGTCCCGGCCGGCGCGGGCAGCATGACGCTGGCCATGGCTTCCGGCGCGGCCGAAGCCCGCTCGGGGCTGCTGGCGTGGTCGGTGTTGGCGGGCGTCCTGATCGGCGCGCTGCTCGGTGGCCTCGTGAGCCATCGCGCCTCCGTGTGGGCGTTGCGCCCGCTGCTGGCGCTCTCGGCTCGCGTGCGCGAGGTGCAGCCCGCAGACCCGCGGCCGGAGGTGCTCGGCGCGCCGCTGGAACACGTGGAGCTCGAAGAGGTGCGCGCGTCGGTGGCGCAGCTGGTGGTCCAGCTGGGGGAAGCGCTCGCGAGCGCGCGAGGCTTCGCTGCCCAGGCCGCGCACGAGCTGCGCACGCCGCTCGCGTCGCTGGTGGGTGAGCTCGAGCTGCTGGCCGAGACCGCGTCGCCGCAGGACTCCGTCGCCATAGGCAACACGCGTCGCCGCGTCGCGGACCTCGTGAGCCTGGTGCAGAGGCTCTTGATCCTGGCGCAGCCCGACGCCATCGCCCTGGCCCAGGCGGACGCCGTGGACCTCGGCGACGTGCTCGAGGCCGCGCGGGAGAACCTCACCCCCGAGCGGCGCGACCGGCTGCGCGTGACGGTGCAGGACGACGTGCTGGTGCGCGGCGATGCGGCGTTGCTCACGGCGCTGCTGACGAACGCCCTCGACAACGCCCTCAAATTCTCGACCGAAAGCGTGGCGGTGAACGTCCACGCCGAGGCGGGTGAAGCGCTGATCGACGTGGCGGATCGAGGTCCGGGCATCCCGCTCGAAGAACGCGAGCGCGTGTTCGAGCCGTTCTACCGGAGCCGCGCAGCGCGGCAGTCCACCACGCTGGGCCACGGTGTGGGGCTCGCGCTGATCGCCCACGTGGCGAAGGCTCATGGTGGCCGAGTGTCGCTCGCCTCGGAGGCCGGCGAGGGGACGCGTCTGACTGTGCGACTGCCCACGTGGAAGCCGCGGACGGAGTCCAGCCGCGGGTGACGCGCGCTGTCAGCCGAAGCGCACCGAGTAGACGGGCGGCAGGTTGTTCGCCACGGTGACGAAGCTGTCGCCGCTGTCTTCGCTCACGTAGAGGTTGCCGGTGGTGGTGCCGAAGCACAGGCAGGCTCCGCGGTTGGCGAGCGCGTGGCGGTAGACCACGTCGTACGCGTGCTCCTGCGGCAAGCCGTTCCGCAGGGCTTCCCAGCTCTCGCCACCATCGCGCGTGCGCGCCACGAAGAGCCCGCCGCCGATGGTCATGCGCTCGGCGTCGGACTTGCCGGGCACCAGCCACGCGGTGCGGCCGTCGTGGTCGTCCACGGCGACCGGGAAGCCGAAGTGCACGCCCACCTCCGGCTGGCTCACGCGCTTCCAGGTGGCCGCCCCGTCGCTGCTGTAGAAGACCCCCGAGTGGTTCTGCTGCCAGACGTGGTTGGGCTGCGCGGGGCACAGCGCGATGAAGTGCGCGTCGTGCCCCCACTCGGCCTCGGGGTCGGGCAGGTAGTCGTTGAGCATGCCCTTGTTGCGGCCGCGCCAGGTCTGCCCGCCGTCCGTGGTCTCGAGCACGCCGGCGGTCGAGATGGCCACGAGCACGCGCTTCGGGTTCTGCGGGTCCACGGCCACCGAGTGGATGCCCGGCGCGAACTCGCCCTCGGATGCCGGCGTGCCCCACCAGTGTGTGTCACCCGTGCCGTCCGTGGTGAAGAGGTCGCCGCCGCGCGATTCGTGGTTCCAGAGCGGGCGGTTCAGCGCGAAGCTCTCGCCGCCGTCGTCGCTCACGAACAGCCCTCCGGGAATGGTGCCCACGTAGATGCGTCCGTCGCTGCCGAACGAGATGACCCACAGCTTCAGCAACGTGGACGCCTTGATGGGCCGCGAGGTGGGCGCCGGCTCGCCCTCCACCGGCAGCACGTCGGCGTAGTGACGCGCGCCCTCCGGATAGACGATCTGCGGGGCGTCTTCCCACGTGACGCCGTCGTCCTTCGAGCGCGAGAGCTTGGCGCCCCAGTGCCCGTGGCCGAGCAGCGCCCACAGCGTGCCCGTGTTGGGGTCGCGCGCCACGAAGTTCACGCCTTGTCCGGCGTGGCCCAAGAGCCGCGGCGCCCAGCCCGAGGCGTGCTTCTCGATTGCGAACGTGCCCTTGCGGGTCCCCACCAGGATGCGCTTCGCCATGACCTAACCTCCGCTCAGGGACTGCAAGACGAACACCCGCGCGTCCGGCGCGACGGGGTCGGTGAGGCGACGGCGATCCAGGATGCGCTCGTCCTCGATGAAGATGTTCACGTGCGTGCGCAGCACCCCGCGCTCGTCGCACAAGTAGAGCGCGATGCCGGGGGCCAGCCCTTCGAGCGCCCGCACCACGTCGGCCGCCGTGCGCGCCTCCACCACGAGCTCGCGCCCCTCGAGCTGCGGGAAGAACGTGAAGAGGTGCTTGGTCAGCGTGACGGTGGCCATGGCGCGGAGCCGAGACTGCCCAGGCGGCTCCGGGCCGTCAATCCTGGTGGCCTGCTCGTCTCGCGCACACGGCTCAGCGCGCCCGTCGGCGCGCGGGCGCAGCCGCCTCCTTGGGGCGCCGCTTGGCCAAGTAGCTGGCCGCCATCACGCCGCCGAGGCAGCCGAAGAGGTGGCCTTGCCACGAGACGCCCTCCTGTCCCGGCAAGACCCCGGGCAGGAGTCCGCCCCAGAGCACCGCCGCGAGGATGCTGCCCACGATGGCGAGCGGCTTGCGCTCGAACCACCCGGTGGTCAGCAAGTAGCCGAGGTAGCCGTAGACCACGCCGCTCGCGCCGATGTGCACGCTGTTGGACGGAGCGATTAGCCACACGCCGAGGCCGCCCACGACCATGGCCATGAGGAAGACCACGATGTAGTCGCGCACGCTCCGCAGGATCACGGCGCCGCCCAGGAACAGCATGCCGATGCTGTTGTTCAGCACGTGTTGGAAGCCGCCGTGCAAGAACGGCATGAACAGGATGCCCCACAGCCCCGACTCGGTGCGCGGTTGCACGCCGTAGTCGTCGAGCGTGATGCCCGGGAGCAGGAAGTCGATGAGCTCGATGACCCACCACGAGGCGATCACGAAGAGCAGCAGCCACGTGTAGAGCGTGAGCTCGCGCTTGAGCGCGGCGACAGCGGTACCGCGTTCAGCCATTCGGCAGTGCCTCGTCGCCCGTGGGCGTGCGCAACACCCCGGAGTACTCGGTGGCAGGGCACATGGCGCGGCTGCTCGCTGGCACGATGGACAGCATCGTCAGCGCGATACGCCAGCCGAGGCGGAAGCGGTTCATCGCGAGAGCGTAGCGCGCCACCCCGCGGGGAGGGGAGGTACCCAAAGTAGAACGTGTTTCACTTTTGCCGAACGGCTGCTAGGATCGCCCCATGAGTGAAGAATGCCCTCGCGGGGACCTCGAGTTCGGCACCATCCCCGGCATGGTGCGTCGTGTCGCAGAGACGTACGGGGACGCGCTCGCCATCGTGGACGCGGACACCCGCATCAGCTTCCGTGACTTCTCCGCGCGCGTGGACGAGGCCGCCTAAGCGTACATGGCCGCTGGCATCCAGAAGGGCGACCGCGTCGCCATCTGGGCCCCGAACATGTGGGAGTGGATGGTGGTGGCCGTGGGCGCGCACGCCGCCGGCGCCGTCGTGGTGCCCGTGAACACGCGCTACAAGGGCATCGAGGCCGCCTTCCTGCTCAAGAAGAGCGGCGCCAAGATCCTGCTCACGGTCCAAGGCTTCCTGGGCAACGACTACGTGGCCTTGCTGGCCTCTTCGGGCGAGGCGCTGCCCGCGCTCGAGAAGACCGTCATCCTGCGCGGCGACGCCGCCGAGGGCGTGGAGACGCTGGCTACCTTCCTCGCGCGCGCGGAGAGCGTGAGCGACGCCGACGCCGCCGCGCGCCTCGCGAGCGTCTCGCCGGACGACCTCGCCGACGTGCTCTTCACGTCGGGCACCACCGGTGAGCCCAAGGGCGCCATGTGCACCCACGCCCAGGACCTGCGCACCTTCCGGGCGTGGAGCCACATCGCAGGCTTGCGGCCGGGTGACCGCTACCTCGTGGTCATGCCGTTCTTCCACAGCTTCGGTTACAAGGCGGGCTGGCTCTCGGCCCTCATGAACGGCTGCACCACGTATCCCGAGCCGGTCTTCAGCGTGGACGTGGCGCTGCAGCGCACGCAGGAGCACGCCATCACCGTGCTGCCGGGGCCCCCCGCGCTCTATCAGTCCATCCTCATGCACCCCAAGCGGGGCGACTTCGACATCTCGTCGCTGCGCCTCGCGGTAACCGGCGCCGCCAGCATCCCGGTGGAGCTGATCGAGCGCATGCGCGACGAGCTGAAGTTCGACACCGTCATCACGGCGTACGGTCTGACCGAGAGCACGGGCTGCGTGACCATGTGCCGCCAAGGCGACGCGCCCAAGACCATCGCGGAGACTTCGGGTCGTGCCATGCCCGACGTGGAGGTGCGCATCGTGGACGCGGACAACCGGCCGCTGCCCCCGAACGAGCCCGGCGAGATCGTGCTGCGCGGCTACAACGTCATGGTGGGCTACTTCGAGGCCGAGGCGCAGACGCGCGAGGCCATCGACGCGGACGGCTGGCTGCACACCGGCGACGTGGGGATGCTCGACGAGGCCGGCAACATCCGCATCACGGACCGCATGAAAGACATGTTCATCGTGGGCGGCTTCAACGCCTACCCCGCGGAGATCGAGAACACCCTGCTGCGCATGCCGGGGGTGGGCGAGGTGGCGGTCATCGGCGTGCCGGACGAGCGCCTGGGCGAGGTGGGCATGGCCTTCGTCGTGCCGGCTCCCGGGGCGTCCATCACGGCGGACGCCATCCTGGCCTGGTCGCGCGAGAACATGGCCAACTTCAAGGTGCCGCGCACCGCACGCGT
This sequence comes from uncultured Sandaracinaceae bacterium, assembly GCA_964510015.1. Lineage (GTDB taxonomy): Bacteria > Myxococcota_A > Polyangia > Polyangiales > Houyiibacteriaceae > JADJJE01. The sequence continues at coordinate 7,111 of CAZEAA010000072.1, forward strand.
GGTGGACTCGCTGCCGCGCAACCCCACCGGCAAGGTGCAGAAGTTCAAGCTGCGGGAGGCCCTCGATGCCTGAGCTCTTTCCGCAGGGCGTTGCGCTCGTGGTGGGTGGCAGCGGCGGTGTGGGCCAGAGCATCGCGCTCAAGCTCGCCGAGCAGGGCTGCGACGTGGCCGTGACCTATCGCTCGAAGGAGGCCGCGGCGCAGGCCGTGGTCGCGCAGATCGAGGCCCTCGGGCGGCGCGCGTCGGCTCACCCGCTGTCGCTCGCGGACGAGCCTGGCGTGGGCGCATGCGTGGCGGCGGTGACCGAGCGCTACGGACGCCTGCACACCGTGGTGCACGCGGCCGGCAGCCCCATCGACCAGCCCTACTTCTCGGCGGTGACCCCCGAGCAGTGGCGCAACGTCATGGAGGCCGACGTGAACGGCTTCTTCCACGTGGCGCACCACACGCTCCCCAAGCTGAAGGCCGGCGGCGGCGGGTCGTACGTGTACGTGAGCAGCGCGGGCCTCGCGCGCTATCCCACGGGCGACGTGCTGTCGGTGGCCCCCAAGGGCGCCGTGGAGGCGCTGCTGCGTGCCATCGCCAAGGAAGAGGGCCGCTTCGGCATTCGCGCCAACAGCGTCGCCCTCGGCGTCATCGACGCGGGCATGTTCCACCGCTTGGTGGAGACCGGCGAGCTGAACCAGGCCTACCTCGACGCCTCCAAGCGCAACATCGCCCTGCGTCGCTTCGGGACCGCCGAGGAGGTGGCCGAGGCCGCCGCGTTCTTGGCGTCGTCGCGCGCCAGCTACATCACCGGCCAGATGCTCATGCTGGACGGCGGCTACAGCGTCTGAGCGCCGCTGAGAAGCGGGCTGCTCGGGCTCTTCAGCTCCTCAGCCCGGCTGCAGCGTGATCAGCCCGGTCAGCGCTTCCACGCCCTTCGGGGAGTTCCACGGCGTGACCATCTGCGCCTCCACCTCGTCGTAGGCGAAGCACAGGTCGAGCGGGCCCATCGCGGCGAGGTCGAGCGCGAAGCTCACGTCGAGGACAGTGGTGAGCCGCGCGCCGATCACCAGCTTCATGAACGCGTCGGGCGGATGCAGCAGGTTGGTGTCGGCGAACGACACGCGCACGTACGGGCGGTGCGGCTTCGGGGGCGAGATGCGCAGCGAGCGCGGATAGGCCTTGCTGAAGCCGAACACACGGACGGCGGTGCGGCCGTGGTTCTCCACGTGGAGCGGGAGGTGAAGCGGCGCGCCCGGGGCCACCGGCTCGATGCCAAAGCGGACGCCGTCGAAGCTCGGGCCCCATGCTGGTTCGGTCATAGCGAGCGCGAGCGTAGCAGGTTCACGGCCGAGCCAGCCCGTTGTTGGGCGTGCCCAACCGAACGTTCACCACGCGCTCGAGGGACTCGCGCAGCTTGGCGGGGGCCACCGGCTTCAGCAGCACGCGGTCGGCGTGCTCGCGGACGAACTCGGCGAAGGCGGGGCGGTCCTGGGCGCCGGTCACGAAGAGCACGCGGTCGGCGAGCTCGGGCATCTCGGACTCGAGCCACGCGAGCAGCTCGGGGCCGGTGATCTCGGGGAGGTCGATCTCCGACACGATGGCGTCCACGTTCGTTCCCGAGCGCAGGAGCTCGCAGGCCTCGAGTCCGTCGCGCGCGGTCACCAAGCGGAAGTCGCGCCCGAGCAACCGTGAGTAGGCGCGCAGGATGCGCTCGTCGTCGTCCACGGCCAGCAGCGACCACTGCAGGGCGCGCTCCATCGGCACCTCGATGCGATGTCCGGGGACGTGCGTGGCGGACCGCACCTGCTCCGGGCTGGGGCAGGGCAGCAGGCACATGAACGTGGCACCCTCGCCATAGATGGAGTCCACCAGCAGGTCGCCTCCCAGGCGGTGCAGGATGGAGCGTGAGATGCTGAGACCGAGGCCCGTGCCGAGGCCCTCCCGCTTGGTGGTGAAGAAGGGGTCGAAGATGCGCTCGAGCTGGTCCTGCGGGACGCCGCGGCCCGTGTCGGACACGCTGATGATCACCATTTCGCCGTCGCCCCGCGCCGTGATGCGCACGCGGTGCGTGGGGCGCTCCACCTCGTTCATGGCGTGCGCCGCGTTCACCAGCAGGTTGGTGAGCACCTGCGTGAGGCGGTGCTTCGGCAGCACCAGCGGCGGCAGGTTGTCGGCGTAGTCGCGCTCCACGATGGCGCGCGACGCGAACTCGCGGCCCACGAGGCGCAGCGCGTGGTCGATGACCTCGGGGACCGAGCAGATGTTCGCGGGCTCGTCGCCGTCGGCGCGCGCGAAGACACGCAGGTCGCGCACCACGGAAGCGATGGAGCCCGCGGCGCCCATGATGTCGTCGAGCACGCGCGTGATGGCCGGGCCGCCCTCGCGCGCCAGGATGGGGGTCACGCTCATGGACAGCCGCGCCACCTCGTCGCTCGGGAGGCCGACACCGGACTCGGACGCCAGGCTCACCGCGCGGCTCGCGTCGATCAGCGGCTGCAGGTAGCGCTGCGACGCGGCGACCGACAGCATGATGGCCGAGAGAGGGTTGTTGATCTCGTGGCCCACGCCAGCCACCAGCGTGGCCAGGGCCGCGAGCTTCTCGCTCTGCGCGGCCGTCTGCGAGAGCGCCGCGTGATCGCGACGCAGCTGCGCGCGCAGCACCAGCACATCCAGGAAGACGGCCAAGGCCTTCGGGTCGGGGGTGGTGAGCACCACCGCATCGTCGGCGCCCGAGCGGATGGCGTCGAAGCGCGTGACGTCGCTGGACGCAAGGTAGCCGAGCGGTGCCTGACCGAAGTCGATGCGCGCGCTGTTGATGGCCACCTCGGGCGCGCGCGCATCGAACAGCAACTCGACCCGGTAGTTCCACGCAGGATGGTGCGCCGCGAGGAGCGGCTTCAGCTCCTCCGCCAGCCCCTCCGTCTGCACGATCAGCAGCACGGCGATGTGGTGGTCGATGTCGGTCGTAGAATCCACGTCGAACTCGGCGCAGCCTATCAGAAGCGGGTACGCGGGCACTCCACGATTCGCGCCGACTTCAGATGCAGTGGACGAGGGCACCCATGCGAACGAAGCCCGCGCCCTGAGCGTAGACACCGAGTGTGGACCCTGAGGTCAGCTTTCCGAGACGCCGTGCTTCGTGCCAGTTCACCACCGGCCCGCAGCCCCCGAGGTGGCCCACCGACGTGTAGGTGTGCACGGTCGCCGCGGGGGCGAGGCCCAGGCACTCGGCGATGGCGCCGGGGATCCACGCGCGCGGCTGAACGGCGCAGAAGGTGCTGATCGACTCGGGGTCGATGCCCTCGATCGCGGCTAGCTCGCGCATGGTGCGCACGCCCATGCGAACGGTCTCCTGCATGAGGTAGCGCGCGCCCTCGTGGTTGACGCTGCCCACGCGCGAGCCTCCTCCGGGGAGGTACCAGGCCGGGTCCGCGGGGTCGCTGTCGCGCACGAACGTCACTGACAAGAAGTGTTCTCCGTGCGTCCGTCCATGAATGGCGCCAAGTCGGTACGGGCCCTCGGCTGCGGTGACCACCAAGGCACAGGCCCCGTCACCGAGACCGGGGGACGCCGGATGCGCCATGGGGAACGAGCGGTTGATGAGGTGCGACTGGGTCAGCAACACCACCTTGGCCTGACCCGAGGCGATCAGCCCCGCGGCGGTCTTGAGCTGGACCAGCGAGCTGGCGCACGCCGCGTCCACGCCCCACGCGATGGCGCGCTCGGCGCCGATGGCGTGGGCCACGTGGTTGGCGCCCGAGGGCGAGATGCGGTCGGGGATCATGGCCCACGACATCACCACGTCCACGTCTTCACCCGCGACGCCGGCGTCGGCCAACGCAGCCACGGCCGCGCGCGTCTCGGCTTCGCGGGAAGAGATGGACTCGTCGGCGATGCGTCGCTCCACCGCGCCGATGAACGGGTCGAGCATCTCGGCTGCGATGTGCCTGTCGGAGATGCGCCCCGCGAGGTCGTCCAGGTCGCGCGGGATGTCCATGAACGTTCGGTCCGTGGGCGCTCCGTGGTGGCGCGGCGCCGAGAACTCGGCGGGCCAGGCCGCGTTGGTGCGGACGGTGTCGGGGAACCAGGTGCCGATGCCGCGGATGAAGATCGGAGTCACTGTGCCACCCTCTCGAAGCTGCCGCTGGCGCCCGTCGCCAGCATGGACATGTGCTGCAGCGCCTCCACGCGACCGCCCCCGCGGATGCGGCTCTCGCGGTCGATGCGGACGTCCAACAGCACCGGGCCACCGAAGGGGCGCAGCTCGCGCAGCAAGCCCGCGCTGATCTCGCCGGGGCCGTCGATGATGGCCGCGGGCATGCCGAGCGAGCGCGACCACGCCGCGAAGTCCACGTGCGGCGTCTCCCACGCGTCGGCCTCGCCGAAGATCTGCTTCATGCCGTGGTGCACCATGTTGTAGCGGGAGTCGTTGAACACCGCGAAGGTGATGGGCAGGCGCTCGCGCACCGCCACCAGCGCCTCCATCCCAGCCATCTGCATGCCGCCGTCGCCGCACACGCACACCACCGGCCGTGTGCGGTCCGCGAGCGCCATGCCGATGGAGCCCGCGATGCCCGAGCCCATGCTGCCCAGGTTGAGGTGGATCTGGAACTGGTCGCCGCGCTCGGCGGTCAGGTAGTGCAGGGCGAACAGCATGTGCTCGCCGATGTCCGTGATGAAGCGCGCCTTCGGGCCCGCGGCGTGCTGCAGGTCGGAGAGCGCGCGGTGCGGGCGAATCCGCGCCGCGTCATCGGCCCCGTGGTTCGGCACGTCGAAGGCCGACTCGCGCTTGATGTCGCGCAGCACGCGGTGACAGCGGCCGTTGCGCAGGCCCTCGCGCGCCACCACGTCGTACGCGGCGTCCGCAAAGGCGCCCACGTCGGACTGGATGGCCAACGCGGTCGGCGCGTTGCGGTTGAACACGCTCGGGTCGATGTCCACGTGCACCAGTCGTCCCCCCAGGCCGACATAGGGCGTGGGCCCCATTGAGGTGTCATCGAGGTCGGTGCCGAGCACCAGCGCCACGTCCACCGGCTCCGCCGTGTAGCGGCGCGCCCACATGGAGGCCGCCATCCCTCCGGTGCGCAGCGAGCGCGGGTGCAGCTCGCTCACGATGCCCTTGGCGCGCGGCGTCGTGACGAAGGGCACGTCCAGCAGGTCCACCAAGCGCTGCACCGCGGCTTCGTGGCCACGGCAGGCGCCGCCCAGCACGATGAGCGGGCGCGTGGCCTGCGCGAGCCAACGGCACGCCTCCTCGGTGGCGCTCTCGTCTGGCGCCATCACGAAGCGCTTCGCCGCGGGCGTGACCGGCACCGCGGGGGCCGACGGAGTCGCGCGGTCGAGCGGCACCACCAGCAGCGTCGGACCCGGGTTGAGCGGCGAGACGGCGGCGTCGAGCGCGGCGAGGGCCTGCGTCGCGGCGGAGCGCGGGTGAGCCACGCGAATGCGGGCGCGCGTGATGGGCGCCAGGATCTGCTCCACGCCGAGGCCGGCGGGCCCCGAGTCTTGCGCCAAGCAGCCGCCGTGCGTGGCCCACGGCACGTCGCCGCAGATGACCAGCATCGGGATGCGCTCGAGGCTCGCGGAGGCGATGCCCGTGACCGTGTTCGTGATGCCCGGCCCCGCGGTGACCACCACGCAGGGCGTCTTGCCGCTGGCGCGCTGATACGCCGCTGCCGCGAAGGCCGCGTTCGACTCGTGACGCGACTCGATCAGCGTCACACCGGGCGTCATGCGCAGCGCCTCGAAGATGGGGCACACGGGGCCACCGGGGATGCCGAAGTACGTGTCCACGCCGCGCTCGAGCAGCGCCGCCACCAGCCGCATCGCCGCTGCGTCCGCGGGCAACGTGGACGTCGGTAGGGGCAGGAAGATCCCGCTGATGTGGGATTCACGTTCTGGAAAGAGGTCGAAGTCAGTGACGAGTTGGGCAGCTGGGGAGGTCATGATTCCGCCCCTATGCAGACATTATGCCAGTGCGGAAAATATGACTTCTCGTGGGCGGACCACGATTTTCCAGAAATTTCAAGCCCTGACTTACACCCAAAACGGACGACGAAATCTCACCATCTGGCGAGTCGCGACGCCATGGCAGCCCCATTTACCAGTGGATCAAGTGCCGACCGTCGTACGGGCCGTCGAGCTCCACGTCGATCGTGGCGGTCGCTCCGACCGACTCGAAGGTGCCGATCCCCGCGCCGCGGATGTACGACTCGATCCAGCAGTACTCCTGCTCGAAGTGCATCACCGCGCTGTGCTCGCTGGTGCGCTCGATGCGCCAGCGCCCGTAGGTGGACGTCTGGCGCTTGGCCGACGCGCCTTGGAGCAGCAGGCGGTACGGGTCGTTGGACAGCAGCCGAACGAGCGTGCGGCCGAGCAACGTGCTGGCGAACGCCACGGCGTTGTCCCGCCCCACCTCGAACATCCCGGCATGGACGTCTTCGGGTGACCGCAGCAGCGCGCCGCCCATGGCCACGTGCCGGAGCAGGTCGCCGGCGGGGTAGTAGCGCAGCGCGGAGAACGACTCGGGCATCAAGCGCTGGTACTCCGGGAGCTTGCCGGCGCGCTCGAGCACGCCTTCCACCGCATCGAAGTACATCCCTCGCCACTTGGCGGAGGGCGGGATCATGGCCAGCCGAGCGTCGAGGTCACAGTGCTCGGCGATGGCCTTGAACGCGCTGTCTCTGTCTTCCACGCCGGGGAGCATAGCCTCGTTGGCCAGTTTAGCGGTCCCCATTTTGAGCACGGACGGAAATTTGGGCAGCCTACTCCAGCTTGAAGACGCGCTTCGCGTTCTCGTGCAGGAACTTCGGCCACACCTCGGGCTTGAACGGCACCTCGGGCATGTCCAGCATGATGCGCTCGAGCGAGAGCCCCATCGGGAAGTAGCCCGCGTACATGATCTTGTCCGCGCCGCGCGTGTTGGCGTACTGCACGATGGCCTTCGGGTAGTGCTTCGGACGGAACGCACTCGTGCAGTAGTAGAGGTTCGGGTACTTGATCATCAGCTTGATGGCCAAGTCCACCCACGGCTCGGCGCCGTGCCGCATGACGAAGCGCAGCTCCGGGAAGAACCAGCAGACCTCGTCGATGAGCTCCACGTGCTGCGGCGCCATGGGCAGGCGCGGGCCGGGCACGCCCACCGTGAGCGAGATGGGGATGTCCAGCTCCACGCACGCCGCGTAGACCGGGTACCACTTCTTGTCGTTGATGGGCACCTGCGGGCAGAGGCCCGAGGGGAAGCCCGTCACGCACTTGATGCCGTGCTCGCGGTGCAGCTGCTTGATCTTGCGCACCTCGTCCATGCCCTGGTTGGGGTCGGCCCCGTAGCAGGCGAAGAAGCGCTCGGGGTGGCGCTTGATGGCGTCGAGGTTCTGGGACTTGTCCGTGTTCACGCTGATCATGGCGCGCTCGATGCCCCAGCGGTCCATTTCACCGAGCGTGTAGGCCACGTAGTCGTCGTGCTTCCCCGTGTCCGGGATGTCCTTGAACATGTACTGGGCCGGCATCTTGAAGACGCTGCGGCTCTCCTCGTCGCGCAGCAGGGGCTTCATGGACTCGTACCAGGCGCTGTTGTCCTCGCCGGGGATCTGCAGCATCAGGTCGATGGCACGGTAGTCTTTGGGATCGGCGGGGAGCGACATGTGGGGGCTCTTTCGGCTGGGACTCAAATACCGGAGACGCGGCTGGACAGCGGTGCATCCGTGAGATAGAACATGTTCTACTTTATGGCGCGTTGCGCCGCAACACGAGGATTCCATGGCGGACGTCACTCCCGAGGATTTGATCGAGCGAGCGCGGAAGCTGGCCCCGACTTTGCGCCAGCGGGCAGAAGCCGCGGGTGAGCTGCGTCGGACGCCGGACGAGACCATCGCGGACTTCCACGCGCTGGGCTTCTTCAAGGCGGTTCAGCCCAAGCGCTACGGCGGCTACGAGATGAACCCCAAGATCCTCTACCAGCTCCAGGTCGAGCTGGGGAAGGGCTGCGCGTCGAGCGCGTGGGTCTACGGCGTGCTCAGCGTCCACACGTGGCAGCTGGCGCTGTTCCCCAAGCAGACGCAGGACGAGATCTGGGGCGATGACCCGAAGACGCTCATCTCCTCGAGCTACATGCCCGTGGGCAAGTCCACCTGGCTCGAAGACGGCGCGGTCTCGCTGAACGGCCACTGGTCCTTCTCGAGCGGCTGCGATCACGCGCAGTGGATCTTCCTGGGCGGCTTCGTCCCCACCGACGCGGGCACGCCGCCCGACATGCGCACCTTCCTGCTGCCGCGCGCCGACTACGAGATCGTCGACAACTGGCACGTCTCGGGCCTCAAGTCGTCGGGCAGCAAGGACATCCTGGTCAAGGACGCCAAGGTGCCCGCGCACCACATGCACAAGTTCTTCGACGGCTTCCGCTCGAACAGCCCGGGCAACGAGGTGAACCCCTCGCCGGTGTACCGCTACCCGTTCGGGCAAATCCACGTGCGCTCGGTCAGCACGCCGGCGCTCGGCGCCGCGCTCGGTGCCCTCGAGTCCTTCAACGAGTACATGAAGACCAAGGTCTCGCAGGCCACCGGCGGCAAGGCCTCCGACAACCTGCTGAACAA
>CAZEAA010000072.1:15699-19559 GCA_964510015.1 uncultured Sandaracinaceae bacterium
CGCGGCGGCGGAAGCGGCGGCGGTGATCGACCGCGAGATCATCACCCTCGAGCGCAACTTCGACGAGATGTACGGCTACCTCGAGCGTGGCGAGCCCATCCCCCTCGACCGCCGCGCGCGCTTCCGCAACGACTCGGCCCGTGCCGTGAGCGCTGCCGTGGAAGTGGTGGACGCGCTCTTCACCGCGTGCGGTGGCCGGGTGCTCTTCCAGGGCAACGACATCAACCGTCACTGGCAGGACGTGCACGCCATCCGCGCGCACCACGCCAACGGTCCGGACAAGCCGGCCGCCAACTTCGGCGCCATGCAGTTCGGCAACAAGAACACCGACTTCTTCATCTGAGCCCCGCCGGAGAGAGCCGCCCCATGAGTCTCATTCAGCAGCTCGGCTTCCTCGAGTTCGAGGTCTCGGACCTCGACGCGTGGGAACAGTTCATGACCAAGGTGCTGGGCACCCAGCTGGTCGACAAGGCGGAGGACGGCACCATGCGCTTCCGCATGGACGGCCACGCCTACCGCTTCGTCGTCACTCCGGGGCCGCGCGACGACCTGCGCACCCTGGGCTGGCAGGTGGCCGACGCCCGCAAGCTCGAGGAGTGCGTGAAGAACCTCGAAGCCGCGGGCATCGAGGTCACGCGGGGCAGCGCCGACGCATGCGCCAACCGCGGCGTGCTCGGCCTGATCGCCTTCCGTGATCCGGGCCGCCTGCCGGTGGAGATCTTCTACGGCCCCTCGTACGGCAAGGACCCGTTCAAGAGCGACTACGTGGGCTCGCACTTCGTGGCCGACGAGCTGGGCCTCGGGCATCTGGTCATCTCCACGCGCAACCGCGACGAGAGCCGCGACTTCTACATGAACGTGCTGGGCTTCAAGCTCAGCGACCACATCGTCTGCGAGATCGGGACCTTTCAGGTCGACATCGCGTTCCTGCACACGAACCCGCGGCACCACAGCCTCGCCATGGGCGGGCCCATGCCGAAGCGCGTGCACCACTTCATGCTGCAGGTGGCCAGCATCGACGACGTGGGCCTGGCCTACGACCGCGCGCGCGACCACGGGGTGATCATCGAGCAGGAGCTCGGTCGGCACCCCAACGACAAGATGTTCTCGTTCTACGCGCAGACCCCGAGCGGCACGCAGTTCGAGTTCGGTCACGGCGGTCGCATCATCGACGACGAGACGTGGGTGCCCACCACCTACCACCAGATCAGCGAGTGGGGCCATCGTCGCCCCCCGCGCAAGCGTCCGAAGCCCGAAGTCCCGGCCTGAGCGAAGAGAGAGACACGAGCATGGTTGTACCGGCAGTCCCCGAAGCCAAGTACGTCGACGTCGGAGACGGCGTCACGCTGCACCTCCACGACCTCCCTGCTGCGGAGGGCGTCCCCTACCGCGGCACCGTGCTCTTCATCCACGGCTCGGGCCCCGGCGCCAGCGGCTGGAGCAACTTCAAGGGCAACTACCCCGCGCTCAACGCGGCGGGCTACCGCACGCTGGTGCCCGACATGTTCGGGTACGGCTACAGCAGCAAGCCCACCGAGGGGAAGTTCTTCATGGGCGACCTGGCGGCGCAGTTCACGCGCATGCTGGACGGCCTCGGCATCACCGAGAAGGTGCACCTGGTGGGCAACTCCATGGGCGGCGCGGTGTGTGTGCGCCTGGCCCTCGACCACGCCGCGCGCGTGGGCAAGCTCGTCCTCATGGCGCCGGGCGGTCTCGAAGAGCGCGAGACCTACATGAACATGCTCGGCATCAAGACCATGCTCGGGAACATCGGCGCGGGGCACACGCGCGAGGGCATGCGCAGCACGTTTGGTCTCCAGCTCTTCAACCCGGCGCTCATCACCGACGAGATCATCGAGGAGCGCCTCCAGATTGCCGAGACGCAGCCGCCTGGCTTGCTGGCCCGCCTGCTGGTGAAGAACCAGGAGGACGAACTCGCCAACATCACTCAGGAGACGCTGTGCTTCTGGGGCGTGAACGACAACTTCTGCCCGGTGTCCGGTGCCGCCAAGGTGGCCGAGCGCGTGCCCAACTCGCGCACCGTGATCATCAGCAAGTGCGGCCACTGGGTGATGGTGGAGTACCCGAAGCTCTTCAACGAGACCACGCTGCGCTTCCTGAACGGGGAGCTGGGCTGATGACCGACGCCAAGATCCGTGAGCACGGAGACGCCCTGTACGAAGCCCTGCGCGCGCGTCACACGCTCACGCCGCTGACCACGCGCTGGCCCGAGATCACCATCGCCGACGCGTATCACGTGTCGCTGCACATGGTGAACCGCCGCATCCACGACGACGGCGAGGTGATCATCGGCAAGAAGATCGGCGTCACCAGCAAGGCCGTGCAGGAGATGCTGGACGTGCACCAGCCGGACTTCGGGTACCTCACGGACCACATGCTCTACGAGAACGGCGGCGAGATGCCGATCAGCCAGCTGCTGATCCAGCCGCGCGCCGAGGGCGAGATTGCGTTCAAGCTGAAGAAGGACCTGGTGGGTCCCGGTGTCACCAACGAAGACGTGCTGGCCGCCACGGACTACGTCATGGCGTGCTTCGAGATCGTGGACAGCCGCGTGAAGGACTGGAAGGTCCGCATCCAAGACACCGTGGCCGACAACGCCAGCTGCGGCCTGTTCGTGCTGGGGGCCGAGCACGTGAGCCCCGAGGGGCTCGACTTCCCCAACTTGAAGATGCGCGTCTACAAGAACGGCGCGCTGCTCAGCCAGGGCCTCGGCAGCGCGGCCCTCGGCTCGCCCGTCAACTGCGTCACGTGGCTGGCCAACACGCTCGGTGAGTTCGGCATCTCGCTCAACGCGGGCGACGTGGTGCTCTCCGGCTCGCTCGTGCCGCTCGAGCCCGTGGTCGCGGGCGACGAGATGCGCCTCGAGGTGGACGGCGTGGGCACCGCGGCCGTGCGCTTCACCTGACCTCCTCCCAACGAGCTTCCGCGCTCATCCCCCCTTTTCCCGGCCGCACCCGCGGCGCAGCTCGAGGCAACCATGTCCAAGAAGATCAAGGCAGCGATCATCGGCTCCGGCAACATCGGCACGGACCTGCTCTACAAGGCCCTCCGCAGTGAGGTGATCGAGCCGGTGTGGATGGTGGGCATCGAGGAGGCCTCCGAGGGCCTCGCGCGCGCCAAGCAGCTGGGCCTCAAGTGCACGCACGAGGGCGTGGCCGGGCTCGAGCCACACCTCGTGGCCGACGACATCCGCATCTGCTGGGACGCCACCAGCGCCTACGTGCACGGCGCCAACAACGACATCGTGAAGAAGTACGGCGTGAAGATGATCGACCTCACGCCCGCAGCCATCGGGCCCTTCTGCGTGCCGCCCGTGAACCTCGCCGCCATGGTGGGTGAGCAGGCCCAGAACGTGAACATGGTGACGTGCGGTGGCCAGGCCACCATCCCCATGGTCGCCGCCGTGAGCCGCGTGCAGGCCGTCTCGTACGGCGAGATCGTGGCCACCGTGTCCTCCAAGTCGGCGGGCCCCGGCACGCGCAAGAACATCGACGAGTTCACGCGCACCACGGCTCAAGCGGTGAAGGAAGTGGGCGGGGCGGCCGAGGGCAAGGCCATCATCATCATCAACCCCGCCGAGCCGCCGCTCATCATGCGCGACACGGTGCACTGCCTCACGGTGGACGAGCCCGACCAGGCCGCCATCACCAAGTCCATCCTCGAGATGATCAAGGAAGTGCAGCGGTACGTGCCGGGCTACACGCTCAAGAACGGGCCGGTCTTCGACGGCAAGCGCGTCTCGGTGTTCCTCGAGGTGGAGGGTCTCGGAGACTTCCTGCCCAAGTACGCCGGCAACCTGGACATCATGACCGCCGCTGGGCTCCGCACGGCCGAGATCT